>JBKBUD010000002.1:0-102941 GCA_046290865.1 Novosphingobium sp. | reverse complement strand
GCCGGGCGCACTCTTCCGGCGCCATCTTGCGATTGCCGCGACCGGCAGTGAGCTGGGTATCTACCACTGGTGGCAAGGCTTCGACCACGCGGACCTGCGTTCCCGCCAGTTGCGCCCGCAGCGCCTGAGTGTAGCTGCGCAAGCCCGCTTTCGTCGCGCAATAGACCGGCCCGCCCGCGCGTGGCGCAATGGCGAGGCCGGACGTGACGTTGACGATCATCGCTTCCGGACGGGTCAGCAACACTGGCATCAGTCCGGTGATCAGGCGGATCGGCGCTGTCAGGTTGAGGAAGATCGTCGCCTCGGCTGCGGCGGGATCGGGCGTGCCGTCACGGAAGTCGTGGTCTGCGCCCGCGCCGGCATTGTTGATCAGGCCGTCGATCACTCGACCGTCGAGCTGCGCGAGAACGGCCTCCACGCCTTCAATCCGCGATAGGTCGCCTTCGACCACTTCGTAGCCCTCGGCACGCGCAGCCGCCAAACGTGCCTGGTTGCGCCCGTGCACGATAACCTGTGCGCCCTTGTCGCGAAGTTGCCTTGCCAGTCTTGCGCCGATGCCGTCGGTCGCGCCGGTCACGAATATCGACTTGCCCGGAAGCTCCACGCCGCTCCCTCCTGAAATGGAACGGCGCGGAGACTAACACAAAGGTTGCAACCTGCAACCTTTCAAATCAGCGCATCAGCACAAGCTCTTCCGCCATGGACGGGTGCAAGGCCACCGTCGCATCGAAATCGGCCTTGGTCAGCCCCGCCTTCACCGCGATCGCGGCGGCCTGGAGGATTTCAGGACTGTCGGGCCCGATCATGTGGATTCCCAGCACCTTCTCGGTCGTCGCCTCGACGATCATCTTGTAAAGCCCGCGCTCGGGGCGATGCCCGAAGATGTTCTTCATCGGGCGGAAGTCAGACGAGTAGACCTTGATGTTGCTGCCAAATGCTTGACGCGCTTGGCTTTCGGTAAGGCCTACACCTGCCAGGGGCGGTTGCGAGAACACCGCGCTCGGGATGGCGTCATAGCTGACCGAGGTCTCCTTGCCCCCGAACACGCGGTCGGCGAATGCGTGACCTTCGCGAATGGCGATCGGTGTGAGCTGCACGCGGTTCGTTACGTCACCGACTGCGTAGATGCTGTCGCACGACGTCTTACCGTGGTCGTCGACCGGGATCTCGCCCTGTGCGCCCAAGGTGACGCCCGCGTTCTCAAGCCCGAGACCGTCGGTCTTGGGGCGACGTCCCGTCGCCACCAGCACGACGTCGGCGTGGATCGGATCGGGCTGCTTGCCGAGATAGACATCGAACGAGCCATCCTCGCGCTTCTCGACGCGGTCGAACGGGCAGTTGAACTTGTACTCAATCCCGCGCGCCATGGTGATCTGCAGCAGGCGGTCGCGCAGCGATTCATCATAGCCGCGCAGGATCGTCTCGCTGCGGTTGACCACCGTTACGTGACAGCCGAGGGCGTTGAAGATGCCCGCAAACTCCATCGCGATATAGCCCGCGCCGGAGATCACCACGCGCTTGGGCAGCTTCTCGAGATGGAACACCTCGTTCGAGGTGATGCAATGCTCGCTGCCTTCAAACTCGGGCATCACCGGCCACGCACCGGTCGCGATCAGGATGTACCTGGCGCTGATTTCCTTCCCCGAAGCAAGGCGCACCGTGTTCGGCCCGGCCACTTCGGCGCGTTCGAGGAAGCGCTCAACCTTGTTGTTTTCGAGCGTGTTCGTGTAGGCCGTGTTGAGCCGGTCGACGTCCTTGAGCACCGCGTCACGTAACGTCGGCCAGTCGAAGGACATCTTCTCGACCGTCCAGCCGTAGTTGGCTGCGTCCTGCAATTCCTCGGCGAAGTGCGAACCGTAGACGAGCAACTTCTTGGGCACGCACCCCCGGATCACGCAGGTCCCACCGACGCGATACTCCTCGGCCACGGCGACCCGCGCGCCGTAGCTGGCAGCGATACGGCTGGCGCGGACGCCGCCGGAACCTGCGCCAATCACGAAGAGATCGTAGTCGAATTCCTGCCCGGAAACGTACTCAGCCATATGCACTCCTTGTATCGGCGAAGCATATGGCCTCTGGTCCGGCCCAAGACCAGAGGCATTCCCTGCAATAGTCCAGTGCGCGAAACGTTCAGCTGCCGATCCCGGCTGCGGCCAGCAGGGCCTCGGTCGAAGGGTCAAAGCCCTCGCCGCCGCCTGCCTCGATCTGCTTGGCGATGGCCTTGCCGAGTTCGACGCCGAACTGGTCGAACGGGTTGATCCCGAGCATCGCCGCCGAAACGAAAGTGCGGTGTTCGTGGAAGGCGATCAGCGCGCCGAGCGTGGCGGGGTTGAGGTCCTCGCAGAGGATCGTCGCCGAGGGGCGATCGCCTGGATAGGCCCGCGCGCCATCGTCGGAAGCCTTGCCCGCCATCAGCGCCGCCCCCTGAGCGAAGCAGTTCGAGAGCAGGATTTCGTGATGGGCCGGATCGAGATCATGACCCGGGGTCTTCACCGCGAGGAAATCGACCGGGATCAAGTGCGTGCCCTGGTGGAGCAGCTGGAACACCGCGTGCTGCGCATCGGTGCCGACGCCGCCCCAGGTCACAGGCGCGCTGGGACGCGTCAGGGGCGTGCCATCGGCAAGGACGCTCTTGCCGTTCGATTCCATCTCGAGCTGCTGGAGATAGTCCGGCAGGAGCTTCAGTCGCTCGTCGTAGGCGAACACGGCACGAGTCTGGCAGCCGCGAACCTGCGTGTAATAGAGGTCGGCAAAGGCGGCGCGGACGATCACGTTCTCGGCCAGATCAACGTCGACGAAGTGCCGGTCGATAGCCGCTGCACCGTCGAGAAACTCGGCGAAACCATCCCAGCCCAGCGCCATGGCCACCGGAAAGCCGATCGAGGACCACAGGGAGTAACGGCCGCCGACGGTCTCGGAGAACGGCAGCACGCGCGTTTCGTCAACGCCCCACTCCACCGCCTTGTCGGGCGAAGCGGTCAGCGCGACCACGCGGCCATAAGGATCTTCCACGCCGCCCTCACGCAACCATTCGAGCGCCGAGTGCGCATTGGTCATGGTCTCGGTGGTGGTGAAGGTCTTCGAAGCGACGGCGATCAGCGTCGTTTCTGGATCGCAGGCCTTCATCGCGGCTTCGAGCGCGCAGCCGTCGATATTCGAGACGACGTGGACTGCAACCTTTGCGCCATCGCGCGTCAGGGCGTCGATGGCCAGCGCCGGCCCGAGTGCCGAACCGCCGATGCCGATGTGGATGAGGCTCTTCACTTCGCCCAGCGCGCCATCGTGGATCGCCTCGACCAGCATGCGCATGCGGGCATGGAGCGCTTCGGCTTCTTCGACGCTGGCCTCGTTGCCGATGCCGCGCTGTGCGGTGTGCTCTGCCGCGCGGCCTTCGGTGTTGTTGATCTTCTCGCCCGAGATCAGCGCATCGCGCCGTCCTTCGAGGTCCATCGCCGCGGCAACTGCGCCGAGCAGCGCGTCGACTTCGGGAGAAAGGTGCGTTTTGGACCAGTCGAAGATCACCGGCCCACCGGGCAGGTCGAGCGTGGTGGAATAACGGGCAAGCCGTCCGGATTCTGCGAACAGGTCCTTCAGCGTCAGCCTCGGCAAACCTTCAAGTGCGGTCCAATACTGCTCTGCGTCGCCTGCCGACATGTCCAACCTCATCCTTTCGCAACTGCGTAATGGCCCTAATGCCCGCTAGGAGGCCCCTCGCCAAGCATGCTGTTCATCCATCGGCAAGCTGCGCAGACGTATTTCGGCTACTGTATTAGACCAACAACACACTTGACGAAGGGCCTTGCTGGCAACATGACCGCGACGATGAACGACACGCCCGAAGCCAGCAGCCCGACAGCGGCAGACCAAGCGCCTTCCGCACCTCCTGCGAAGAAGGAAAAGAAAGAGGACAGTTTCCCGGTCTTCCTGATCAAGCTGGTGCTGGTCGTGGCGATCTTCCGCAGCTTCATTTTCTCGCCGTTCAACATCCCTTCGGAATCGATGCTGCCGCGGCTGGAGAACGGCGACTACCTGCTCGCCGCCAAGTGGCCCTATGGCTACAGCAGCTATTCGCTGCCGTTCAGCGCCCCGCTGCTGCCCAAGCGCATTCTTGCCAGCCAGCCCGAGCGCGGCGACATCGCGATCTTCAAGGCGCCTCCGGGCAACGATGTCGACTACATCAAGCGCGTGATCGGCCTGCCGGGCGATACCGTGCAGATGATCGGTGGTGTGCTGCACCTCAACGGCAAGGCCGTGCCCAAGGTCAAGGTCGAGGACTTCGTCATTCCCGTCACCCCGAATACCGATTGCCTCTCGATCGAATTTGCGGTGACCGAGGCCGACGGCCGCCAGACCTGCCACTACCCGCAGTTCCGTGAGACGCTGCCCAACGGCAAGAGCTACACCGTTCTCGACATGGGGCAGCGCGCAGTCGACGATACCGCGCCGGTGATCGTGCCCGAAGGCCACCTGTTCATGATGGGTGACAACCGTGACAACTCGATGGACAGCCGCTTCCCGGCGATGGAAGGCGGCGGCATCGGTCTGGTCCCGCAGGAGAACCTCGTTGGCCGTGCCACGATCATGATGTGGTCGACCGATGGCAGCGCCAACTGGTTCCTGCCCTGGACCTGGTTCACCGCCGCGCGCTGGAGCCGGATCGGGGGCACGTTCTGAGCGCGCTGTCACCCGAGACGCTGAGCTATCTGACCGCGCTGACCGGCAACGCCCCGTCGCGTCCCGATCTCTGGGCCGAAGCGCTGACGCACGGATCGATGGGCGCGGACCGCGACTATCAGCGGCTCGAGTTCCTCGGCGACCGGGTTCTCGGCCTCGTCATCGCGGACTGGCTGCACGAGAAGAGCGATGCCGCCGAGGGCAAGCTGTCGCAACGCCTCAATGCACTGGTCAGCCGCGAGACTTGCGCCGACGTGGCGCGGGAAATCGGGCTGTCTTCGCACATCCGCCTCGGCAAGCAGGCGCGCGACGATGGCGGGGCGAAAAGCGACAACATCCTCGGGGATGTAATGGAAGCGTTGATCGGCGCGCTGTTCGTGGAACGTGGCTTTGAGCCCGCGCGCGCTTTCGTCCGGAAGCTCTGGGACAAGCCGATGGCCTCGGGCACCGGCCAGCGCAAGCATCCCAAGGCCGCGCTGCAGGAATGGGCTGCGGGCAACCGCCGCAAACCGCCAGTCTATACGCTCGTCGCCCGCGAGGGGCCGGACCATGCCGCAAAGTTCACCGTCTCGGTCGAGGTAAAGGGTGTCGGCAGCGCGAGCGCTACGGGCAGCAGCAAGCAGGAGGCCGAAACCTCGGCCGCGCGCGCCTTCATGCAGGCTCATGGCTGAGGCCAACTAGCCGTAGCGGCGCATTTGGCCTAAGATGGCCCGAACTCTTCTGAAGAATTGGAATAATGACCGAAAAATGTGGCCTCGTGGCCGTCCTCGGCGCACCTAACGCCGGCAAGTCCACCCTCGTCAACGCACTCGTCGGGCAGAAGGTCGCGATCGTCTCGGCCAAGGCGCAGACCACCCGCGCCCGCCTGATGGGCATTGCTCTGGAAGACGTGGGCGAAGACAAGGCGCAGATCATCCTGGCCGACACGCCCGGCCTGTTCGAGCCGAAGCGGCGCCTCGACCGCGCCATGGTCAGTGCAGCCTGGGACGGGGCGCACGAGGCGGACGCCATCCTGCTGGTCGTCGATGCCCGAAAGAAGAAGCGCGACTATCTCGAGCCGATCCTCGAGACACTGAAGGGGCGTCCCGAACGCAAGCTGCTGGTCCTCAACAAGGTCGACTCCACGCCCAAGGAGCCGCTGCTCGTGATGGCAGAGGCGCTGACGCAGGAGGCCGAGTTCGACGAGGTGTTCTTCGTCTCGGCGCTGACCGGCGATGGCGTGCCCGAACTCAAGCAGCGCCTGGCCACGCTCATGCCTGAAGGCGCGTGGCATTACCCGGAAGATCAGGTATCGGACGCCAGCGAGCGCCTGATGGCCGCCGAGATCACCCGCGAGCAGCTTTATCGCCAGCTTCACGACGAGCTGCCCTACGACAGCACTGTGCGACCGGAGAAGTACCTGACGCGCAAGGACGGTTCGATCGAGATTCACCAGCAGATCGTGATCGCCCGCGAAACGCAACGGGCCATCGTGCTCGGCAAGGGCGGCGCAAAGATCAAGGCCATCGGCGAAGCGGCGCGCAAGGAACTGGCGCAGCTGCTGGATACCAAGGTTCATCTCTTCCTTCACGTCAAGGTCGACGAGCGCTGGGCCGACGCGAAGGAAATCTATGAGGAAATCGGGCTGGAGTGGGTGAAGTGATCCGCTTCGTTCTGGGTGTTGCGGCGCTTGCTGCTACCCCGGCGCTTGCCAGGCCGGCACCGCTGCCGGAAGGCGCGCGTTACGTTGCCCTTGGCAGTTCGTTCGCCGCAGGTCCCGGCGTCGGACCGACCACGCCCGACACCCCGGCACGCTGCGGTCGAGGAACGCTCAACTATCCCAACCTGCTTGCGGCCAAGCTCAAGCTTGCGCTGATCGATGCCACCTGCAGTGGGGCAACGACAGAGCATGTGCTCGGCCCGTGGAACGAAGTCCCGCCGCAGATCGAAAGCGTTGGCGCCGATGCCCGCCTCGTCACGATCACCATCGGCGGCAACGACGTGAACTTCGTCGGCAACATTTACGCCGCCGCTTGCGAGCAGATGACCACGCCAGATGCCCGCTGCCAGAAGTGGCGCGATGCCGGCGACGACATCTGGAAGGGCGACGAGGAGCGCATGCGCCGCATCGTCCGCGAAGTACATCGGCGGGCGCCACAGGCCCGCGTGGTGTTCGTGGACTACATCACCGTGCTGCCGCCCAAGGGGTCTTGTGCCGCAGTCCTCATCAGCGATGCACGCATGAAGCAAAGCGTCGCGGCGGCAAAGCGCCTCGCCAAGCTCACCGCCAGAGTCGCGCATGAGGAAGGTGCGGAAGTGTTCCGCTTCTCCGCCCTCTCGAAAAGCCACGCCCCCTGCTCCGCTGAGCCATGGAGCAATGGCCTGACCGCTCCGGCAGGCGATGGCATTCCTGTCCATCCCAATCGCGCAGGACATGTCGCGGCGGCAGAGGGCCTGGCCAAGTTCCTCGACTGATTTTCCTGACCAATCAACGCTTCATCGCCATAACCGGACCGTTAGTCGCATTGCAGCATCCTTGCTGCAGTGCGGCATGGAACCGACATCCACCGTTCACATTGCGTGCCTAGCGTCGCTCGCGCGAAGGGTACGGGCAGCTCGCCCGTTAACGTCCCGGGTGCAATGGTGGACGGAGTGCGAGCATGAGCGAAACTGGCAGCGTTACGGCGGCAGGTGCTATCAGCCCGCCCGCCGGCCAGTTACCGATTCCGGTCGTCCGCGGCCTCACGCGACCCCAAGCCGTGCCGTCTTGGCTGATCGAGGCCTTGGGCTTCCTCGCCCTGTTCCTCGTGACCCGCAGCTTCCTGTTCGGGAACCCGGTGGTCCACATCGACGAGCAGTTCTACCTGTTCGTGGCCGAGCGGATGCGCGAAGGGGCGACAGTCTATGTCGACATCTGGGACCGCAAGCCCATCGGGCTGTTCCTGCTCTATGAGGGCCTTGCCGCGCTGCCCTTCGATCCGGTGATCGCCTATCAGATTGGCGCGGGCCTGAGCTTTACCCTCACGGCGATGGTGATCAGCCGCATCGCGCGCGAGATCGCCTCGCCGGCGGCATCGTGGCAGGCGGGCACTGCCTACATCCTGTTCATGCCGATCTTCAACGCAGGCATGGGTCAGGCTCCGGTGTTCTATAACCTGCTCGTGGCGATGGCGGCCTGGGGCGTGGTGGACAGCGTCAAGCGCCCCGAACACCCGCCGCTGATCTGGCGCGGCTGCCTGGTCATGCTGCTGTTGGGCCTCGCGATCCAGATCAAGTACACGGTGATCTTCGAAGGTGCCGCCTTTGGCCTCATCCTGCTGGCGCGCGGATTTGCCGACGTATGGACATACCGCCGGCTCGCCGCAACGGCGCTGCTGTGGATGGCTGTGGCTCTGTTGCCGACATTGGCGGCGCTGGCCTGGTACGCCAAACTCGGCCAGAGCGACGCGTTCATTTATGCCAACTTTGTCTCGATCTTCGAGCGCGGTTCGGATGGCTGGCGGTCATGGTGGCGGCTGACCAAGGAGGTGGCCGTACTGACGCCGTTCTGGCTGGCGATCTTCCGCGCGCCGAGGGTGTTCGACACCTGCACCTCCGCCAACGCGGCAAGCCTGCGCGTCATCAGGCTTTGGGGCATCGCGGCGGTTGCTGGATTCCTGGTCCTGGGTACGTGGTACGACCACTACGTCTCGCCGCTGCTGATGCCTCTGGCCGTTCTGGCGGCACCGGCGCTTGCTCGTACCAGGGACGGCGAGCGCTGGTACGGACGGCTGTTGCTCGGCTTTGGCGCCGTGGCGGGCGTGGTGGTCATGGCCTATCAGTACAACCAGCACGGCAGCACGCGGCAATACGAGGCGATGAACGCCGCGATCGCGCAGGAAATGCATGGCGGCTGCCTGTTCATCTACGAAGGCGAACTGGCGTTCTATCGCACCACCAACAGCTGCCTGCCGACCACCCGGATCTTCCCGAACCACCTCAACACCTATATCGAGGCGCCTGCAATCGGCGTCGATCCATCAGCTGAACTGGCAAAGGTGCTGGCCAGCAAGCCCGACGTGATCGTGATGCGCGGGCGCTACAAGAAGCTCTACCTGCCCAACATGGACACGCGGCGGATGATCAAGGCTGATCTTGCCCGCAGTTACGAGCGCTATGCCCGCGTGCCGCTGGGCAACAAGGAATACTGGCTCTACCGGCCGCGCCGTTGAGCGCGGCCGGTAGGCGCTTCATTCAGCAGGCTTTGCCGCCTTCTTGGCCGGAGCCTTCTTGGCGGGCGCTTTCTTTGCCGCAGGCTTCTTCGCACCTTCTTTCGTGGCGGCTTCCTTCTTTGGCGCGGCCTTCTTGGCAGGAGCCTTCTTCGCGCCCTTCTTGCCCTTGGGCGGGCCCTTGGCTGCGCGCTCGTCGATCAGGACGATCGCCTCTTCGAGCGTCAGGGACTCCGGTTGCTTGTCCTTGGGCAGCGTGGCGTTGGTCGTGCCATCGGTGACATAGGGGCCATAGCGCCCCGCCATCAGCTTGATCTCGCCGCCGGAAGTCGGATGCGCGCCGAACACCTTGAGCGGTTCTGCTGCTGTCCGGCTACCGCGAGCCCCTGCCCCTGCCGCCGCAGCGGCGAGGTGCATCACGGCCGCATTCATGCCGGTCTCGAACACTTCGGCAGTAGAGCGCAGCCTGGCATACTTGCCGTCGTGCGCCAGATACGGGCCATAGCGGCCGATGCTAGCCGTGATCGGCTTGCCGCTTTCGGGGTGGGTGCCTACCTCGCGCGGTAGGGAGAGCAGCTTCAGCGCCCATTCCAGATCGAGTTCGCCGATATCCTTGGGGATCGACGCACGCTTGGCTTCCTTGCCCTCACCCAACTGGATGTAAGGGCCGAAACGTCCGGCCTTGCGCACCACGTCTTCCCCGGTCACCGGGTCCTTGCCGAGTACGCCGTCCTCGCCGCCGGCGCCATCGGTCCCACCGGGCTGAGCGAACTTGCGGGTGTACTTGCACTCGGGGTAGTTCGAGCAGGCGACGAAGGCGCCATAGCGGCCACCCCGAAGTGACAGGCGGCCCGCCTCACACTTGGGGCACAGGCGGGGGTCCTTGCCGTCCTCGCGGGGCGGGAACAGGTAGTCGGAGAGGAATTCGTCAAGCTCGGCGGTGACCTCGCTCGGCTTCTTCTCCATCACCTCGTCAGACTTGGGCTTGAAGTCGCGCCAGAACTCGGCGAGCACCTTCTTCCATTCGGCCCGGCCGCCGGAAACGTCATCGAGTTCCTCTTCCATGCCCGCCGTGAACTCATAGGCCACGTAGCGGTTAAAGAAGCGCTCGAGAAACGACGTGAGAAGTCGGCCAGACTCCTCTGCAAAGAAACGATTTTTCTCGGTCCGGACGTAGTTGCGATCCTTCAGCACCTGCAGCGTCGCGGCATAAGTGGAAGGACGCCCGATGCCCAGTTCCTCGAGCCGCTTGACGAGGCTGGCTTCCGAATAGCGCGGCGGCGGCTGGGTAAAGTGCTGCGTGGCGTCGACGCCGCGCTTGGCAGGGGTGTCGCCCTTGCTCAAGGAAGGGAGCAGGTTGCCGTCTTCGTCGTCGCTATCGGCCTTCTGGTCGCGGCCTTCCTCGTAGACGGCGAGGAAGCCTGGGAATTTCACGACTTGGCCCGTCGCGCGCAGTTCGTGCTTGCCGGTGCCATCACGCAGGGTGACGCTGGTGCGCTCGATGTTCGCCGAGGCCATCTGGCTGGCCATCGCGCGCTTGTAGATCAGGTCATAGAGCCGCGCCTCGTCGCCAGAGCCATAGCGATCCTTCGAAAAGTCGGTCGGCCGGATGGCTTCATGCGCTTCCTGAGCATTCTTCGCCTTCGTCTCGTAATGACGGGGTTTTTCGGGAAGATAGTGCCCGTCATAGCGATCCGAGATAGCCTTGCGCGCCTCGGAGATCGCACTCGGGTCCATCTGCACGCCGTCGGTACGCATGTAGGTGATCGCGCCCGCCTCATAGAGCGTCTGCGCCACGCGCATGGTGTGGCTGGCGGAGAAACCGAGCTTGCGCGCCGCCTCCTGCTGCAGGGTCGAGGTGGTGAACGGGGGATAGGGATTGCGGCGGGTTGGCTTGGTCTCGACTTCCTCGACGCGGAACGTCCCGGCCTCGACCACGGCCTTGGCCTTCATGGCCGAGCCTTCGTCCCCCAGCGTCAGCTTGTCGAGCTTCTGGCCATCGAACTTGACGAGGCGCGCGGCAAATTCGGTGCCGCCCTGCTCGAGACGGGCAATGACCGACCAGTATTCCTGCGCCCGGAAAACCTCGATCTCGCGCTCACGCTCGACGATCAGGCGCAGCGCTACCGACTGCACGCGACCCGCCGACTTCGCGCCGGGCAACTTGCGCCACAGCACCGGCGAGAGCGTGAAGCCGAACAGGTAATCCAGCGCGCGGCGGGCGAGATAGGCGTCGATCAGGTCCTGATCGAGCTCGCGCGGCCGCTTCATCGCATCGGTCACCGTCTGCTTGGTGATCGCATTGAAGGTAACGCGCTCGACGTCCTTCGGAAGCGCCTTGCGCTTCTTCAGCAACTCCCTGACATGCCACGAAATTGCCTCACCCTCGCGGTCAGGGTCGGTCGCCAGGATCAGACGGTCGGCGTCCTTGGCCGCATCGGTGATCGCCTTAACGCGCGACTGCTTGTCGCCATAAAGCTCCCAATCCATCGCGAAGTCCTCGTCCGGGCGGACGGAACCATCCTTCACGGGCAGGTCGCGGATGTGACCGTATGAGGCGAGAACCTTGTAGCCGGGGCCCAGATACTTCTCGATGGTCTTGGCCTTGGCCGGAGATTCTACGATGACAAGCTGCATGATCTGAAAAAGCAGTCCTTACGTGTACGTGTGCGCGAGGGTGGGGACTACCGGACTGGTTCGTCAAGCGGCAGGTTGGGCAGGCTGTCAGGACGCAAGGCTGACCCTTCCGGCGGCATGGCGCACCAGCCTGCCCGCCAGCTCCAGTTCGAGCAAGGCCATCTGCACGGCGCCGGGGGCAGCGCCGCTTTGCCGGATCAGTTCGTCGACGGCGATGGGCGCGAGGGTGAGCAGTCCGGCGATATCTGCGCCTCGCTCCTCGATGTCCGGAGCCCACGTAGGCGGCCCTTCGCGGAAGCTTGATCGGGGCTTGCCTTCGAAGCCGACCAGCAGTTCCACGACGTCGTCAGGCGCTTGTACGAGGATCGCGCCGTCGCGGATCAGCTGGTTGCAGCCATGGGAGCGGCTGTCGAGCGGGGAGCCGGGAATGGCCATGACCTCGCGCCCCGCTTCGGCTGCCAGGCGGGCAGTGATCAGCGAGCCGGACCTTGGCGCGGCCTCGACCACCAGCGTTCCCGTCGCCAGCCCGGCGATGATGCGGTTGCGGTGCGGAAAGTGCCGGGCGAGCGGTTCGGTGCCCGGCGGCATTTCGGCGATCAACAGGCCTTCGGTTGCGACCTGCTCCTGCAGTTCGGTGTTCTCGGGCGGGTAGCTGATGTCGATGCCGCTGGCGATCACGCCGACTGTGCCCCCGCCGTCCGCCATTCCGGCAAGCGCACCGCGATGGGCGGCGGCGTCGATCCCCCGGGCAAGGCCGGAAATGACGGCGTAGCCCCGCCCTGCGAGCGCCGTCGCAAAATCGCGCGAAAGTTTTACCGCTGCGGCCGAGGCGTTGCGCGCACCCACCACCGCGACCGAAGGGCGCGAGAGCAGCGCTACGTCTCCGCGGATGGTCAGTATCGGCGGCGGGCTTTCGAGCGTGGCGAGGAGCGCTGGATAGTCGGGACCGTCATGGAACAGGTAACGCGCCCCGGCCTTGCGGACTGCGGCGATCTCGCTTTCGATCCGGTCGGCGGATGCGGGGCGATAGGGGGCACCGCCACGCGCGGCAAGGTCCGGCAGGGCTTCTAGCGCGGCCTCTGCCGTGCCGAAGCGACGCAGCAACTGGTTGTAGCTGACCGGCCCGATATTGGGCGAGCGCAGCAGGCGAATCCGCGCGAAAGCCTCAGCCCGTGACAGCGTGGCTTGCGCCGTCTCGCTCACTTCTTGCTGCCGACCCTGGGCTCGGTCCCGGCGCGCAGGCGGCCGATGTTCTCACGATGAAGGAACAGCACCAGCAGCGCCAGCAGTCCAAGGACCGGCGCATAGGCTGTGTATCCCAGCAGCACCCCTGCAACCGGCGCGGCGATGGCGGCGCTCATGCCGCCGAGTGAGGAAATGCGGCTGGCAAACAGCACGCCAAGCCACACAACCGCATAGGCAAGGCCGATTGGCCAGGCGAGACCCAGTGATATGCCCATCATCGTGGCGACGCCCTTGCCGCCCTTGAACTTGAGCCAGACCGGGAAGCAGTGGCCAAGCACGGCAGCGAGCGCGGCCAGCGGCTCGGCCGAGGGCCAGAAATGGCGCGCAATCAGGACGGCGGCGAGGCCCTTGCCCATGTCGAGCAGCAAGGTCGCCGCCGCCACGCCCTTCTTGCCGGTGCGCAGGACATTGGTGGCGCCGATGTTGCCCGAGCCGATGGCGCGCAAATCGCCGCCGCCGGTCAGGCGCGTGAGGATCAGGCCGAAGGGCACGGAGCCGAGCAGATAGCCGACGAGCAGGGGCAAAAGCGTTTCCACAAAACCGCTCATATCCTCTCCGGACACAAAAGCGAAAGAGGCCACTTCCCATTTTGCTGCCATTCCCGATACAAGCACCGGCAATGACCGACAGCCCATCGTCCGATCCTGCCGCTCCGCTTCTGCTGTTCGATTCGGGCGTTGGCGGGCTTTCGGTGCTGCGCAAGGTGCGCGTGAGCCTGCCGCAGGCGCCGATCATCTATGTCGCCGACAACGCAGGTCTGCCTTATGGCGACAAGACCGAGGCGCAGATCGCGGCGCGGGTCTCGGGGCTACTCGGCCGACTGACCGAACGCCTGCGCCCCCGCCTCGTCTGTATCGCCTGCAACACCGCATCGACCATCGCGCTGGCGTCGGTGCGCGAAGTGCTCGAAGTGCCGATCGTCGGCACCGTTCCTGCAATAAAGCCCGCAGCGGCAATAACGAAGACGGGGGTGATCGGCCTGCTCGGCACCGCCGCGACGATCCGCCAGAGCTACGTCGACCGGCTCGAGGCCGAGTTCGCCTCGGGCAAGACCCTGCTCCGCCATGGCGCGCCCGAACTTGTCGCCGCGGCCGAGGCGAAATTGCGGGGCGAAGCGGTGGACCCGGCGGTCTATGCCCGCGCGGCGCAGGCGCTGCGCACCATGCCAGGCGGTGACCGCATCGACACCGTAGTGCTGGCCTGCACCCACTTCCCGCTGATCGAGGACGAACTGGCGCGGGCCTTCGGACCGGGCGTGCAGTTCATCGACGGATCGGACGGTATCGCACGACGCATCGCCTTTCTGACGCAAGGACAGGCGTGGCGGCGCGAGCGTCCCGACCTTGCCCTGTTCACCAAGGGCGGCGAACAGGTCGATCTGTTGCGTCCGGCTCTGGCCGAACACGGGCTCGACCGGGTAGAGGTGTTCTGAAGGTGATGACGCAAACGGGGGCCTTGGCGTGAGTCGCTTTTCCAGATTCCTGATCGCGCTGCTGCTGGTGCTCGGCCTTGCCTATTACTGGCTGCTGGTGAATGCCGGGCCGGCCAACGTCCCGGCGCGCAAGTTCGATCTCGCGGCGCTGCGGGCGGCTGCCGATGCGATCCCTGGGGAAAAGCCCACCGCGATCACCTTCGCGCCTATCGCCACCCGCTACATCCCGGGGGCCACGCTGGCGGCGGGCACCGGCTTGCGCCAGGTTACGTCGGGCGTCTTCGCCTGGCGCTTGACGACACCGGGCGGCGGCATCGTAATCGATCCAGGCCTGTCGCGCACCGATGCCCTTGCGATGGGGTTCAAGCACTACGACAGCAAGGCGCGCCAGCTGGTTGACCGATGGATGGACCAGAGCGAGATGATCCTGTTCACCCACGCCCATGTCGATCACGTCGGCGCGTTTCTCGATCATCCGCGCTTCGAGGACATCGTCGACAAGGCGGTCGTGACGCCGGGCATGCTGGGCAACATCAATTCGCTGTGGCGCGAGAACGCCCGCCTGATCACCGAGACGCGCGAACTCGGGCAGGTCGAGGCGATCGCCCCCGGTGTGGTGGCGATCCAGACGCCGGGCCACACTCCGGCGTCCGAAATGTTCTACGTGCGGCTGGCCTCGGGCCGCGAGTACATCTTCGCCGGTGACACCGCCTCGCTCTCGGTCAATGCCGAGATGCCGACGCCGCGGTCGCGCCTGGTGGCGGACTGGATGGCACCGGAAGACCGGCCGGCGGTGATTGGCTGGCTAAAGGGGCTCAAGGCCCTGAAAGAGCGAGACAAGGACCTCGTGATCCTGCCTTCGCATGACGTCGACTGGACCATCGCCAATGCGCAGGTCAACGGCATTGCGCCCGCTCCTGAACTCGTACCGGCCCGGTAGGCCGATTAACTCCGACTTTCGGGCAGTTAGGGCAAATCATGCTGGCAAAGCGAAAACAACAGGCGTAGAAGCCGCCCATTCGCCGGTGGCCCAACGGGATCGGGCCTCGGAAGCGCGGATGCGCTTTCGTTGCAGGAAGGAGCGGCGGGGTGAATTACGATCAGATTTTTGATTCTGCGATCGAGCGTCTGCACTCCGAAGGTCGCTACCGCGTCTTCATCGACATTCTCCGCAACAAGGGCGCCTACCCCAACGCGCGCTGCTTTGCCGGCCACAATGGCCCGAAGCCGATCACGGTGTGGTGCTCGAACGATTACCTCGCCATGGGCCAGCACCCCAAGGTCATCGCCGCCATGGAAGAGGCGCTGCACAACGTCGGCGCGGGTTCCGGCGGTACGCGCAACATCGGCGGCAACACGCATTACCACATCCAGCTCGAGGAAGAGCTGGCTGACCTGCACGGCAAGGAAGGCGCGCTGCTGTTCACTTCGGGCTATGTCTCGAACGACGCGACGCTGTCGACGCTGGCCAAGATCCTGCCGGGCTGCGTGATTTTCTCGGACGAGCTGAACCACGCCTCGATGATCGCGGGCATCCGCAATTCGGGCGCGGAAAAGAAGGTGTTCCGTCACAATGACGTGGAGCATCTCGAGGAGCTGCTGGCCGAGACCGATCCTAACGTGCCCAAGCTGATCGCGTTCGAATCCGTCTATTCGATGGACGGCGACGTCGCGCCGATCCACGCGATCTGTGACCTTGCCGAGAAGTACAACGCGCTGACCTACATCGACGAGGTCCACGCTGTCGGCATGTACGGCTCGCGCGGTGGCGGCATCACCGATCGTGACGAGGCGGCGCACCGTATCGACATCATCGAAGGTACGCTGGGCAAGGCCTTCGGCGTCATGGGTGGCTACATCGCGGCCGATCGCAAGATCATCGACGTGATCCGCTCCTATGCGCCCGGCTTCATCTTCACCACCTCGCTGTCGCCGGTGCTGGTCGCAGGCGTCCTCGCCTCGGTCCGCCACCTCAAGGCATCGAGCGAGGAGCGCGAAGGCCAGCAGGCTGCCGCAGCCTACCTCAAGCAAGCCTTTGCCGATGCGGGCCTGCCGGTCATGCCATCGACCACCCACATCGTACCGCTGATGGTTGGTGATCCGGTGCGGGCCAAGAAGATCGCTGACATCCTGCTCGCCGAGTATGGCGTCTATGTGCAGCCGATCAACTTCCCGACCGTCCCGCGTGGCACTGAGCGGCTGCGGTTCACTCCTGGCCCCTCGCACACCGAGGCCATGATGGACGAACTGACCGAGGCGCTGGTCGAGATCTGGCAGCGCATGGAACTGGAAATCCAGAAGGCGGCCTGATCCGGCCCCTTTCGGAAGTTGAAAAGCCCTCCCCAACCGGGAGGGCTTTTTCGTTGGGCTTGCCTTTCGCGCATGCGACGCTAACTTTAACCGACCAATTAAAATGTCGGGAGAGTGCATGTCGGTTCCGTCCTATGACGAAGTGGTCCTCGGTCGCCGTTCGATCCGTGGCTATCTCGACAAGCCTGTCCCGCGCGCGCTGATCGAGGAAATCCTCGGGATGGCGATGCGCTCGCCCACCTCGATGAACACGCAGCCGTGGCACTTCCACGTCGTCACCGGAGAGCCGCTCGACCGCATCCGCAAGGGCAACACCGAACGCATCCTCGCCGGTGAGCCCGACAGCCGCGAATTCCGCAAGGGCAGCCCCTTTGCGGGCGTCCACCGTGACCGGCAGGTGGAAGTCGCCAAGCAACTGTTCGGCGCGATGGGCATTGCCCGCGACGACGCCCCCGCCCGTCAGGACTGGGTCCTGCGCGGCTTCCGCCAGTTCGACGCCCCGGTCTGCGTGATCATCACCTACGACCGCGAGCTGGCGGAGAGCGACGACACGGCGTTCGACTGCGGCGCGGTGACCACTGCCCTCGTCAATGCCGCCTGGTCACGGGGCCTTGGCTGCGTGATCAACTCGCAAGGCATCATGCAATCGCCGGTGGTGCGCGAACACGCGGGCATTCCTGACGATCAGGTGATCATGAAGGCAGTGGCCCTCGGCTGGCCCGATCCCGACTTCCCCGCCAATGCCGTGGTGAGCAACCGCAAGAGCGTGGAGGAGGCCGCGAGGTTCGTCGGGTTCTGAAGCCGGGCCAAGGGTTCACGCAGAGCGCGCAGACGAACAGGAAGCCGCAGAGAGGTCGGGCCGGGGCCGCAAGGCCCAGTAGACAATGCGACGTTGAGCCAAACGCAGCGTTTGAAATCCGTGGGCGGCTTCGCCCATAGCGCAAGCCCTCTGCGCCTCCATGTTCCGCTGCGCGCTCTGCGTGAACCATCCTTCATCTTTCGCGCAAAACATTGCGCCGAAAGAAAAAGGCCCCACCTTGCGGCAGGGCCTTTTCCAATTCGATCAACCGCAGCCGATATCAGCGCAGCGAAACCACGTTGTCCGACACGCGCGGATCGCGGCGGTCGCCGCGGTACTGGCTCGACATCGGCTCGTCGGTAACTTCGAACACTTCCGTCTCACCGAAGCCGTTGAACGCGGTCTTCATTGCCGCGCCATAGGCACCGAGCATGCCGATCTCGATGTAGTCGCCGACCTTCACATCGACCGGCAGTTCAAACGGACCTTCCATGTGGTCCATGTCGTCGCAGGTCGGGCCGTAGAAGCTGAACGGCTCCATCTCGATCTCGGTCTCGACGTCGTTGGCCACCTCGTCGCGCAGCACGCGAACGGGGAAACGCCAACCGACATGGGCGGCATCGAACAGCGCGCCATAGGCACCGTCATTGATGTACAGCTCGGCCCCGCGGCGGCGTTCGACGCGCACGATCATCGAGTTGTATTCGGCGCAGAGTGCACGGCCCGGCTCGCACCACAGTTCGGCCGAGTAGGACACCGGCAGCGATTCATAGGTGCGGTCGATCACGCCGAAGTAGTCTTCGAGCGGCGGCGGTTCCATGCCGGGGTAGATCGACGGGAAGCCACCGCCCACGTCGATGATGTCGACGAGGACCGAGGCATCGACGATCGCCGCACGGACGCGCTCCAGCGCCTGGACATAGGCGTGGGGGCTCATCGACTGGCTGCCGACGTGGAAGCACACGCCGAGCGAGTCCGCCACCTGACGCGTAGCCTGGAGCAGTTCCGCAGCGTTGGCCAGATCGCAGCCGAACTTCGAGGCGAGGCTGAGTTCCGAATACTCCGACGATACGCGCAGGCGCACGCACAGCGTCAGGTCTTCGGGAACCTTGCCTTCGGCGTCGGCGGTCGCCGCCTTGATCTTCTCCAGTTCCTCGAGCGAATCGAGGCTGAACACACGCACGCCGTAGGTGCGATAGGCCTCGCGGATCGCCGAGGGTGCCTTGACCGGGTGCATGAAGCACAGGACCGCCTCAGGCAGCGTCTCACGCACCAGGCGCACTTCCGCAATCGAGGCGACGTCATAATGAGTCACGCCCGAATCCCACAGGATGCGGATCAGATCGGCCGACGGATTCGCCTTTACCGCGTACAGCGACTTGCCCGGAAACTTCTCGACAAAGAAGCGGGCAGCGCGCGCGGCGGCGTGCGGACGGTTCAAAATGGCGGGTTGTTCAGGCGCGGAGGCGCGAACTACAGCCAGTGCGTCAGGATGGATGTGCAACTCAAGGGACCCCCAAACGGAACGTTGAACGAAGCTGCCTTGCGGTTTGGAAGTCCCCATGGGGCAGCGAGAGGGGGGTAAATAAGGCCCTGCGCATGAATCTCAAGTGAAAATAATCCTGCCCAAAAGACCTGTCAGGAAAATGAAACAAATCCAGATAGATCGCAGAAAATCAGGAACTTAACGTTTCAGCCAGCGCCGCCCATGCCGGGAGAGAAAGCGGATCGTTGGCTCCGTTCGCCGCCGTCGGGTGCGATGCGAATCGTGCAACCGTCATTTCGGCGGCCGGATCGACCCACAGAGTCTGCCCGTGAATGCCGCGTGCGGAGAAACAGCCGCGGTTGTTGTTGCTGATCCACCACTGGCTGCCGTAGCTCCAGCCCGGCAGCTGCGGGTAGCGATTGCGGTCGAAATGCGCCGGGTCTCCGCCGTGCGTCGCGCGTTCGACCACCGCTTCGGGAATGACTCCCAGACCGCCAAGGCGCATCGCCTCGCCGAACCGCGCAAGGTCCTCCAGCCGCAGGTTGAGACCACCACCGGCAAAGGCCGTGCCCGCCTGGTCGACGATCAGATCGGCATCGCCCAACATACCCAGTGGCTGCCACAGACGCTCGCCCAGCACGTCGGCAAAGTGCCTGCCCTCGATCCGCGCGATCATCCACGCCAGCACTTCGGTGTTGGGTGTGCGATAGGTGAAGCCCACCCCATGTTCGCCTGCCTTGCCGATAGTCGGCAGGTATGAGGCAAGGTCGATCGGCCCGGCGTAGTCGGCAGGACGCGGCGTCAGCCCCAGCGCGGCGCTGTAAGCCCCGATGCCCGAATTGGGGTCGGCATAGTCTTCGGAAAAATCGAGCGCGGTGGTCATGTCGAGCACTTGCCGCACCGTGGCATCACCGAACCCGCTGCCGGCGAGTTCCGGCAGGTAGTCGGACGCCAGCGCCGCGGGATCGAGCTTGCCTTCCTCCACCAGCATCTCGGCAATCGTGCCGACGAAGCTCTTGGTCACGGAAAACGCGATGTGCCGCGTCTCTGGTCGGGTCACCCCGAACCAGCGCTCGAACACCACCTTGCCGCGATGGAGGACGAGGATGCCGTCGGTGAACGCCTGAGTCAGCGATTGCTCGAGCGTCACCAGTTCAAGGCCATTCAGCGGAAGGAAGCTGACCTGCCCCAACCGCTCGTCAATCGCCCGCTCGAACGGCCGGCCCTCACCGCCCGCACCGACCCGGCGCGAAGGGACGAACTGGCGCATGTTGGAATAGGACCAGCGGATCATCGGAAAGCGCATGTGATCCGCGCGCGAAGCGAGCAGCAGCTTGTCCTTTGGCGGGGGCGAACCCTCCATCCAGCCCATGCGCACCGGATCGCTGGTCACGCCATCGAGCAGTTCGCCCGCCATCGCACTCTCCCGCCTACATTGTTGTCAGCAGGCAGCATGCCTCAGGAAAGCCGGTCGCGGAAGTCCTCGTAAGTGAAACCCTTCACCTTCTCGAGGGCATCGCTCTCGCTGTCCCACAGCCAGATCGAAGGCAGCGGCACGCCGTTGAAGGTCGTGGTCTTGACCATCGAATAGTGCGCCTGGTCGAGGAACGCAAAGCGCGTCCCCGGCTCCGCCAACCCCGGCTTGCGATAGTCCCCGATGACGTCCCCCGCGAGGCACGAAGGCCCGCCCAGCCGCACCGGAGGCTCACCTTCTCCGCCATCCTCGTATTCGTCGACAGGCAGTTCGCCGAGCATCGCAGGGCGATAGGGTGCTTCGATCACGTCGGGCATGTGGCAGGTCGCCGAAATGTCGGTGATGCCAAGCTGCATCCCGTTCCAGTGCGTATCCAGCACCGTGCCGACCAGAATGCCCGCGTCCAGCGCCACCGCCTCGCCTGGCTCAAGGTAGATCTCGCAACCCGTACGCGCCTTAACGTCGCGCAGAAACGCAATCAGGTCCTCACGCTGGTAATCAGCGCGGGTGATGTGGTGTCCGCCACCGAAGTTCAGCCACTTGAGCTGGCCGAAGAACGGCGCAATCCGGGCCTCCAGCGCCTCCCACGTACGCTTGAGCGGTTCGAAATCCTGTTCGCACAGCGTGTGGAAGTGCAGGCCCGAAACCCCTTCGAGGTGCTCGGGCAGCAACTGGTCCACCGGAAAGCCGAGCCGCGAATGCGGCGCGCAGGGGTCATAGCGCGGCACCTCTCCCTCGGCATGGAGCGGATTGATCCGCAGACCGATGTCGAACGCCTCACCCGCAGCCTTGGCCGCAGCGATCTCCCCCCCAAACCGCGCATGCTGCCCCGGCGAATTGAAGATCACATGGTCCGAAAGCCGCAGGATCTCGCCCATGTCCTCGGCCTTGTAGGCCGCACAATATGTCGCGATCTCGCCCGAGTAATGCTCGGCCGCCAGCTTCGCTTCCCACAAGCCGGACGTGCAGACGCCATCAAGGTACTCGCCAACTACCGGCGCCACCTTCCACATCGAAAACGCCTTGAGCGCCGCCAGCACCTTGATCCCGGCCCGATCCCGTACATCGGCCAGCACCGCCAGATTGGCCCGCAACTTCGCCGCATCGACCACGAACGCCGGGCTATCCACCCGGCCCAAGTCAAACTGCGCAAACGCCCCCGGATCGCCAGCTCTGGTTTCCATGCTCAGACCTCAACTTAAAACAAATGCGCCCCCGCGCAGGCGGGGGCCTCGTGCCGTAAAAGCACGGCGTAAAGCGATTACCGTCCCCGCTTGCGCGGGGACGTAACCATCTCGGATCAGAACGCCAGCGGACCCGCCAGTTCCTTCACCTGCCAGGGCAGGCCGTGCTTGTTGAGCATGTCCATGTAGGGATCGGGATCGAACTGTTCCATGTTGAACACGCCCGCGCCGCTCCAAACGCCCTGCACCATCATCGCCGCGCCGATCATCGCCGGAACGCCGGTGGTGTAGCTCACCGCCTGGTTGCCGGTCTCGCGATAGGCGTCCTCGTGGTCGCAGATGTTGTAGATGTAGAAGGTCTTTTCCTCACCGTCCTTCATACCGGTGGCAATGTCGCCGATGTTGGTCTTGCCCTTGGTCGTCGGGCCGAGGCTGGCAGGTTCGGGCAGCACGGCCTTGAGGAACTGCAGCGGGATGATCTCCTTGCCCTCGTATATCACCGGGTCGATCCGCGTCATGCCCACGTTCTGCAGCACGGTCAGGTGCGTAATATAGGCATCGCCGAAGGTCATCCAGAAGCGGATGCGCTCGATCTCGGGCAGGTGGTGCGCGAGGCTCTCGAGCTCCTCGTGGTACATCAGGTACATGTTCTTCGGGCCGACTTCCTCGAAGTCGAACTGCTGGCGAATGGTCAGCGCCGGCGTCTCGACCCACTCACCGTTGAGGTAGTGACGCGCAGGCGCGGTCACTTCGCGGATGTTGATTTCCGGGTTGAAGTTGGTGGCAAAGTGCTGGCCGTGATCGCCGCCGTTGCAGTCGAGAATGTCGAGCGTGCGGATCGTGTCCAGCTTGTGCTTCTTGAGCCAGGTGGCGAAGACGCTGGTCACGCCGGGATCGAAGCCCGAACCCAGCAGCGCCATCAGGCCTGCCTGCTTGAACTTGTCCTGATAGGCCCACTGCCACGAATACTCGAACTTGGCCTCGTCGATCGGCTCGTAGTTGGCGGTGTCCATGTAGTTTACGCCGGCAGCGAGGCAGGCGTCCATGATGTTGAGGTCCTGGTACGGCAGCGCGAGGTTCACCACCAGCACCGGCTTGACCTCGTTGATCAGCGCGGTCGTCGCGGCAACGTCGTCGGCGTCGATCTGGTAGGTGTCGATGGTGACGCCGGTGCGCTCCTTCACCGAAGCGGCGATGGCGTCGCACTTGCTCTTGGTGCGGCTGGCCAGCGCGATACCAGTGAAGATATCCGAATTCATCGCCATCTTGTGGACCGCGACCGAGCCGACGCCGCCTGCGCCGATGACGAGAACTTTTGCCATGGTAACTCCAAATGCCATTTGTCCCGCCGCGTTCCAGACCGATGGGGTCGAACGCGCAGGACATTCATGCGAAGGCCCTTTAGAGTAGTGCCATGACAAACCCAAGTCCCGATATTGGCCCAAGTCCTTCTGTCGAAGCTCGCGAACCAACGCGTGAGGGCGTCCTCCGCGCGGCCGAGAAGGTTGCGCAACTCCTGCCGCAAACGCCCCTATTGCCGCTGGAATTGCCGGATGGCGGCACTGTCTGGTGCAAGGTCGAAAGCCTCCAGCCGGTGGGCGCGTTCAAGATCCGTGGTGCGTGGCACCGCCTGACCGACCTGACCGATGAAGAACGCGCCCGCGGCGTCGTCGCCGTCTCAAGCGGCAACCATGCGCAAGGCGTCGCGTGGGCCGCGCGCAAGCTCGGGATTGGCGCCACCATCGTCATGCCCAACGACGCGCCGCAGGTGAAGCTCTCGGCAACTCGCGAACTTGGCGCACAAGTCGTGCTCTACGACCGTCCCGGCGGCGAAGACCGCGATACGGTAGCCGCCAATCTCGTTGCGCAAAGTGGTGCGACACTGGTCCACGCCTACGGCGATCCGTGGGTCATCGAGGGCCAGGGCAGCGCAGGGATCGAACTCGCAGCGCAGATGGAAGGCTTTGCTGACGGCGGGCCGACACGCGTCGTAGCGCCATGCGGCGGCGGCGGCCTTGCTTCGGGCCTCGCCCTCGCCCTGCCTGAGGCCGTGATCGTGCCCGTCGAACCCGAAGGCTGGGACGATGTAGCCTGCAGCCTCGCCACCGGCACCATCCAGCGCGTCCCGCGCGACGCGCCGCGCACCGCCTGCGATGCATTGCAGACACCTGCCACCTTTCCGATCAACTTCGCCGTCATGACCGCGCGCGGCCTCAAGGGCGTCAGCGTTACCGAAGCCGAAGTTCGCGCCGCCCAGCGCTATGCGTTCAGCAAGCTCCGCCTCGTCATCGAACCCGGCGGCGCTGCTGGCCTTGCCGCACTGCTCGCCGGAAAGGTGCCCGCCGATGGCCGCACCGCCGTGATCCTCTCGGGCGGCAATGTCGATCCTCTCGCCTTCGCTCAAGTGATTGCCCAAGAGGGATAAGTTGCATTTGACAATCTAACCTCCAGCCAGCACTCTCCCGCCCAATCTCGGGGGAGATCTGAAATGCAGGCGCAAATTCTCACGCCCGCGGCGGTGCTTGTGCTGTGGTCGATCGTCATGCTGTTCTGGATGGCCGGAACGCGGCTGCCAGCGCTCAAGCAGAAAGGCGGCCTCGGCAAGGCCAAGCCCGGCGGGCGCGGACAGGACCTCGAAGGCGTGCTGCCTGACGAGATCAACTGGAAGGCCCACAACTACAGCCATCTGATGGAACAGCCGACGCTGTTCTATGCAACGGTCATGATCCTTGCGATCATGGGCGCGGCCTCGCTCGATGTGGCGCTGGCCTGGGGCTATGTCGCCTTACGCATCGTCCACTCGATCTGGCAGGCAACGGTCAACCGCGTACCGGTGCGCTTTTCGCTTTTCCTGCTGTCCACGCTGTGCCTGATCGGCCTTGCCCTGCGCGCCCTGGGAGCAACGCTGGGGGGAGCGACGATGGGCCACGGATAAAGACTTCAAAAGAGGGGGAGAATGCCAATGATGATTGCCAAGATCCTGCAGCCTGCCGTCGCCCTGATGGCCTGGACCATGGTCATGTGGCTGTGGATGTACGTGACGCGCATTCCGGCGATGAACGCCGCCAAGCTCGATCCCGACAACCTCGCCAAGGACCCCACCAAGACGCTCGACGATCTGCTGCCCGCCAGCGTCCAGTGGAAGGCACACAACTACAACCACCTGCACGAAGCGCCGACGTTGTTCTATGCGGTCTGCCTTGTCATCGCCGTGGCAGGCGCGGGCAACGCCACCAGCGCGACCGTTGCGTGGGCCTACGTCGGCCTGCGCGTGATCCACTCGCTGGTACAGGCGACCGTGAACAAGGTCATGGTCCGCTTCATCCTGTTCTCGCTGTCGAGCATTGCGCTGATGGCGCTGATCTACCACGCCGCGAAGATCGTCTTCGCTTAATTCGAAAGCCGGCGCCCCCGCAAAAGCGGGGGCCTCGGTGTTGTTACGGAGCGTCAGCGTAAACCGCCTGAGGTCCCCGCCTGCGCGGGGACGCACCATGTCGGCGCCTCAATCACGCACGAACAAGCTCGCCAGTTCCACATGCGTGGACCAGCGGAACTGGCCGACCGGCCGCAGCTCCGCCAGCCTGTAACCGCCCGCGATCAGCTTGACCGCATCGCGCGCCCAGCTTGCCGGATTGCAACTGATATAGACCACGCGCGCCATCTTGCTCAGCGCGATCTGCTCCACCTGCTCCTGCGCACCGGCGCGGGGCGGGTCGAGCACAACCGCTCCGAAACGATCCAGCTCTTCAACCCGCAGGGGATTGCGGAACAGATCGCGATGCAGCGGATGAACCGGACGTCCATTCATCCGCGCCGAAGCCTGACAAGCAAGATGCGTATCGCGTGCCGCTTCTACTGCCAGCACCTTGGTCTTCGGCCCAGCCAGCGCGAAGGCGAAGGTGCCAAGCCCCGAAAACAGATCGGCGACCGTTGTCGCCCCGGCCAGCCACTCGCGCGCCGCACCGACGAGCGCCGCCTCGCCATCGGCGGTCGCCTGAAGGAAAGCGCCGGGCGGGAGCGAAACTGGCGTGCCGCCGAGCGTGACGGTCACCGGCTCGGGCTCCCACACGCCTTCCGGCCCGTAGCCTGAATCCATCGTCAGCCGTGCAAGATGGTTGTCCCGCGCAAAGTCGAGCAGCGCCTCGGTCTTCGCGAGGCCCTCGGCGCTCAGGCCCTTCAGGCCCGCCGAGACGCCCTGATCAACCAGCGCCAGTTCGATATCGACCGCCAGCTTGCGCTCGCCCCACTTCTCGAGCAGCTCCCGGAGAGGCGCCACGAGCGCGAACAGTTCCGGCGCCAGCACATGGCACTCGCGCATGTCGACGATCTTGTGCGAACCCTGCTCGCGGAAGCCGATGACCACGCGCTTGCCGATGGCTTGGGCATGGAGGGTTGCCCGGCGGCGAGACTGCGGCGGAGAGATATGTGCTGCAGCGGCAACCGCATCCTCGATCCCCTGCCCCTTGGCAGCGCCGACCACACGGTCATGCACATATTCCGCCAACGCATTCTCTGACAGGTGCTGCAACTGGCAACCACCGCACGCAGGAAAATGCCGGCACGGCGGGTCAACGTGGTTCGGCCCATGAAGCAGCGAGCCATCGGCCCGCAGCACATCCCCCGGAGCCGCGAGCGCTGCGTATCTCCCGTCTGCCGTTGCGCCTTCCCCCTTGGCGGCAACACGCACGATCAGACCGGACTCACTCATTCAATACATTCCTTAAAGGCCGCCTGCACGGCATGGGCCAGTTCGCCCGCCGTGAACGCCGGCCCGCACAGCCGCGCCGCTTCGCCGTGGAGCCATAGGCCTTCCTCCGCAGCACGCAAGGCTTGGCCATTCGTCGCAAGGCGGCTGGCGATAGTGCCAGCAAGTACGTCGCCAGTGCCGGCAACCGAAAGCCACGACGACGCGCGCGGAGCAACAACCACCTCGCCGTCCGGTGCGGCTATCACGGTATCCGGCCCTTTCAGCACCACCACTGCGCCAGACGCATTGGCCAACGCTGCCGCACGATCTCGCCGCAGTCCTTGCCCGGAAAGCCCGAAAGCGCGCTCCAAAGCCGCCATCTCGCCCTCATGCGGCGTCAGCACGACAGGCGCTTCGCACAGCATGGCCGGACGCAGAAGCACCAGCGCATCGGCATCAATCACCGTCGGCTTGCCCGCGTGAAGCGTCTTCGCCAACAACCGCGCTGCCTCATCCGACCGCCCGAGGCCGGGCCCCACCAGCAACGCAGAGACCCGCGCATCGGCCAGCATGGCATCAACGTCTGTCGTCACGACCAGCTCCGGCGGAACACCGGACGGGGCAACCTTCGCCGCCATCTTCACGTAACCGGCACCAGCCCGCAGCGCCGCCGTGGCGGAAAGCAACCCAGCCCCCGGCATCTCTCCCGCGACCAGCCCGAGCATCCCGCGTCGATATTTGTGCGCATCCGCCACAGGCACGGCGATACGAGGCCGACGCAGCACCCGCGCCGCTCCCGGCACCGCCGCCACACCAATATCGACGAGCCTCGTCGCTCCCATCTCGGCACACGCGGGCATGGCAAAATGCGCTTGCTTCCAGGCCCCAAGCGCCACCGTCAGCGTCCAGCGCGGCAGGTCGGCATTGAGCGCCGCCCCACTGTCGCTATCGATCCCGCTGGGGACATCGATGGCAATACGGTGACGGTGCCGGGCCACCAGTCCGCAGAGCATGTCGTACAAGTCATCCGGCAAAGCGCGTGTCAGTCCACTGCCGAACAGGCAGTCGACGAACACATCCCCGGTCGTCACGCTATGCACCGCAACAACCGCCCCGCGATACAAGGCCTTGGCGTTGCGCGCCGCATCCGTCGCAGGCTCGCGCGCCTCCACGACCTGCACTGCATTGCCATGTTCGCGGAGATACTCAGCGATCACCCAGCCATCGCCGCCGTTGTTGCCGGGTCCGCACAGCACGGTGACAGAACCGCCACCTGCGATCCGCCGCACCCATTCGCCCGCACCGCGCCCCGCGACCTGCATCAGCGCATCGACGCTTGTGCCCGCCGCGATCAGGTCCTCCTCGGCGGCGCGCATCTGCGCCACGGTCAGGACTTGCGAAAGCACTGCATCACGGCTGCGGGGCATCGTCCTTCATCCTTGCCGGGAAGCGATAGCGGTCCCCCGCCACCGAAACTTCGAGCACGCCTTCGGATGACCATTGCGCGGTCGCCTCGTCGGCGCCGTCAGCCGATACCACGCCGCGGCCATCGTCCACCATCTCGAACCGGCGGAAACCACCCGCCTTGTGTCGAACCGTAAGGAAGCGCTTCCCGCCAGCGCGCGAATCCTCGACGAAGCATTCCGGCAGAAACTTCGCCGCCCCGCCGACCGCGCAATCGATCACGCGGCCCTTCGGCCTGTCCTCAGCCTTGGAGCAGGCAGCCAGCGCCGCGCAGATCAGCAGCGCTGGCAGACCTTTGCGCATCAATCGATGCCGATCTGCTTGAGATCGCGCACCGCACCGCGCGCTGCGCTGGTGGTCATCGCCGCATAAGCCTTGAGCGCTGTCGAGATCTGGCGCGGTCGCTCCTGCGCCGGCTTCCAGCCCTTGGCGTCCTGCGCCGCGCGGCGGTGCGAAAGCTCCTCGTCGCTCACCGCCAGATGGATCGTGCGGTTGGGAATGTCGATCTCGATGATATCGCCGTTCTCGACCAGACCGATCTCGCCACCTTCCGCAGCTTCGGGCGAGGCATGGCCGATGGAAAGGCCCGAAGTACCGCCCGAGAAGCGTCCGTCGGTCAGCAGCGCGCAAGCCGCGCCGAGGCCCTTCGACTTGAGGTAGCTTGTGGGATAGAGCATTTCCTGCATGCCCGGTCCGCCCTTCGGCCCTTCGTAGCGGATCACCACCACGTCGCCCGCGACGACCTGTCCGGTCAGGATCGCCGTCACCGCCGCATCCTGGCTTTCGTAGACCTTGGCAGGGCCGGTGAACTTGAGGATCTTCTCGTCCACGCCCGCCGTCTTCACGATGCAGCCATCGCGCGCGATGTTGCCATAGAGCACGGCCAGCCCGCCGTCCTTGCTGAAGGCATGCTCGGCCGAACGGATCACGCCGGTCTCGCGGTCAAGGTCGAGTTCCTTCCAGCGCCGGTCCTGCGAGAATGCGACCTGCGTCGGCACCCCGCCGGGAGCGGCGCGGAAGAACTCCTGCACGCTTGGCGATGAGGTGCGCTTGATGTCCCAGCGATCCAGCGCCTCGGCCAGCGTGCGGCTGTGCACGGTCGGCAGGTGGGTGTGGATCAGCCCTGCGCGGTCCAATTCGCCAAGGATTGCGTAGATGCCGCCGGCCCGATGCACATCTTCCATGTGCACGTCAGCCTTGGCCGGCGCGACCTTCGACAGGCACGGCACCCGGCGGCTCAGCCTGTCGATGTCCGACATGGTGAAATCCACGCCCGCTTCGTGCGCGGCAGCCAGCAGGTGCAGCACGGTGTTGGTCGATCCGCCCATCGCGATATCGAGGCACACCGCGTTCTCGAAGGCATCGAAGCTGGCGATCGAGCGGGGCAGAACGCTGGCGTCGTCTTCTTCGTAGTAGCGCTTGCACAGGTCCACGGCGAGACGGCCGGCCTCGAGGAACAGGCGCTTGCGGTCGGCATGGGTCGCCAGCGTCGAACCATTGCCCGGTAGCGACAGGCCCAGCGCCTCGGTCAGGCAGTTCATCGAGTTCGCCGTGAACATGCCCGAGCACGAACCGCAGGTCGGGCAGGCCGAACGCTCGATGGCGGTCACTTCCTCGTCGGAGAACTTGTCGTCGGCAGCGGCGACCATGGCATCGACGAGGTCGAGCGCGTGTTCCTTGCCGTTGAGCACGACCTTGCCGGCTTCCATCGGCCCGCCCGAGACGAACACCACCGGAATGTTGATCCGCATCGCGGCCATCAGCATGCCGGGCGTGATCTTGTCGCAGTTGGAGATGCAGACCATCGCGTCGGCGCAATGGGCGTGGACCATGTATTCGACGCTGTCGGCGATCAGGTCGCGGCTCGGTAGCGAATAGAGCATGCCGTCGTGGCCCATGGCGATGCCGTCATCCACCGCGATGGTGTTGAATTCCTTGGCGACCCCGCCCGCGGCCTCGATCTCGCGCGCGACCATCTGACCCAGGTCCTTGAGGTGCACGTGACCTGGCACGAACTGGGTGAACGAGTTCACCACCGCGATGATCGGCTTGCCGAAATCCTCGTCCTTCATGCCCGTGGCGCGCCACAGTCCGCGCGCGCCGGCCATGTTGCGGCCGTGGGTGGTGGTGCGTGAACGATAGGGAGGCATTGTGCGAACTCCGGTCAGGGAATCAGTTTTGTGGCGACTTGGGATCGTTCCCTAGCCCACGGAATCGGGCGCTGTCGAAAGTATTAATTACAACTATGTCAGCCCAAAAGCGCCGGAATCCCTAGCTAATTGCAACCGCAACCTGATTGGCGATGCGCGCCAGTCGCTCCGCCCACTCGGCCTGTCCGTTGGCGTCGCCGATCAGGTCCTGACGAATCTCGATACCCAGGTAGGGCCGCCCGTCAGCCTCGGCATGGCGGTTCATCGTCGCGTTGAGCAGCTTGCCGGAATAAGGCTGCTGGTCCCCAACGCACAGTCCCTCGGCCTCCAGCAGCGGAATGGCGATCCGCGCCGCCCGGTCATCCTCGTTATAGAGCACGCCAACATGCCATGGCCGTGGCTCGTCACTCGATGCCAGTTGCGGCGTGAAGCTGTGCAATGACAGGATCAGCGCCTGCGGCACAACGGCCAGCAAGCCTGCCAGTGCATCGTGGTAGGGCCGGAAGAACCGCGCTAGCCGTGCCTCGTGGCCCGCATGATCGAGCGCATTGCCCGGTATCGCGTGCCCGTCACTGGCAATCGGCACGACCGTCGGCAGATGCTCGTCGCGGTTGAAATCGCAGACCAGACGGCTGACCCCACCCTGAAAGGCCGCAATGCCGGGGCGCTCCGCCATAAGCGCGCCGACTTCAGCCACGCCGATGTCCACCGCGATGTGCTGGCTTAGCAGTTCGGGGGCAATGCCCAGGTCGATATCGTCAGGAACGCGATTGGACGCATGATCCGACACCACAAGGATGCCCCCGAAGCGCGGCTCGCCAAGAATGGTGTAAGCCTCGCTCACCGCAACGCCCCCGCCAGCGCCCACCATCCTGCAGGCATTGCTGCCTGCGCCGCATCCCTCTGGTCTGTCGTGTCGTAAAGCGCAAAACACGTCGCACCCGATCCTGACATTCGCATCAGCCACGCACCGGTCCGTCCCAGAGCTGCCAGCACATCGCCAATTTCCGGAACCAGCGACAGCGCCGGAGCCTCAAGATCATTGCGCCCGCGCAAGGTCATGTCCCTGAGGTTCTCACCCTCCAACGCCCCCCGATCGACGCCATCCCAAGCCTTGAAAACCGGCCCGGTAGCGAGTGGAATGCGCGGATTGACCAGCAGCACAGGTGTCCCAGCCAGATCGTTGGCAATCGGCTCCAGTTCGGTCCCGGTTCCACGGCCAATGCAGGCCACGCTCTCCACACAAGCCGGAACGTCCGCCCCCAGCTTAGCCGCCCGAGCATGCCAGTCCTCCGGCAAGCCATGGCTGTCACGAACCATCCGGAAAATCGCCCCGGCATCCGCCGAACCACCACCAAGCCCCGCCGCCACCGGCAGGTTCTTCTCCAGCGACACCGCCCAGCCCGGCCCATGCGGCAGCGAATGCAGAGCCTTGGCGACGATGTTGCCAAACGGATCGTCCAGCACCCCGCCAAACTCGCCAACAACCCGCAGCGTATCCGCCGGCGCGGGCGAAGCGCTCAGCTCATCCCCGGCATCGACAAAGGCGAACAGCGTCTCCAGCTCATGATACCCATCACCCCGCAGCCGCCGCACATGCAGCGCAAGGTTGATCTTGGCAAAGGCTGTCTCTTTCATCGCCATCCGAACTCCTCCCCCTTGATGGGGAGGGATACCGCAGCTTGGCGGTTCACCGCCTAGCGGAGGTTGGGTGGGGGTGAACAAGCGGTCATTCCTGGCAGACCACCCTCATCCAACTTCGCCTAGGTTCGCTACGCTCTCCAAGGCTCCGTATCCTTCCCCCATCAAGGGGGAAGGCGACATGGATATCACATATTCGGGTAGTTCGGCCCACCGCCGCCTTCCGGCGTCACCCATTCGATGTTCTGGGTCATGTCCTTGATGTCGCAGGTCTTGCAGTGGACGCAGTTCTGGGCGTTGATCTGCAGGCGCGGGTTGCCTTCTTCCACGCCGACGTACTCATAGACGCCCGCCGGGCAGTAACGCTGCTCAGGTCCTGCATAGAGCGGCAGGTTGATCCGCGTCGGCACCGTCGGGTCCTTCAGCACGAGGTGGCTCGGCTGGTCTTCTTCGTGGTTGGTGTACGAGAACGACACGCTGGTCAGACGGTCGAAGGTGATCACGCCATCGGGCTTGGGATAGGCGATCGGCTTGTAGAGGTCGGCGCGCTGCGTCGCCTCACTGTCGCGGTGGTGCTTCATGGGCTTCCAGATGCCGAAGCCACCGATGGTGCGCAGCCACATGTCCGCACCCGCCAGCACCGTGCCCAGCTCGCCGCCGAACTTGGCGACCAGCGGCTGTGCATTTTGGACCTTCTTGAGTTCCTTGGCGATCCAGCTTTCACGCACGGCCGCGTCGTACTCGACCATGTCGTCCTTCACGCGGCCCGCTGCCATCGCCGCCGCGATGGACTCGGCCGCAAGCATACCGCTCTTCATCGCGGTGTGGCTGCCCTTGATGCGCGGCACGTTGACGAAGCCGGCCGAGCAACCGATCAGCGCGCCACCGGGGAACGAAAGGCGCGGCACCGACTGCCAGCCGCCCTCGTTGATCGCACGCGCGCCGTAGGAAACGCGGCGCCCGCCCTCGAGGATCGCACGGATTTCCGGGTGCTGCTTCCAGCGCTGGAATTCCTCGAACGGATAGACATAGGGGTTGGCGTAATCGAGCGCCGTGACGAAGCCCAGCGCCACCTGATTGTTGGCCTGATGGTAGAGGAACCCGCCGCCCCACGAATTCGATTCCGAAAGCGGCCAGCCCTGCGTGTGGATCACGCGGCCCGGAACGTGCTTTTCGGGATCGATGTCCCACAGTTCCTTGATGCCGATGCCATAGACCTGCGGCTCGCAATCGCGCTCGAGGTCGAAGTGCGCCTTCAGCCGCTTGGTCAGGTGCCCGCGCGCGCCTTCGGCAAACAGCGTGTACTTGGCGTGGAGTTCCATGCCGGGCTGGTAGTCAGGCTTCTTCTCGCCATCCTTGCCAATGCCCATGTCGCCGGTGGCAACGCCCATCACCGCGCCGTTCTCGTCGAACAGGATCTCGGCCGCAGGGAAGCCGGGGAAGATCTCGACGCCCAGTTCCATCGCCTGTTCGGACAGCCAGCGGCACAGGTTGCCGAGGGAGCCGGTGTAGTTGCCCTCGTTCGACATGAACGGAGGCATCGGCCAGTGCGGGATCGAGACCTTGCCCTTCTTCGAAAGCACCCAGTGCCAGTTGTCGGTCACCGGCACCTCGGCCATCGGGCAGCCCTGCTCGCGCCATTCGGGGAGCAGTTCGTCCAGCGCCTTCGGGTCGACCACCGCACCCGAAAGGATGTGCGCGCCGATTTCCGACCCCTTTTCCAGGATGCAGACCGAGATTTCCGGGTTCACCTGCTTCAGCCGGATCGACGCGGCAAGCCCTGCAGGCCCACCGCCGACGATGACGACGTCATACGGCATCGATTCCCGTTCGCTCATGCCCCGATATCTCCCGACTAGAACTAATTGCTGACTTGATTTCCGTTTGTGCCTTGAAAGAGGCCACCGGCAAGGTCAAGACCGCAAAACGCACTGGAAGGAAAGACAGGTTGCCCGATACCGCTAACGCGAATGGCCCCGATTGGGACGCTGCCGTTACGGCGGCGCTCGACTGGTGGCGCGATGCGGGCGTGGACCATGCCTTCGTCGACGACCCGCAGGACTGGCTGGCCGAGGCGCGCAAGCCGAAGGAGGCTGCGCCGCCCGTCCCGATGAAGCCGCTGCGCGAACTCGCGGCAGAGCGCGATGATTCGCCCAAGGTGGCCAAAGTCGGTGCCAAGGCCGATTGGCCGCAGACGCTGGAAGCCTTTGGCCCTTGGTGGCTGACCGAACCGGCGCTTGCTCCCGCTGGCCTGGCTCGCCTGCTTCCGGTAGGTGGCTACGGCGCAGATCTGATGATCCTCGTGCCGATGCCATCAGGCGATGATGGCGATGCCCTTCTCTCGGGCCGCGCAGGACGTCTGCTCGACGCCATGTTGGCAGCTTTCGGCCTGGACCGGTCGCGCACCTATCTCGCCTCGGCCTTGCCAGCGCATGTGCCGATGGCCGATTGGCTGCATCACAAGCAGTCCGGATTGGGCGAGGTCCTGCTCCACCACATTGCCCTTGCCGCGCCCAAACGCCTGCTGATCCTGGGCGCATCGGGCATTTCGGCGCTTCTCGGCCACGATCCGCCGAATTTGGCTCAAAGTTTACGGGCAATTAATCAAGAAGGGCCACCACTCCCTGCGCTGCCGGCGTGGGATCTCGAAGCCATGCTGCAGCGCCCTGCCCTTAAGGCGGGGCTGTGGAGCCGCTGGCTCGACTGGACGGGGACCGAAACGATTTGAAGCTGGCTCGCGCCAAGACGTTCACGCTGCTAGCGCTTGCGACTTCGTTCGCGGCGCTTTCCGGTGTCCCGGCTCATGCCAACAGCGCAGCGGTCGACTATTTCCGCGGCCGCGCCGATCGCACCGCCGTTCCCTCGCTGCTGAGCGCTGATGACCGCTCCTATTACAAGAGCCTGTTCTCGGCGATCGAACGCGAGGACTGGACGCAGGTCCAGACGCTGTTCGCGCAGCGCGCCGATGGCCCGCTGCACACCGTCGCCCGCGCGCAGTACATGCTCGCCGCCACTTCACCCAAGGCAGAGCTGGCGCCGATCACTGACGTTCTGGCCAAGGCCCCGGACCTGCCGTGGGCGGAACAGCTCGGCCGCCTCGCCCTGAAGCGCGGTGCCACCGGCATCCCGGCGCTGCCGCAGGCGCAGCGCCTCGTCACCCTGCCCAACGTCTCCAAGCGCATCAAGCCGCGCTCGATCGACGATGGCACGATGCCCGCAACCGTCGCTGCCGCGATTCAGGACCGCATCAAGTTTGACGACCCCGTCGGAGCGCGCGTGCTGCTTGATGGCGTCGACGCCACGCTTTCCCCCGATGCCCGCGCCGAATGGCGGCAGAAGGTCGGCTGGGCGTTCTATATCGAGAACGACGACGCCACCGCCCGCGCCCTCTCGCTGACCGCCGCCGAAGGCACCGGCCCGTGGGTCTCGGAGGCCTACTGGACCGCAGGCCTCGCCAGCTGGCGCCTCGGCGATTGCCTCGCCGCCGCCGATTCGTTCGAGAAGACCGCCGGTTCCGCGCAAAACGACGAACTTGCCTCGGCCGCCCACTACTGGGCCAGCCGCGCCTGGCTGCGCTGCCGCAAGCCCGAGAAGGTCTCGCTCTCGCTGCGCAACGCCGCGCGCTTCCGCGAAACGCTCTACGGCATGATGGCCGCCGAAGCTCTCGGCATGCGCGAAAGCGCCCCCCCGGTCGCCCCGGACTTCTCGCAGAACGACTGGCAGCAACTGCGCGACGTTCCCAACATCCGCACCGCCGTTCAGCTTGCCGAGATCGGCGAGGATGGTCTTGCCGACGAAATCCTGCGCCATCAGGCCCGCATCGGCGCGCCGGCACAATACGCCCCGCTCTCGCGCCTCGCCCGCGATCTCGGCCTGCCCTCGACCCAGCTGTGGATGGCCTACAACGCGCCTGCGGGCGCGCGCCCGGATGAAGCCGCACGCTTCCCCGCGCCGAAGTGGACTCCGGCCACCGGCTGGAAGGTCGATCCGGCGCTGCTATTCGCCCATTCGCTGCAGGAATCGAACTTCCGCACCGCCGTCACCAGCCCGGCGGGCGCCAAGGGCCTGATGCAGGTCCGCCCCGGCACCGCGAAGGACATGGCAAAGGTCGATCCGCTCATGGCCGGGCGCGATCGCCAGCTGGATCTGCCCGACGTGAACCTCGCGTTCGGCCAGCAGTATCTCCAGCAGCTCCGCGATTCCGAAGCCACGCAGGGCCTCCTGCCCAAGGTCATGGCCGCCTACAACGCCGGCCCCCTGCCGATCGGCCGCTGGAACACCGAGATTCGCGGCGGCAGTGATCCGCTGCTGTGGATGGAATCGATCCCCTACTGGGAAACGCGCGGCTACGTCTCGATCGTCATGCGCAATTACTGGATGTACGAGAAGCAGGCCGGTGGCCCATCCGAGAGCCGCATGGGTCTCGTCCAGGGCATGTGGCCCAAGTTCCCCGGCCTGTCCGGTGCTGAAAACGTAAGGATCGCATCGCGTGGCAATTGATACTTCGCGCGAATTCAAGCCGATCCAGATCGCCCTGCTGACCGTCTCCGACACCCGTGGTCCGTCCGAGGACACTTCAGGCGATATCCTCGCCGAGCGCATCAAGGCCAAGGGTCACAAGCTCGCCGCCCGCGCGATGGAGAAGGACGATGCCGACCGCATCGCCAGCCGCCTCAACAACTGGATCGATGACCGCTCGGTCGACGCCGTGATCATCACCGGCGGCACGGGCCTCACCGGACGCGACGTCACGCCCGAAGCGCTCGACCGCGTGAAGACGCGCGACATCCCCGGCTTCGGCGAGCTGTTCCGCTGGCTCTCCTACAAGACCATCGGCACCAGCACGATCCAGTCGCGCGCCTGCGCCGTAGTCGCACGCGGCACATACATCTTCGCCCTGCCCGGCTCGAACGGCGCGGTGAAGGACGGCTGGGATGGCATCCTCGACGAACAGCTCGACAGCCGCAACCGCCCCTGCAACTTCGTCGAACTCATGCCGAGGCTGCTGGAAAAGTAAGGCTTTCCAAGCGCTATTGCATTTCCGTTCCGGTTATGTTCCATTCCTGCCATGGCAGTCCATGGCAGAGGAGCGCAATCGGCAAACGTCCCCACCCGCTTCGGCCTCGCCGCGCGCGAAGCTGATGGCGACTGGCTCGACGCGCGCGAGGACATCGACGGCCCCGGCCCCAAGCTGCGCACCACCGTCATCGAGGAACACCCCCGCTCGATCCTCACTTTCAACCGCTCGCCCGACATCCCGTTCGACCGTTCGGTGAACGCCTACAGAGGCTGCGAGCATGGCTGCGTCTACTGTTACGCGCGCCCCACCCATGCCTGGCACGACCTCTCGCCGGGTCTGGATTTCGAGACGAAGCTTTTTGCCAAGCCCGATGCCGCGAAGCTCCTGCGCGAAACGCTGGCCAAGCCTGCCTACACGCCTGCACCCATCGCCATGGGCACCAACACCGATCCCTATCAGCCGATCGAAGGCCGCTATCGCATCACCCGGCAGGTGCTGGAACTCTGCCTCGAACTGCGCCACCCCGTCACCATCACCACCAAGTCGGCCCGCGTGCTCGACGATCTCGACCTGCTGACAAAGCTGGCCCGCCATAACCTCACCGCTGTCGGCATTTCAGTCACCAGCCTCGATCCCCGCCTGTCAGGCCTGCTCGAACCGCGCGCCAGCGCTCCCGCCAAGCGTCTGGGCGCACTCGAAAAACTCGTTGCCGCCGGTGTACCGGCCCACGTCTCGGTCGCTCCGGTCATCCCCTCGATCACCGACCAGTTCATCGAAGGCATCCTCGAAGCCGCCGCCGACCGTGGCGTGCGCTCGGCCAGCTGGATCATGCTGCGCCTGCCTCACGAAGTGGCCCCACTGTTCCGCGAATGGCTGGACACCCACTTCCCGGATCGGGCTGCCAAAGTCATGGGCATCGTCCAGTCGGTACGCGGCGGCAAGGACAACGACGCACAGTTCTTCACCCGCATGAAGCCCAACGGCGTCTGGGCCGACCTCCTCCGCACCCGCTTCCGCGTCGCCTGCCGCAAGCACGGCATCGGCAAGGCTCATATCGATCTCGACTGCACCCAGTTCCGCAAACCCAGTCCCAACGGCCAACTCGACCTGTTCTGAGCAGCCTCCAGTCGCCCGCCTCCGTCCGAAAAACACCCCGTCGCCCCGGACTTGATCCGGGGCCCCGCTTTTCTGTTTCACGCAGAGGCGCAGAGAGGAAAGGGGAGACGCGGAGAAGGGAAGAGGAGGAAGGCAAGGGAGTTAAAGCCTGCGGCGCAGCCGCCCCCACCTCATCTTCTTCTCCGCCTCTGCGCGAAACCCCTTTCTCCCCTTCCCTCCGCGTCTCCCTTCCCTTCTCCGCGTCTCTGCGTGAACCAACCCGCACCATCTTGACAAGACGAACCAAATAGGTTATACGCCCCGCCCACAGGTCAGGAGAGGGCAAAAGGCCATCCCGCTCCTCTCCCTTCGGACGCCGACGCTCTGTGCCGAGGCTTCCGGCGCGATCGGTGCGGCAGGTACTCACGGGTTCAATGCGGGGCGTAAAGCCCAAGACCCACCGGGCAACAACTGCCGTTACCCAAGGACAGACAGGACAACCCAGGGCTGATAGCACGGCGCCGAACCCTGAGCGACGCTGCGGATGCGGAACCCGCCATGACTTGCGTGACAGTGTCTGCGCAAACGACAGGTTCTTTTCACGCAGCCGCTTGCCAGAAGCAAAAGCAGCCCGCGAGCCGCTGCCAGAGCTTCGTCCTGTCACATATGTCCGCCCTCAGGCTGAGCCGATCAGGGGTCCGGAACCGCCCCCGGCCACTCGCAACCGGTCCCGCGCCCTCCCCGCGCGTGCCCAACGGCACCCGCACCGGTCGCGCGATCTGTGATCTTTCCTCCGGCGTTACCGTCCGCATTCGCCAGCGGATGATCCTGCATAATAACCCTGCGTCCCCGCGCAGGCGGGGACCTCGGTGTTCACAAGGAACCTCACAGTAAACCGACTGAGGCCCCCGCCTGCGCGGGGGAGCAGCTGGGTGGGCAAACAGCGCTACGCCAGAGTTGTCTCACGCGAAGACGCGAAGATGTGGCGCTTGTGGCAGGCGTACCACCGCCCGACACGCCCGTATCCACCCGCATCCTCACCCCAGAGCGCAACATCTTCGCGTCTTCGCGGCTTTGCGTGAGTATCAGAAATCACAGCCTCCCCGCGAAGACCTAAGCCCCCCGAAACCGGATCAACCGGCTGTCCGCCACCGCCGCCGTGCGATGCGGCAGCGCCTCGCGCGCATAGACCTCGTCCTTCACCATGGCGAAGAACGCCTTGGCGTCGGGATAGCCCATCACGAAAGCCTCGTCCCATTCGCCCTGCGGCCCGGTGACGACGCATTCCATCGGCGCATGCCACACCATCGCCGCGCCCGAATCCTTCACCAGAGCCTGAAACGCATCCTTGTAGATCGCGTAGGCTTCCCGCCCCGTCAGGCCCTTGCCGTGGTTGGGGTGGCCTTCGGGATACTCGGCCAGATCGCGAAACTTGATCAGATTGAGCATGTGCAGCGGCGTATCGCGCGGCAGGGACTTGAAGACCTCGAAGTTCTCGCGGCTCGGGTCGATGTAGACTTCGCCCCCGCTCATGCCACCTTGTCCCATGCAAAGTCGCGGAACTGGTCACGCAGGTCCTTCTTGCTGATCTTGCCGGTGCCGGTGTGCGGGATCTCGTCCACGAACACCACCGCATCGGGCACCCACCACTTCGCCACCACGCCGCTCAGGAAGTTGCGGATCTCCTCCTGATTGCACTCCATCCCCGGCTTCCTGACCACGACCAGCAAGGGCCGCTCGTCCCACTTGGGGTGATAGACGCCGATTGCCGCCGCCTCGCCCACCGCCGGATGGCCAATTGCCGCGTTCTCCAGCTCGACCGAACTGATCCATTCGCCGCCAGACTTGATTACGTCCTTGGTCCGGTCGGTCAGCTGCAGCGTGCCATCGCCATGGATCACGCCAACATCGCCGGTGTCGAACCACTGCCCGGCGACGACCGCGTCCTTCTCCGCCTTGAAATAGCGCTTCACGATCCACGGCCCACGCACCTGCAGCGCGCCCGCCGTCACACCATCGCGCGGCAGGACCCTCTCGGGATCATCCAGATCGACGCAGCGGATTTCCACCCCGAATGGCGGCCGCCCCTGCATCGCCTTGACCGTGACCTGCTCGTCGAACGAAAGCTCGTCCCAGTTCCATGTCTCGGCACCGGTCGTACCGATCGGCGAAGTCTCGGTCATGCCCCAGGCATGCGCCACGCGACGCCCGGCGCGCATGAACCGCTCGATCATCGCGCGCGGCATGGCCGAACCGCCGGTAACGATGGTCTGCAGGCTCGGCGGAATTTCCCCGCCGTTGTGCGTGTCGACATGCTGCAGCAGCGCGAGCCACACCGTCGGCACGCCGGCCGAGCAGGTGACCTTCTCGCGGTTCATCAAATCGCACAGCACAGCGCCGTCGTTCACCGCCGAATAGACGAACTTCGCCCCCGCCGCCGCGCCCGCCCAGGGCAGGCCCCAGCTCGCAGCGTGGAACATCGGCACGATCGGCAGCATGACCGAGCGGCAATCCATCCCGAACACCGGCGGGCTGATCGCGCTAAGCGCATGGAGCATGGTCGAGCGATGCTCGTAGAGCACGCCCTTGGGATTACCGGTGGTGCCGCTGGTATAGCACAGCATGCACGGATCGCGCTCGTCGCCGTCGTGCCAATCAGTCTGGCCGTCCTCAACCGAAATCCATTCCTCGAAGTGCAGCGCAGGTTCGCTGCTGTCGAAGCAGATGTAGTGCTCGACCGTCGGCCAGCGCGGCTTCATGCGCTCCACGATCGGCGCCCACTGCTTGTCGAACAGCATCACCCGGTCTTCGGCGTGGTTGACGATGTAATCGAGCTGATCGTCGAACAGACGCGGGTTGAGCGTGTGGAGAATGCCGCCGACGCCCACGGCGCCATACCACGAAACAAGATGCCGGTGATGGTTCATCGCCAGCGTCGCGATACGGTCGCCCGGCTGCACGCCGAGCTTGCGCAGGGCCTGCGTCATGCACAGCGCATCGTGGCGCACGCCGGCCCAGTTGGTCCGCGTCTCGCTGCCATCGGCCCAGCGGCTGACGATCTCGCGGGCACCATGCTCGCGCGCGGCGTGATCGATCAGATGTGTGACCCGCAGCTTCCAGTCCTGCATTGCGCCCAGTTGCTGCATCTATCTCTCCGTTCGTTCTGTTATTCGACCAGCCGCAGATGCCTTTCCGGTCTTGCGGTCAGGGCGACATTGGCGAGTCCTTCTATGGGAATCAATCGCTCGATTAAGTCGCTGTCCAGTTTAAAATCATTGCCGAGCCGGACGAGCGGCTCCTTCGGCCCACCTGTCCGCAGCCGCGCCAGAACCTCACCGGTGCCATCCTGACCGCGTGGCAGCAGCATCGCCAGTTCGGTGATCGCCTCAGGCTTGCTCACTTCCAGCTTGAGCATCATCCGCGACGAGCTCGTCACCGAAGCCAGCGGCCTAGCCCCGCGCACAGTCACGCGCGGCGGCTCGTCGGGATTGGGCCGGTCCAGTTCGACATTGAGCAACACGCAAGTCCCCTCGCGCGCCCACTGCTGGAACGGCTCGACCAGGCTTTCCTCGAAGCACGAGGCCGAAAACAGCCCGGAGCTGTCGGAGAAGTCGGCCATGACGAAGTCCTTGCCCTTCTTCGTCTTGCGCTTCTGCACGTTCTCCACCAGCGCCGCCATGACCGCGCCTGAACGACCGCCCGGCTCGCCGCTGCTGGTCATCAGGCTGCCATAGGAGCGTGCCCCATTGGCCGAGGCGACCGCGCGATATTCCTCCACCGGATGTGCCGCGAAATAGAACCCGAAGTTCTCGCGCTCCGCCGCCATCTGGTCGGCGCGGCTCCACGGTTTGGTCTCGGCCAGACGTGTCGCGGGCGTGGCGTGGTCATCCCCGCCGAACAACCCGCCCTGCCCCGACGTACGCGAGCGTGCAGCTTCATCCGCCACAGCCATCAGCAGTTCGGCGTTGGCGATCACCTGCGCGCGGTTCGGCTGGAGGCAATCCAAGGCCCCGCCCGCCGCCAGTGCTTCCAGCTGCCGCCGGTTCATCGATCCTGCCGGGATGCGCCGGAACAGGTCGTCGAGCGAGGCATAAGGCCCGTTCGCCTCCCGCTCCTCGACGATCTGCTCCATCGCCTTCTCGCCCACGTTCCTGAGGCCGGCCAGCGCATAGCGCACGGCAAAGCCGTCCTGCGTCCGCTCGACGGTGAACTCGGCTTCGGAATGGTTGATATCCGGCCCTGCCAGCGCCACGCCGTTGCGCCGCATATCGTCGACGAAGACCGAGAGCTTTTCCGACTGGTGCATGTCGAAGCACATCGAGGCCGCATAGAACTCGTGCGGATAGTGCGTCTTCAGCCACGCCGTCTGGTACGCCAGCAGCGCATAGGCGGCTGCGTGCGATTTGTTGAAGCCATAGCCTGCGAACTTGTCGATCAAGTCGAACAGCTCGTTGGCCTTTGCCGCCGGAATGTCGGACACGGTCTTGCAGCCATCGACAAAGCGCTGGCGCTGCGCGTCCATCTCGGCCTGCACCTTCTTGCCCATCGCGCGGCGCAGAAGGTCGGCGTCGCCCAGCGAATAGCCCGCAAGGATCTGCGCGGCCTGCATCACCTGTTCCTGATAGACGAAGATCCCGTAGGTTTCCGCCAGGATGCCCGCCAGCTTCTCGTGCGGGTACTCGATGCTTTCGAGGCCGTTCTTGCGCCGCCCGAACAGCGGGATGTTGTCCATAGGACCGGGGCGATAGAGCGAGACGAGCGCGATGATGTCGCCGAAGTTGGTCGGCTTCACCGCCGCCAGCGTGCGCCGCATGCCTTCGGATTCGAGCTGGAACACGCCGACGGTATCGCCCGATTGCAGCAGCTTGTAGGTCTGCTCGTCATCCCAGGCGAGCGCCGAAAGGTCGATACTGATCCCGCGCTTGGCCATCAGGTCCACAGCCTTGCGCAGCACCGACAGCGTCTTGAGGCCGAGGAAGTCGAACTTGACGAGGCCCGCATCCTCGACATGCTTCATGTCGAACTGCGTCACTGGCATGTCCGAGCGCGGATCGCGGTATAGCGGCACGAGTTGCGCCAGCGGACGATCGCCGATCACCACGCCCGCAGCGTGGGTCGAGCTGTTGCGCGGCAGGCCTTCCAGCTGCATCGCAAGGTCGATCAGGCGCTTTACCTCGGGATCGCGGTCATACTCGCGCTTCAGTTCCAGCACGCCGTTGAGCGCGCGCGGCAGCGGCCACGGGTCGGTCGGATGGTTGGGCACCATCTTGCACAGGCGGTCGGTCTGGCCATAGCTCATCTGCAGGATGCGGCCGGTGTCGCGCAGCACGGCGCGGGCCTTGAGCTTGCCGAAGGTGATGATCTGCGCGACGTGGTCCAGCCCGTACTTGCGCTGGACATAGCGGATCACCTCGCCACGCCGGGTTTCGCAGAAGTCGATATCGAAGTCCGGCATCGAGACGCGTTCGGGATTGAGAAAGCGTTCGAACAGCAGGCCCAGCTTGATCGGATCGAGGTCGGTGATGGTCAGCGCCCAGGCCACCAGCGAGCCCGCGCCCGAGCCACGCCCCGGCCCCACCGGAATGTCGTTCTCCTTGGCCCACTTGATGAAGTCGGCCACGATCAGGAAGTAGCCGCCAAAGCCCATGCGGTTGATGATCGCGATCTCGAATTCGAGCCGCTTGCGATAATCGAGGACTTCCTCCCACACCCCGGCAACGTTGAGCTGCGGATAGTCGGCAGCGTCAGGCTCGGCATCGGGGCCAAGACACAGCACGCGCTCCAGTTCGCCGTGCGCGGCCTCGGGGTAGTAGGGCTTCAACCGCAGGACGAGGCCCTTGCGGCTGTCTTCGGCGCACATCCGCGCCTCGCCTTCCTGGTCACCGGCAAGGCTGGGCAGGATCGGCTTGCGCTTGGGCGGCATCACCGCGCAGCGCTGCGCCACGACGAGCGTGTTGGCCAGCGCCTCGGGGAGGTCCTTGAACAGCTCCTCCATCACCGGCGCGGGCTTGATCCACCACTCCTTGCTCGAACGCGGGCGGTCGGCGCTGTCGACGTGGGTGCTACTGGCGATGCACAGCATGGCATCGTGCGCGTCATAGAACCCGCGCTCGGCAAAACAGGCCGGGTTGGTCGCCACCAGCGGCAGATCGCGCGCATAGGCCAGATCGATCAGCGCCTCTTCCGACGCCTCTTCGACCGGCTCGTTCCGCCGCGCGATCTCGATGTAGAGGCGCTCGGGGAACAGCTCCTGCAAGCGGTCGAGATAGGCTTCGGCGGCGCTCTGCTGCTGCCCTGCCAGCAAGCGCGCCAGCGCGCCCTCGCCCGCCGCGGTCAGGCAAATCAGGCCATCGGTATGCCCGACAAGGTCCGCCAGCACGACATGGGCCTCGAACTCGAGCGGCCGCTCCAGATGCGCGCGGCTGACGAGGTGGCAGAGGTTGTCATAGCCCCGCGCGTCCTGCGCATAGAGCGCCAGCCAGTCGACCGTCGGCGCAGCAGGCCCGAACCCTGTCGCCGCGCCCTCGCGCTCGGGCCGCGCCACCGCGAGCATCGTGCCGATGACCGGCTGCACGCCCATGTCCTTGCACGCCTTGGCATAGGCGACGCTGCCATAAAGTCCGTTGCGATCGGTAATCGCCGCCGCCGGAAACCCCCGCTCCGCCGCCGTCTTGGCAATCGCCTTGGGATCGATCGCCCCGTCGAGCATCGTGTAGGACGAGTAGATGCGAAGCGGGACGAAGGGGGCGTGGGGCATGGTGCATATATAGTGGCAAAAGTGCATGTTCTGGAGGGGGCATCGCCTTTAGCTAAATCTTATCTGTGGAGATTTTGGCGAGCAAAAACCCAAGCCGGACGATCAAAATCCACTTGACGCTGGACATGGGGACTTCCAGCATTGGCCCAATGATGGTAAGTAAATTTCGATAATAACTTCTGTAATGGGGGTAAGTTTTATGGAGACTGCAAACGACGGTATTGGAAAAGCGATAACGAGCGTGGCTGGCATTGCCGGACTTTGCCTTACATTCAACACCTTGTTCACCACCTGCTCGAAGGACTCGATAGATCGTTCAACTGCCTTCAGGACAACAGTATCCAACGAAGAGAGCTTTTGGAGTGAACTTTACAATAAGTACGTAACAGCAGTATCCGATCCGAAAGATGACATTGATCTGCGTCGTCGTAAGCTCATGGCGATTGCCTTCTTGGCCAACCATCCTATCCCAGATCTTTCAGAGTACAAATCTCGTAGTTTGGCACCTAACCGGATAACGGCGGCAACCAGTCAGCTTGCGAACATGCGCTTGGCATTGACGGAAGCCTTGCGCGATCCACAGAACAGTAACGAGAAGGTGGCGAACGAAATCGGCTTCTTCATCGACCAGCAAAGTGCTGTCCGGACTCGACTGGCGCTCCAGAAGGAAAGCAATGGAACAGCAACGCCGCCCAAAGTTACCGAGCGAGACCAACTCCTCACTGATGCGGCCATCAAATCGCAGCCCCAAGCAGTCGTGCCACAAGGCGAAGCAACTCCAGCCTACGGGAGCGTGATCTTGGGAGCCGGACCGTCAATTGGATGGGATATCGACATCTTCTGGTGCGAAGGTCCGACGGGGGAAACCGAGCGATACAAGACCGCCTTGGAGATCGGTCAATCGCTTTCTCAAGCCGCGGTGGCGGGCAAGTTCATCATGCCGGGAATGAAGCTTGGACGAGTGCGGCTTCGCAGCCTCCCGGTGACACAACAGTCATCCAAGCAATTTTATACCAGTGGGAACGCCCTTATTTCTGACGGCGGTAAAGGAGAGGCTGCCGCAGCGGATGCACTTAAGAACTTCATTGTATCGACCGCCAAAAAGTCTCTCGACATCAAGCAGAGTTATGGAGCTAATACGAACTGGTATCTCAGCGCTTTCATTTGTAGCAAACCGGGATCTACTGCCTAAAGCAAATTCTCGATATCCTTCGCGATGCTCTCCGGCTTGTCGGTCGGCGCATAGCGGCGCACCACCTTGCCGTCGCGGCCGATCAGGAACTTGGTAAAGTTCCACTTGATCGCCTTCGAGCCGAGGATGCCCGGCGCCTCCTTCTTCAGCCAGTCGTAGAGCGGCTCGGCACCGTCACCGTTCACCTCGATCTTGGCCATGAGCGGAAAGCTGAGGCCGAAGTTGACCTTGCAGAAGCTCTCGATCTCGTCCGCCGTGCCCGGCTCCTGCTTGCCGAACTGGTTGCAGGGGAACGCCAGCACCTCGAAGCCCTTGTCGCCATAGTCCTTCCACAGCTTCTCGAGGCCATCGTACTGCGGGGTGAAGCCGCACTTCGACGCGGTGTTCACCACGAGCAGGACCTTGCCCTGCTTCTCGGCAAGGTCGATCATCTCGCCATTGGGCTTCTTGGCCTTGAAATCGGCGATAGTCTTCGGTCCGCTCGTTCCAGTTGCCATCAGGCCAGCCCCTCCTTCGCCGCAATTTCGAGGATCTCGGTCACGTTGAGCGACTTGCCCCCGGCCACGTCGATCACCAGCCGCGCACGCTGGGCGGCGTCCATGGCCGCGACTTCGGCGACCAGCTCGCGCAAGGGAGCCTTCTTCAGCGAACTGAAATTGTACTGAAGTTCCGAGCCTTGGTCGTCACGCTCATGCAGCGTCGCCTCGGCATTCCAATCGAGACCGGACATCTCTTCTCCCCTTGTCGTGCAAATGGTTCGCACGACAAGGGGAGCGGATCAACGGCAAATCGGTTCAGGCCGGAAAGTCGATCCGGCGGGCCAGAGCCGCGATTTCGGCGGGGCTGTACTGGCGATCCCCGGACTTCTCGATAACGAGAGTCTGGCGCTCGTCCTCCGGCATCCGCGCAACCATGCGCACCATGTCGGCAAAGGTGCCCGAATGCAGCGAGGCAAAGCCGTGGAACACGCCGTCGGCCGCTTCACGGCGCAGGACAACGGCGTGGTCGTTCCAGAACGAGGCCGCATCGGCGGCTTCGGCGCGGATCGTGGTGTTCATGGGGTACGATCTCCTTCTGCACGGAAAAACGCGCATGGGAGACAATGTATCCCTATTCCAGCACGCCTTCGTGCAGACGCACCACCCGGTCCATGCGCATGGCGAGCCGCTCGTTGTGCGTGGCGATCAAGGCCGCGCTGCCCTCGCCGCGCACCAGCTTGAGGAATTCCTCGAGCACACGGTCGGCGGTCGCCTCGTCGAGGTTGCCGGTCGGCTCGTCGGCCAGCACCATCTCGGGCCGGTTGGCCAGCGCGCGCGCCACGGCAACGCGCTGCTGCTCGCCGCCCGAAAGCTGGCTCGGCCGATGGTCGAGCCGCTGGGAAAGTCCGAGCGCGGTAAGCAGTTCGGTTGCCCGCACTTCGGCCTCCTCCCTGCTCTTGCCCGCCACCATCTGCGGCAGCACCACGTTCTCGATCGCGTTGAAATCGGGCAGCAGGTGGTGGAACTGATAGACGAAGCCGAGGTGATCGCGGCGCAGCGCAGTGCGGTCATCGCCCGAAAGCTGCGAGGCATTGGTACCGGCAATCTCGATCAGCCCGGAAAAGCCACCTTCCAGCAGGCCGATAGCCTGCAGCATGGTCGACTTGCCAGAACCCGAAGGCCCCAGCAGCGCGACGATCTCGCCCGGCCGGATCTCGAGGTTCACCCCGCGCAGCACGTCGATGGTAACGCCGCCCTGACTGAACGAACGGCGCAGGTCGGCCAAGCGGACTACAGGATCACTCATAACGCAGCACCTGAACCGGGTCCGTGCTGGCGGCCTTCAGCGCGGGATAGAGCGTGGCAAGGAACGAGAACAGCAGCGCCATCAGGCAGATCGTGGTGATCTCGACCGGGTCCGAACGGCTCGGCAGTTCGGTAAGGAAGCGGATCGAGGGGTCCCACAGGTTCTGACCCGTAAGCCACTGGATCACGTTCACGATCGGCTGACGGAAGAACAGGAACACGAAGCCCAGCAGCAGCCCCGACAGCGTGCCCAGTGCCCCGATCACGAAGCCGATCGTCACGAAGATCTTGAGCAGGCTTTTGCGCGTCGCGCCCATCGTGCGCAGGATCGCGATGTCGCGGGTCTTGGCGCGCACCAGCATGATCAGCGAGGACAGGATGTTGAACACCGCCACCAGCACGATGATCGACAGCACGATGAACATCGCCACGCGCTCCACCGCCAGCGCCTCGAACAGGCTGGCGTTGATCGTCTTCCAGTCAGTGACGACCGCGATGCCATCGAGGTCCTGCTTAACCTTGGCGAGCGTTTCCATGACGGTGTCGGCATTGGTTGTGGTCACTTCGATCATGCCGATGCTGTCGCCGGTCAGCAGCAACGTCTGCGCGTCGTTGATCGGCATGACGACATAGGCGTTGTCGTAGTCATAGACGCCGATCTCGAAGATCGCCGAGACGGTATAGGCGATCTCTCGCGGCACCGTCCCGAACGGGGTCGAGCGGCCTTGCGGATTGATGATGGTGATGCTGTCACCCACCCGCGCGCCGAGGTTCTGGGCGAGGCGCGAGCCGATGGCGATATTGCCCGAACCGGGGCGCAGCGAGGCGATCACGCCATCGACGCGCTTTTCCTCGAGCCGCTTGATGTCCCCCGCCGTGTTGCCGCGCACGAGGATGGCCTCGACCCGGCCGTTGAAGCTGGCCAGCAAGGGCTGCTCGATCAGCGGCGAGGCATGGGTAACGCCGGGCGTCGCCTCGACCTTCTTGAGGATGTCCTGCCAGTCATCGAGCCGCCCGCCATAGGCCTGGATGATCGCATGGCCGTTAAGCCCGACGATCTTGTCGAGCAACTCGGCGCGGAAGCCGTTCATCACGCTCATCACGATGACCAGCGCAGCCACGCCGAGCATCACCGCGACAAGGCTGATGCCCGCAACGAGCGCGATGAAAGCCTCGCCCCGCCCCGGCAGCATGTAGCGCTTGGCGATGGTCCATTCGAATGGAGACAGGATCAAGCAGGGGTCCTCTGGCAGGAATGCGTCGCCGGATAGTCCGGGATGGTTGCGGATGTAGGCGGCTGCGCGGCAAACGGCAATGCCGTCCAAATCGCGCGAGTCAGAGCGCGGAGCTTGTCCGCTCTAGCCTGGCGATGCGGTCCTGCATTTCCTGCATCTCGATGATCCGCCGATGGCGCTCGCACGAAAGCGGCAGCGCGGCCAGAACGCTCACGCCGACATAGAGCTGGAAGAACTGGATGCGGTCGCCGAACGCGATGTCCATGCCGGCGATCGGGCCGTAGCCCATGACCGTCATTACGCCGCCCATACCTATCAGCAGAAGCGGCATCAGCGTGGTGATCGCGGCCGGCACCAGCGCCGAGGAAATCATCAGGAACACCAGCGGGAATACCAGCAGGGCGCGCATGTCGAGCGAGAAAACCAGTCCGGTGAGCAGCATGAACGAGCCGAACACCAGCGTGGCCAGTGGCAACTGGCGCGCCGGTGGCAGGAAGCTGCGCCCTCTTCCGAGCCGGTGATAGATGTAGTGGAACACCGGCAGGCAGGCGACCAGCCCAAGGGCATGCCCAATGATCCAGTGCGTGAAGTTCTCGATCGGCGGCTGCCCCAGCGCCAGCCAGGCGACGAGCGATGCCAGACATCCGGTAGTCAGCGGAATGGTCAAGCCGATGCCCAGGTAGAACGACGTCACCCATTCCAGGATGTCGTGCGGCCAGAACGCATCGGTTATGCGCCGCCACGCGAGCGCAACCGCGACAGCCTCGGCCATGTTGATCAGCGCGAGCGGCACGGCAGATGACCAGCCCAGCCCGAAATAGCCGGTCACGACCGTGCTGACGAGACCGCAAGGGATGACCCAGCGCGGCCAGAGCGCGACAGGCAGATGCACGAGCCGACCAGCCAGCAGGGCGCTGGCGATCCACACCATCGCAACGCCACCGGAAAAGCGGCCGAACGCAACGGCCCCGAACGCCAACGCAAAGTAGGCGATTGCGGTGCTGGCAGGACCGGCAAGGGAGCGGGCTAGGCGCATGCGCCTGTTGTTGCTGCATACCAGTTAATTTTTCGCAGCGCTTACAACGCGGTGACATCGATGTTCGTGATCAGCGCAGGACAACGCCAAGCAGGTAGGACAGTGTGCCCGCCGTCACGAACAGCGCAACCAGCGCCAGCAGGATGATCCTGACCATTCTCACCTCGAAATCTCCATCCGCTGCGCCTCGTGGCAGCAACTACGCACCAGAGGATTCCCGGTTCCCCGCGGGAACCGTGGTTCGCGCAAGCCGCACTGCAAAGCTTGCCCTTGCCAAGGCGGACAAACGTCGCCATTTGGGCGCCAGAAATCGGCCGGCGCGCACGCGCCCACGCGAGTCCACGGGACCCATGACCACAGATCTTGAACTTTCCGATGCAACGCCGTGGGATATCGGCGCCGATGACGACAAGCTGCGCGAGGAGTGCGGCATCTACGGCGTACTAGGCGTTCGTGACGCTGCGGCGACAGTCGCGCTCGGTCTTCACGCCCTGCAGCACCGCGGGCAGGAAGCCGTCGGCATCACCAGCTTCGACGGGCAGGAGTTCTACTCGCGCAAGGGCATCGGCCATGTCGCGGCGAACTTCTCGACCGGCTCGGCCATCGCCGAATTGCCGGGCATGATGGCCTCGGGCCACGTCCGATATTCGACGACCGGCGGCGCGGGCCTGCGCAACGTGCAGCCACTCTTCGCCGATCTCGCCTCGGGCGGCTTCTCGATCGCCCACAACGGCAACATCTCCAACGCGATGTTCCTCAAGCGCGACCTGGTGCGCAAGGGTGCGATCTTCCAGTCGACGTCGGACACCGAGGTCATCATCCACCTCGTCGCGACGAGCCGCTATCCCACTTTGCTCGACCGCTTCGTCGATGCGCTGCGCCTCGTCGAAGGCGCATACTCGCTGATCTGCATGACGCCGCAGGGCATGATCGCCTGCCGCGATCCGCTCGGCATTCGCCCGCTGGTGATGGGCAAGCTCGGCGATGCCGTGGTCTTCGCCAGCGAAACCGTAGCGCTCGACGTGGTTGGCGCGGACTTCGTGCGCGAAGTGGAACCCGGCGAACTGATCCAGGTCGATCTCGACGGCAAGCTCAGCACGCACCGCCCATTCGGCACGCCCGCTGCGCGTCCCTGCATCTTTGAGCACGTCTATTTCAGCCGTCCGGACTCGGTCATGGGCGGCAACTCGGTCTATCAGGTGCGCAAGGCCATCGGCGCTCAGTTGGCGATGGAAAGCCCGGCTGATGCCGACCTCGTCATCCCGGTGCCAGACAGCGGCGTGCCCGCCGCGCTCGGCTATGCGCAGCAGTCCGGCATTCCGTTCGAACTCGGCATCATCCGCTCGCACTACGTCGGCCGCACCTTCATCCAGCCCTCGGACGGCGCGCGTAATGCCGACGTCAAGCGCAAGCACAACGCCAACCGCGCTCTCGTCGCCGGCAAGCGCATCGTGCTGATCGACGATTCGATCGTGCGTGGCACCACCAGCCTCAAGATCGTGCAGATGATGCGCGATGCCGGGGCCGCCGAAGTCCACATGCGCATCGCCAGCCCGCCGACCGAGCATTCGTGCTTCTACGGCGTCGATACGCCCGAGCGTTCGAAGCTGCTCGCCGCGCGCATGGACGTGGCCGCCATGGCCGAATTCATCCACGCCGACAGCCTCGCCTTCGTCTCGATCGACGGCCTCTATCGCGCCGTCGGCGAAGCCGAGCGCAACAAGTCCTGCCCGCAGTATTGCGACGCCTGCTTCTCGGGCGAGTATCCGACACGGCTGACCGATCTCGCCGATCGCGAAAGCCCGGACCAGCTTTCGCTGCCGGTCGGAAAGGTCGCGTAAGATGAGCCTCGAGGGGCAAGTCGCGCTGGTCACCGGCGCGAGCCGCGGCATTGGCGCGGCCACGGCCAAGGCACTGGCCGCTGCCGGGGCGCACGTCGTTCTGGTCGCGCGCAATGCCAAGGACCTAGAGAAGATCGAGGAAGAGATCTTCCAGGCCGGCGGCAGCGCCACCATTGCCCCGCTCGATCTGGCTGAGCCCGAAGGCATCGCCCGCCTCGCCACCGCGATCTCGGGCCGCTGGAAGGCGCTCGACATTCTGGTGATCAACGCCGCCGTCCTGCCGACGCTTACCCCGGTCTGGCAGATCGATGCGCGCGAGTTCAACCAGGCGCTCACCCTCAATGTCCTCGCCACGCAGGCGCTGCTCGCCGGATTTGACGGCATGCTGCGCAAGAGCAAGGATGCCCGCGTCATCGGCGTGACCAGCAGCGTCGGCGCCACGCCGCGCGCCTATTGGGGAGCCTACGGCGCCTCCAAGGCTGCGTTCGACAACCTGCTCAATTGCTACGGGCAGGAAGTGCGCAACACCGCTTCGATCCGCGTCGCCGTGGTCGATCCCGGCGCCACCCGCACCAAGATGCGCGCCCGCGCCTATCCGGGCGAGGACCCGCAGACGGTCAAGGCTCCGGAAGTCGTTGCTGACCGAATCGTTGCGCTTCTTGGTGAACAGTTTGCCAGCCCGCACCGCATCCGCGTTAACCAGGACTGATATCCCGGAATTAACGTAGCCGCGCGATTCTTTGCAAAGGTTTGCCGAGCCCTCGGCAGGCCGGTAACGCAATGGGTCGAGGTCGCCCGGCATGACGACGACGGATTGGAATACGAACATCTATGGCCAGGCCGCGCTCGAGGATCGCAGCGCACCTCGCCAGCGCGTCAACATCCCGGCCACTCTGCGACCTTCGGGCGGCAAGGGCTTCCAGACCGTCGTGCTCGACCTGTCGCTCGGCGGCTTCTGTGCCAATGCGCTGCAGCGGATGCATCCCGGGAACCGCTGCTGGCTGACGCTGCCCGGCATGGAAGCACTGCAGGCCGAAGTAATCTGGTGGGATTCCGGCCGCGTCGGCTGTGCTTTCGCCAATCTGCTGAGCCCGATCGTCCACGACAACATTCTCGCCCGCTATCGTGGCGATGGTGTTTTCCGCAGACCCTGAGAGCTACTGCTTGACCAGCGTCACCTGGCTGACGTTGATGCCGCCGCCGCGGAAGCCGCCCTCGCAGTACATCAGGTAATAGCGCCACAGGTTGACAAAGCGCTCGTCGAACCCGTTCGGCAGGCGCCCTTCGGCCACGGCCTGATCAAGCGCCTCGCGCCACAGCTTCAGCGTTCGGGCATAATCGAGACCGAAGTCCTCGCGATCCTGCCACGTCAGCCCGCGCTCCGCAGCCAGACGGGAAAACTCGCGCTCGCTGATCAGCAGGCCACCGGGGAAGACATAGGCCTGGATGAAGTCGGCGCTGGCAGCATAGGCGTCGAACAGGTCGTCGCGAATAGTGATGTACTGCAGCGCCGCCCGCCCACCCGGCTTCAGGCATCGCGCAAGGCAATCGAAGTAGGACGGCCAGTACTCGCGCCCGACCGCCTCGACCATCTCGACGCTGGCAATGGCATCGAACCTTCCTGCGACATCGCGGTAGTCCTGATGACGGTACTCGATCACGGACAGGCCCGACTTTGCCAGGGCATCGCGCGCCCATTCGAGCTGTTCGTCGGATAGGCTGATACCGGTGACCCGCGCGCCGCTGGTCTCGGCGAGGCGCCGCGCAAGGAAGCCCCAGCCGCAACCGATCTCCAGCACTTCGCTGCCGGGCTTCAGCGCAAGTCTCGCCCCCAACCGGTCAACCTTGTTGGCCTGCGCCTCGGCGAGCGGCGCTTCGGGCGAAATCCCGTCCCACAGCGCGCTCGAATAGCTCATCGTCTCGTCGAGCCATTGGCGGTAGAAGTCATTGCCGAGGTCATAGTGCGCGGCGATGTTCCGGCGTGCCTGCTCCTTGGAATTCTTGCGCAGGAAGTTGAGCGCCCGGCCCGCGAGCCGCCACGGCCCCTTGGCCCGGCCGACATCGCCGAGCGTTGCCGCGTTGCGCATGAACAGGTCGAAGATCGGCACCGGATCGGGGCTGTCCCATTCGCCCTCGACCCAGGCCTCGTACCAGCCGATCGAACCCGCCGTGGCGAGCCGCACGATCGCGTTCCAGCTGCGCAGGTGGATTCGCGCCACCGGCCCCTCGCCGCGTCCGCCCACGCTGCGCTGGCTGCCGTCGGGCAACGTGGCGTGGATCGTACCCTGGACCAGCCCACGGTCGATCCTTTCGACCACGCGCTCGAACGGTCCGGCAAACAGGCGTGCCAGCCAGCGGCCCGCGGCGGACATGTTCCAGCCCCCGGCCACCAGATGCCGTCCCCTCGTTGGCGTCTGCGCAGTCATGTCAGCGATATGCTTATCCGGAGCGGAACGCGCAAGGTCAGCCTTGCGCCTTCATCGCATCATGCGCCGCCAGAGCCCGCGCCCGGGCTTCGGCATGGGGCACAATCTTGCGGACGTAGCCTTGCGGCGGGAACGTAGGATCGTGGATTTCTCCGTCAGAAAGCTTGGCCAGTTCCGGCACCCACTTGCGGATATAGCCCGCCGCATCGAACTTTGGCGATTGCGTCAGCGGCGCCATGATCCGCACGAACATGTTGGAATCAACGCCCGTCCCGGCCGTCCACTGCCAGTTGACCGCGTTCGACCCGTAGTCGGCATCGACCAGCGTATCCCAGAACCAGCGCTCGCCTTCACGCCAGTCGATCAGCAGGTGCTTCACCAGGAAGCTCGCCGCGATCATCCGCACGCGGTTATGCATCCACCCGGTGTGCCACAGCTCGCGCATTCCGGCGTCGACGATGGGATAGCCGGTGCGCCCTTGCTGCCATGCCCGCAAGCCTTCCGGATCGTCGCGCCACTGCAGCCGGTCATAGGCCTCGCGCGCATTCTTCGAGCCATATTCCGGGAACTGCACGATCACGTTCTGCGCGTAGTCGCGCCAGCCCATCTCGCTCAGAAACACATCGACCGAACCGCCGGCATCGGCGACACGCTGCCAGATCATGGCGGGAGAAATCTCGCCGAAGTGCAGGTGTGGGGAAAGGCGCGAGGTGCCTTCGATCGAGGGCAGATTGCGGCATTCGTCATATCGCCGCGCACGGTCGGCGAAGTCCTCGAGCCGTGAGAGCGCGCCCTGCTCTCCGGGCGTCCATTCCTCACGAAATCCGCCCGCCCAATCGGGACTGGTCGGCAGCAACTTCCAGTCTTCGAACGCATCGCTGGCGGGCCAATGTTCCGGCGCGTCCAGCTTCACTGGCGCTGGCGCAGGATGAGCCGGTGGCATCCGCTCCTTCAGCGCGTGCCAGAACGGGGTGAAGATCTTGTAGGGCGCGCCGCCCCCGGTCTTCACCGATCCTGCAGGCGCAAGGTAGTTGCCGTCATGCAGGACAAGCTGCATGCCCTTGGCGACCGCCTTCTCGGCATTGCGCCACCATGGCTCGTAATGGTGCAAAGCGTGGACCACGCGCGCGCCGCTCTCGCGCCGCACCGCCGCCAGTTCCTCGTGGACCTTGCCGCGCCGCAGGACCAGTCGGGAGCCCAGCTTGCGCAGGCGCGCATCGAGGCTCGACAAGCTGTGATGCAACCACCAGCGCGAGGCTCCGCCCATGCGGCAATGCTTCGGCGTCTCGTCATCGAGCACATAGACCGGGATCACCGGCCCCGCCTGCGCCGCCGCCAGCAGCGCCGCCTGATCGGCCAGACGCAGATCGCGACGAAACCAGACGATTGACGGCTCGGCCTGCGTCGAGGAAGACACGCGTTCCCTTTCTTCTGCTTTGCGACCCTCGCAACGCGTTGTTCGGGAACAACGTTTGCGCAAATCTCGTTCCGCTTAACCGATGGTCCAAGCCGCCCCCGAACGCCACCTGCCCCAAAGGGCGCGAAGCTGGAGGATCTCTCCACGCCATGCCCTGATTGCGTCGGCGGTGTGCTGGACCGGCTTTGCCATCGTCGTCTGGCTCGTCCTGTCCGGTCGCAGCAGCGGCATGGACAGCGCAGGCCTGCTGTTCTGGCGACGCGGCGCAGACCTCGTCCCCGCAGGCCCGCAATGGCTGCTCGAGGCGGTGCGCGACCTCACTGCCTTGGGTGGCGTTCTCTTGCGAAACCTGATCCTGCTCGGCGTGCTGGCGGCGCTGCTGTTCCTGCGCTTGAAGCGCGAAGCAGTGCTGCTGACCGCGACGGTCATGGGCGGATGGATCGTCAACACGTTGGTCAAGGCCGCTGTCGGCCGCCCCCGCCCGCTGATCGTGCCCCACCTGACGGAGGCCGGAGGGCAAAGCTTCCCGAGCGGCCACAGCTTCAACTCGGCCGTAGTCTATATCGCGATCGCGCTGGCCTTCGCCGCGATGAGCCCGCGCCGCTCGGTCCGCTGGACGCTGATCGCCAGTGCGGTGGTCCTGAGCATCGCCATCGCGCTCAGCCGCGTCTGGCTCGGCGTTCACTTCCCGACCGACGTTGCCGCAGGCTGGCTCGGCGGCGCAGGCTGGGCGTTCCTCGCTTCGGCGCTGCTGCACAAGCCGGCAAAGGTCGTCGCCGAGCAGGCCGACGACGTGCTGGAGACGCTTACCCCGGCTAGCTAGCAGGTCTTCAGGCTGACCACGGTGTTGAAGTTGCGGGACATGGCGGGGCCGGTGAAGCGCGCATCGGCGAAGGTTACTCTGGCCGCGCATCCGGACTGCTCGACCCTCGCCACCGGCATCTGTGACCAAGCGAGGAACTTCATTGCATCCGGCGTGGCGCGGGAGGCCTGCTGAACCAGGGGCAGCGCCATGTTGTCGGGCTCGCTCGCCCCCTTGGCGTCCAGCAGAGAGAGCGCATGCAGCGGGTCGTAATGTCCAAAGGAGATCACGCCCCTCTCCCGCCAGACCATGTCGCGCTCCCAGAAGCGCAGCGGCGCGGGCGAGGCAAAGATGCGGTCGGGCTGCGCATAGGGCGCACTCATGACCAGCGCGTTGCGAGCCATCGCCGAAATTCCGATGTTCGCGCCGATGAACAGGACGCTTGTCGCCAGCGCCAGCAGCGCAGGCGCTCCCCTGCCGAGACGTCGCGCCAGCCAGATCCCCGCCCCAAGCATCGCCAACAGCCACGGCGAGACGATAAACAGGCCATCGGTGTGGAACCACGCCTCGCTCATCGGCGAAAGCAGCTGGATCGCATAGACGTTCTGCAGGTCGAGCAGCGGATGCGTGATCGCGCCGATGTAGCTCAGCAGCACCAGCCACCAGAAGTGCTGCGGCGGTGCATCGGTCGCGATCTTCCCGCGCGAGCTTTGCCAGCGATCGAGCAGCCACAGCAGCCCGGCCAGAAGCGGCGGCATCAACACCACGCCGCCGACCAGCCCATGCGTAAACCCGCGATGCATGGCGAGAGGCGCCCACGGTGCCCAGCCGAAGAACACGTCGATATCCGGCATGTTCGCCGCCAGCACCAGCGCCGCCAGACCTTTGCGCGTCCGGCGCTTCAGCCCCATCTCGCCGAGCGCCCATCCGACCAAGCTATGCGTCAGGTTGTCCAAGATTTAATCTCACGCAAAGCCGCAAAGACGCGAAGATGTTGCACTTCGGGATAGCTCACCGGTGATTATTCACGATGCGTTGAAGGCCATCCTTGAAGGTGGCCTGCCCGAAGTTCATCAGCAAGCCGAGGGGTAGCTGCAGGAGCCTGAGATAGGTCAGAACCTGCTTTCCGTGTACGGCGGCTGTCCGCTCGGTCGATTTGAGCTCGATCAGCAAAGCGCCCTCGACGATCAGATCGGCCTTGAAAGCATTGTCTACGACAATGCCTCTATAGGTAATGGGAACGGACACCTGCCGCTCCACTTTCAGACCTCGGTCCGACAGCGCCGCCAACATCAGCGCTTCATAAACGGACTCCAGCAGCCCCGGTCCGATGTCCCGGTGCAACTGGAATCCACAATCAACCGCTATGCGGGCAAGCGCCTCAATCTCCTCAAGCCGCGACATCTTCGCGTCTTTGCGGCTTTGCGTGAGAAAATTGGATCAAGCGCGAACCTTTCAAACCGGATCGGCGGCAGTTCCGCTGACGGTCCAGGTCTGGCCCTTGCCGAGGAGCTTGGCGAGGTTGGCGTCCTTGCCCTTGCGGGCCTGTTCGTCCTGGCCGAGCAGCACTTCCTCATAGGAAGGACGCGCATCGTCGTAGATCACGCCCAGCGCCATCGGGAACGGGCCGAACGGCATTTCCACCAGCATGTGCGCCAGCGCGCGGTTCTTGACGTTGTGGACGATCACGCCCGCCGCCTGCCAATCGCCATCGACAACATCGACGACCTTGAGCGTCAGCGTCTCCATGTCGAGCGCGATGCCCTTCACGCCGCCAGACTTTTCCGAACCGAACAGCATCGGCTCGCCATCGGTCAGCCACAGCTGGTTCTGGTCGGCCACGCCCTTGGCGACGAAATCGTCGAAGCGGTCCTTGTTGTAGACGATGCAGTTCTGGAAGATTTCCACGAAGGCCGCGCCCTTGTGGGCATGCGCCGCCTTGAGCACGGACGGCAGGTTCTTCGACACGTCATAGGCCCGCGCGATGAAGCGCGCGCCCGAACCCAGCGCAAAAGCGCAAGGCAGGGCGGGACGGTCAACCGAGCCCAGCGGCGAGGTCGGCGAATTGGTGCCCTCGCGGCTGGTCGGCGAGAACTGGCCCTTGGTCAGGCCATAGATCTCGTTGTTGAACAGCAGGATCTGCACGTTCACGTTACGACGCAGGATGTGCATCGTGTGGTTGCCACCGATCGACATGCCATCGCCATCGCCGGTCACCAGCCAGACATCGAGGTCCGGATTGGCCAGCTTGATGCCGGTGGCGAACGCCGGCGCACGGCCGTGGATGGTGTGGAAGCCGTAGCTTTCCACGTAGTACGGGAAGCGGCTCGAGCAGCCGATGCCCGATACGAACACGGTGTTCGAAGGATCGGCGCCGATTTCCGGCAGGGTGCGCTGCACCGCCTTGAGGATCGCGTAGTCGCCGCAACCCGGGCACCAGCGCACTTCCTGGTCGGTTTCCCAGTCCTTGAGCGTGGTCTGGACCGCGATCTTGGTCATCTCGTTCATTGTCGTAACCTTTATGCGAGCGCAGCTTCGATCGCGGCTTCGATTTCCGCAATGGTGAAGGGCTGGCCGCTGGTCTTGTTGAGCGGCTGGGCGTCGATCAGGAACTGGTCGCGCAGCACGGTCTTGAACTGGCCGGTGTTCATTTCGGGCACCAGCACCTTGTCATAACCGCGCAGCAGATCGCCGAGGTTCGACGGCATCGGCCAGATGTAGCGTACGTGGACGTGGGAAACGTCCAGCCCCTTGCGGCGAGCGCGGCGCACGGCCTGATAGATCGGGCCATAGGTGCTGCCCCAACCGACGACCACGAGCTTGCCCGAGGTTTCGCCGTGGTTGACTTCCTGCAACGGGATCGAGTTCGCCACGCCTTCGACCTTCGCCTTGCGAGCGTCGGTCATGATCTGGTGGCTGGCGGGCGAGTAATCGATGTTGCCGGTGCCGGGGTTCTTCTCGATGCCGCCGATGCGGTGCATCAGGCCAGGGGTGCCGGGCTTGATCCACGGACGCGCGCCCTTTTCGTCGCGCGCGAAAGGCAGCAGCTCGCCGTTGGGGCCGTTCTTCGCTTCGAGGAACGTCACGGGGAACGGCTTGAAGCTTTCCGGATCGGGCACCTTCCACGGCTCGGCCGCGTTGGCGATGTAGCCGTCGGTCAGGAGCATGACCGGGGTCATGTATTCCACCGCGATGCGGCAGGCCTCGATGGCAACTTCGAAGCAGTCCGAAGCGCTGCGCGCCGCGATCACCGGCATCGGCGCGTCACCGTTGCGGCCATAGACTGCCTGGTAGAGGTCCGACTGCTCGGTCTTGGTCGGCAGGCCCGTGGACGGACCGCCGCGCTGCGAGTTGACGATGACCAGCGGCAGTTCTGTCATGATGGCAAGGCCCATCGCCTCACCCTTCAAGGCGATGCCGGGGCCGGACGACGAGGTCACACCCAGCTGGCCAGCGTAGCTAGCGCCGATGGCCGAGGCGATTGCGGCGATCTCGTCTTCCGCCTGGAAGGTGGTGACACCGTATTCCTTGAGCCGGGCCAGGTTGTGCAGGATCGCCGAGGCCGGGGTGATCGGATAGCCGCCGAAGAACATGTGCAGGTCGGCCAGCTGCGCGCCCGCAACGAGGCCGAGGCTGATCGCTTCGGCGCCGGTGACGGTGCGGTAGAGGCCCGGCTCGCTCTCGACCGGAGCAATGTGATACTGCTTGAGCGGACCCGAAAGCTCGGCGGTTTCGCCATAGGCGTGTCCGGCGTTTAGCGCGGCGATGTTGGCCTGGGCCAGCACCGGGCTCTTGGCGAACTTGGCGTTAAGCCAATCGACCAGCGGCTGGCGGTCACGGTCGAACATCCACAGGGCGAGGCCCAGCGTCCACATGTTCTTGCAGCGCAGCGCTTCCTTGTTGCCAAGGCCGAAGGGCTTCACCGCCTCAAGCGTCAGCGCCGAGATGTCGAACGCCAGCAGCTGCCACTTCTCGAGGCTGCCGTCTTCGAGGGGGTTCACCTCGTACTTGGCCTTCTCGAGGTTGCGCTTGTTGAACTCGCCGGTGTCGGCGATGATCAGGCCACCCGCCTTGAGTGCGCCGACGTTGGTCTTCAGCGCCGCCGGGTTCATCGCCACCAGCACGTCGGGCTGGTCGCCCGCGGTGTCGATCTCGGTCGAGCCGAAGTTGATCTGGAAAGCAGAGACGCCGAACAGCGTACCTTGCGGCGCGCGGATTTCCGCCGGGAAGTCCGGGAAAGTGGCAAGATCATTGCCCGCCAGCGCCGTGGAAAGGGTGAACTGACCGCCGGTCAGCTGCATGCCGTCGCCCGAGTCACCGGCAAAGCGCACGACCACCGCTTCGGGAGCGGGAGTGTCCTTGCCGCCCGTAAGTGCGTCCGGTCCATCAACTAGTGTAGCCATATCGTCCTCTGATGCGCCCGGGACTCTCACCCAGTGCTGACACGCGCCTATGCCCCTGATGTTCCGTTCGCAAAGAAGAAAATCTGCGCGAGCGGAAAAATCCTCCTGCGCTCTTGATTCCCGATGCGCTTGCCAGTCAAGTTGCAAAAGCCAACTTACCACGGTGTTTATAACGAATCCTGTCAACAGGGCGAGGAACAGTCATGACCGAGCAGAAGACCCATTACGTGCGTCCCGATGTCCAGGGCTTCCTGGCTTTCCTCAATGGCACCGATGCACCGCCGATGAGCCAACTCGGTCTTGAAGCTGCGCGCGCCAGCTATATCGCCATGGGCCAACTGGCCGAAGCGGACCCGCGCGAACTGGCTGTCATCCGCGACCTGACTTGCCCCGGACCCGCCGGAGAGATCCCGCTGCGCCTCTACGACCTGCGCGAAACGCGCGCGGCGGGTCCGGCCGTGATGTTCTTCCATGGCGGCGGCTTCGTGATCGGCGACCTCGACAGCCACCACAGCCTCTGCACTGAAATCGCAGCCGAACTCGATATGCCGGTGATCGCGGTCGATTATCGCCTTGCACCCGAACACCCCTTCCCCGCAGCGCCCGACGATTGCGAAGCGGCGTCACGCTGGGTTGCGGCGAACTCGGCCGCGCTGGGCCGCGAGATCACAGGTCTGATCCCGATGGGCGACAGCGCGGGCGGCAACCTCACCATCGTCGTCACACAAGCGCTGGTGGAAAGCCCCGCAGCCGTGCCGGTGATCATGCAGGTTCCGATCTATCCGCTTTCGGACGACAAGCCCGATCACCAGTCCTTCCTCGACTTTGCCGAAGGATACCTGCTGACGGCAGACACGATGCAGTGGTTCGCCAATGCCTATCAGGCGGTAACCGGGCACAAGCGCGCCTATCCGATCTATGGCGAACACTCGACCACGCCGCCGACGGTGCTAGTGACGGCGGGCCTCGATCCGATTCGCGACAGCGGGCGGGTCTATGGCGCGGAACTCATCCGGTCTGGAGCAGAAGTCGTCTTTCTTGAAATGAAAGGGACGATCCACGGGTTTACGCAAGTGCGCAAGGCGATCCCGAGCGCGCAGGCCGACATGCAGTCGATCTTCAAGGCGGTTCGGCTGCTATTGGAAAGGTTGAAATGACAGACGAATTTGCCGGGCTTCCCTACCGTCCCTGTGTCGGTGTCATGCTCGTGAACAGCGCCGGACGCGTGTTCGTGGGCAAGCGGATCGACAACAAGGAGATGGACGCCTGGCAGATGCCGCAGGGCGGTATAGACGACGGCGAGGACGTCCACGCCGCCGCCCTGCGCGAGTTGCAGGAGGAGACCGGCGTTTCCTCCCACCTCGTCACCATCATCGCCGAGACGCGCGAGGAACTGCTCTACGACCTGCCCGATTTCCTGATGGGCAAGATGTGGGGCGGCAAGTTCCGCGGCCAGCGCCAGAAGTGGCTGCTGATGCGCTTTGCGGGTGAAGATGCCGACATCGACCTGAACGCGCACGAACACGCCGAGTTCGAAGCCTGGCGCTGGGTCGAGCCGGAGCAGGTGCCGGAACTGATCGTGCCGTTCAAGAAGCGGGTTTACCGGCAGGTCGTCGAGGAATTCCGCGACCTGATCTGACGTCTGCTGGCAGCTTTTTGGTTTCGCGCAGAGGCGCAGAGGAAGCAAAGCACGCAGAGAAGAAAATCAGAGATTTCGAGCGGCTGCGCCGCAGGCTTTATTCACCTTTCTCTTTGCGATCTCTGCTCTCTCTGCGCCTCTGCGAGAAACCTGATTCAGCGCAACGCTCGCAAAATCAGTTCGTCTCGACCTTCTCGGTCGGCATCACGGCCTGAGCGGAAACCACCTTTGGCGCAGGCCCGCGTGCAATCGCGGCGGAGAGCTCTGCCGTTTCGGCACAGCTCTTGCCGCACAGCCCTTCGAGGCGGGTCAGGTTGCGCTTGGCCTTTTCCAGCGCGCCCTTCTCGACCATCGCCCCGCCCTCGCCGGAAATCGCGACGACGTTGTTCGGATCGCGTTCCAGCACCTGGCGGTAATAGTGGATCGCCTTGCCCTGCAGCCCGTCGCGGCGGGCGGCATCGGCAAGCGCCAGAAGCGTTGGATTGCTCGCCGGATCAATGGCGAGAGCAGCCTCGAAACTGTCGGTTGCGGCCGAAACGTCGCCCTTGGCCAGAGAAGCACGACCGTCCTTGAGCAGAGCCTCGACACGTGGATCGGTCGGCGCGGTGTTCTTCGCCACACCCATACTGCCAGTCACGCCCACGACAAGCGACAGAGCGAGGGCAATGGGGGCGTAACGCATCAGCAGCTCCTTGGTCCGGACACCGTGGGTAGGACCAGCATTGAATGAACCCGCGTCCATGACGCTTCAGTTAACACGCCGTACGAGCGTTGCGAAGAAAAACCCGTCGGTGCCATCCCCAAAGGGCGTAAGGCGCCAGCCCTTGCCGCGGGGGCGCCCCGCGGGGAGAGGCGGAAGCGCAACATCCCATCCCAAATTGGCCGACAGGAACGTCTCGATACGATCCGCCCCCTCGGCATCGAGCAGCGAGCAGACCACGTAGGTCAGCCGTCCGCCGGGCCTCACCAGCGAAGCGCCGATATCGAGCACGTTGGCCTGCATCGTGCAGTAACGCGCGATCGCCTTTGCATCGAGCCGCCAGCGCGCCTCGGGATTGCGCCGCCAGGTGCCGGTGCCAGAACATGGCGCATCGATCATCACCGCGTCGGCCTTGCCCTGCCAGTCGGCCATCATCTCGGCCTCGCGCCCCGGATTGAGCAGGCGAGTCTCGACCAGCACTCCCGCCCGCGCGGCGCGTTCGGGCAGGCGTGACAGGCGTGGCCGGTCAATGTCGCAGGCGAGCAGCTTGCCGCGATTTGCCATCGCCGCGCCAAGGGAGAGCGTCTTGCCCCCCGCCCCGGCGCAGAGATCGATCACCGCCTCGCCCGGCTGCACGCCCAACGCCATGCAGGCGATCTGGCTCCCGGCGTCCTGCACTTCGAACAGCCCATCGGCAAATTCCGGCCACGATTCGACAGCCGTACCCGAAGCCAGGCGTAAGCCTTGCGGCGCGACGGTCGGCTCGGCCTCCATGGGCAAGCGGGCGCGCAACTCGTCGCGCGTGATCTTCAGAGCATTGGCCCGGATATCGAGCGGTGCCCTTCCCAGCAGCGCCGCCTGTTCCTGATCATCGAGGCCAGAAGCGTTCAAACGCTCGGTCAGCCACGCTGGCGCAATGCCGCCCGCTGCCACCGGTTCGCCAGCCTCGATCAGCGCAGGCCCATAGTTCGATCCATCGAACAGCGCCGTCAGCGCGGCGTCGTCATGCGCCAACCGCAGCATCGCAGCGCGTCCGGACACCGGCACTTCACCGCAGGCCCGGATCGCATTCCACACCAGTTCGCGAATGGCGCGACGGTCCTTCGAGCCGACATAGCGTCGCGCCCTGAACCAGTCCGCCGCGATGCGGTCCGCCGAGGCACCCTGCCCGCGCGCCGCCGCGATCACCGCATCAAGCAGGTCGATCGCGGCCTGTACCCGCGCCGCCGGGGTCATTCAGAGACCCTCAGCCAACCTTGTAGTTCGGCGCCTCGCGCGTGATCGTCACGTCGTGGACGTGGCTTTCGCGAAGCCCGGCGTTGGTGATGCGGACGAACTGCGCGCGCTTGCGCAGGTCTTCGATGGTCTTGCTGCCGGTATAGCCCATCGCAGCCTTCACGCCGCCGACAAGCTGGTGGACCACGTCCTTGGCCGGTCCCTTGTAGGGCACCTGGCCTTCGATGCCTTCAGGCACCAGCTTCATCTGGTCCTTGATGTCCTGCTGGAAGTAACGGTCAGCCGAGCCGCGCGCCATCGCGCCGACCGAGCCCATGCCGCGATACGACTTGTAGGCGCGACCCTGATAAAGGAACGTCTCGCCCGGTGCTTCCTCGGTGCCGGCCAGCATCGAACCGATCATGACCGAGCTTGCGCCCGCAGCAAGGGCCTTTGCAGCGTCGCCCGAAGTGCGCAGGCCGCCGTCGGCAATCACCGGAACGCCCGACTTCTCGGCTTCTGCGGCGCACTCCATGACGGCAGTGAGCTGCGGCACGCCGACACCGGCAACGATGCGCGTGGTGCAGATCGAACCGGGCCCGATGCCGACCTTCACGCCATCGGCACCCGCATCGATCAACGACCGGGTGGCTTCGGCGGTGGCGACGTTGCCCGCGATCACCTGCACCGAGTTGGACAGCTTCTTGGCGGCCTCGACGGCACGCGCAACGTCACGGTTGTGGCCATGCGCGGTGTCGATGATGACGACGTCGCACTCGGCCTCGACCAGCGCCTGCGTGCGAAGGAGGCCCTTCTCGCCAACGGTGGTCGCTGCGGCAACGCGCAGGCGGCCGGCGGCGTCCTTGGTCGCATCCGGGAAGGTCACGGCCTTCTCGATGTCCTTCACCGTGATCAGGCCGATGCACTTGAACGCATCGTCGACCACCAGCAGCTTCTCGATCCGGCGCTGGTGCAGGAGCCGGCGCGCGTCGTCGCCGCTTGCGCCGAGCTTCACCGTGGCGAGATTCTCATGCGTCATGAGTTCCCGCACCGGCTGCTGCGGGTTGTCGGCAAAGCGCACGTCGCGGTTGGTGAGGATGCCGACGAGCTTGCCCGAAGCCTCGACCACGGGGATGCCGCTGATCTTGTGCTGACGCATGAGCGCCTGCGCTTCACCGAGCGGCGCGTCGGGATAGATCGTGATCGGATTGACCACCATGCCGCTTTCGAAGCGCTTGACCGCGCGGACGGCGGCGCACTGCTCTTCGATCGAAAGGTTGCGGTGGAGAACGCCGATACCGCCCAGCTGCGCCATGACGATCGCCATGTCGGCTTCGGTCACGGTGTCCATCGCCGAGGACAGCACGGGAATGTTCAGCCCGATGCCCTTGGTCAGCCGGGTGCGGGTATCGGCCATCGACGGCACGATGTCAGACTCGGCTGGACGCAGCAACACGTCGTCGAAGGTAAGGCCGAGAGGGATGTCCATGATGCGCGCCACTTCTGAAGGTCCGGGTAGATTCGTGGCGGCCCATGTAAACAGGAAGGTGCGGATGCGCTAGGGGGTTTGGTTCCCGATTTCAGGGCCGTTTGGGCAGTCCCGCCACAGAGCGCCCCGGATAGCGCTTCGGATCGGCAAATGCGCGCACCAGTTCCACCTGCAAGTTCACGTCATCGGCCATTCCGGCATAGTCGATAGGTTCACCAGGCTGATCGCTGGGCCGGTGATAGGTGTCCTCCATGAACCGCTCGATCCGGTCCATGTCGCCATAGGAATTGCTGACCATGACCGCCGGCACGTCGTGCTGCATCAGGATGAAGCTGTCCTGACGGCGAATGTAGGCGTTGGCGCCATCGCCCGCTGCCAACTTGCGCTTCATCCGTTTGACGACATCGGCGATCAACGGGTCGAGCGGGGTCAGTCCCTTGCCGACGATGCCGATTGGCCCGCCGGGAGGCACCAGCCCGGTACTGTCGACATTGAACGCCGCAACGAAACGGTCGAGCGGGATTGGCGGGTCCTCGGCAAAGGCCATGGCCCCGAGCAGGCCAAGCTCCTCACCTGTCGTCGCCAGAAAATAGACGTCGCGTTCCAGTGGCTTGCCGCGAGAAAGGATGCGCGCAGTCTCTGTCAGCACCGCAAGACCAGAAGCGTTGTCGATCGCGCCGTTGCAGATGATGTCCTCGGCTGGCGCGCTGCCGCATTCGCCGAAGTGGTCCCAATGCGCCATCATCAGCACCGCACCGGCCGAGGGATTGCGCCCTTCCAGTTTGCCGATCAGGTTATGCGTCTTGATCCGGGTCTCACGGCTGGTTGCCTCGAAAGTACCCGTCAGCCCGAGCAGGTATGGCGCGAAACCCGACTGCACAGCATCGCCCTGCAAGCGCGCCAGCGTCGGACGCGTGGTGCCTGCCAGCAGGAGTTCGGCAGTAGCCGGTGACACGAAGGCCTCGATCTCGCTGCTCAGCCCCTCGCCCGCGATGGCGTAGCCCGCCCGCCGCCGACGCGCGATCACGTCTTCGAGGCCGCGATCGTCATCCAGAACGGTGACGACGGCCAGCGCGCCAGCGTCGAGCAGTCGGCCCGCCCGGTCTCCCGCCTGCTCGCGCTGCATGCCCTGCGGCAGGCTGTCGAGCATGACGGCGATCCGCCCTGCGAGTTCCGCACGCGGCGGCGCGGTCATCGTCGCATGGCCGACAAAGATCAGCGGCGCGTCTTGCACAAGGCTGCGCAAGCCCGACGTCACCACGAACACGCTGTCAGCGGGCAGGTTTACCTTCTTGCGCCCGCGCATGAAGCTTGCGCGCGACAACAGTGGCTCGCGTTCGACCAGTTCGACCGGAGCGAACCAGCCGTTGCCGGGACTATTGGTGCCCGCCTCCATGCCGATGTCGAACCACTGCCGGGCGAGATAGCGAAGTGTCTTGGTCTCACCCTCGGTGCCGGGTTCGCGGCCGTCGAAATCATCGCTGGCAAGCGTTTCGACGTGGGCCCTGAGCGCCACTTCAATCGGGGTGGGCTTCCTCGGCGCCGGGCGAGCGGAGACGAGCAGAAGTGCGCCGAGAGCCAAGGCCCCCGTCATCGCACTCCGCCAGCCCCCGTAACGCTTCATCGCCGACCCCAAACGCCTCGTCGCAACCCTTGCTCTCAAAAGCCGGAGCGCGGCGCAAGTTCCCAATTGAACCGCCGATGATGAACAGAACTTTACATTGGATCGTAGGGCGAGCCGTTATTGTGCGACCCAGCCACCGTCGACGTTGTAGTTCGCCCCGGTGATGTTGCGCGCTTCGTCACGGCAGAGGAACAGGGCCAGCGCTGCCAGCTCGTCAGGCTGGACGAACTGCTTGCTCGGCTGACGCTCGAGCATCACGTCGTTGATGACCTGCTCGCGCGTCAAGTTGCGGGCCTTCATCGTGTCCGGGATCTGGTTCTCGACCAGCGGCGTCCAGACATAACCGGGGCTGATGCAGTTCGCGGTTACGCCTTCGGTGGCAAGTTCCAAGGCGAGCGTCTTGGTGAGGCCGGCGATACCATGCTTGGCCGAAACGTAAGCCGCCTTGTAGGGCGAAGCCGTGAGCGAATGCGCCGAGGCAGTGAACAGGATGCGGCCCCAGCCCTTGGCCTTCATGCCCGGAATGCACAGGCGGCAGGCATCGAACGCCGAGGTGAGATTGAGCGCGATGATGGCGTCCCACTTCTCGACAGGGAAGTCCTCGACCGGGGCGACGTGCTGCATGCCGGCGTTGTTGATCAGGATGTCGACCGCGCCGAACTCGGCCAGCGCCGCCGCGACCATCGCCTCGGTGCCTTCACGCTTGGTCAGGTCTCCGGCGGCGAAGATCGCGCGCCCTCCGCGCGTTGCGGCAAGTTCGTCGCACAGCGCCTTGATCTGGTCGGCATCGCCGAAACCGTTGAGAACGATGTTCGCACCCTCGGCCGCCAGCGCCCGCGCATAGGCGAGGCCGATACCAGAGGTGGAGCCGGTGATGAGCGCGCACTTGCCCTTCAGGAACATTCGATTACTCCGGGGTTTCTGGATGGATTGATCGCGCTGGCATTGCGGGCGGCTCGCCGCTTGTCCAGTCGCAAACGCAAAAAAAGGGTTTGCCCATGCGGCTCGACGATTTCGACAATTCCATCAACGTCCAGGACCAGCGCGGCGGTGGCGGCTTTCCCTTCGGCGGGGGCGGCAAGGTCGGCTGCGGATCGATCGTCATCGCCTTGATCGCAGCGGTCGTGTTCGGCGTGGACCCGATGCAGATGCTGGGGTCAATGCAGCAGGGCCAGGTTTCGGCGCCCGTCGAACAGCAAGGCGGCGCCTCCCTTGCCGAAAGCTGCACAGTCAACGAATTCAGCAAGGAAAGCTGCAACGCGCTGTCATCGCTCAACAAGACGTGGGGGCCGCTTTTCCAACAGGCCAACATTCCGTTCGAGGCCCCGACGCTGGTGTTCTATTCGCAGAACGGCCGCTCAGGCTGCGGCGCAGCGCAGAGCGCGATGGGCCCGTTCTATTGCCCCAGTGACAGCGGCATCTACATCGACACCGACTTCTACACGGAAATGGACAGGCAGATGGGCGCAGGCGGGGACTTCGCCCGCGTCTATGTCATGGCGCACGAGTACGGCCACCATATCCAGAACCTGCTCGGCACGTCGACCAAGGTGCGCCAGTTGCAGGAACGCAGCCCAAGCCAGGCCAACCGCTATTCCGTCGCGCTGGAACTCCAGGCGGACTGCTATGCCGGGGTCTGGGCGGGCCGCAATCGTGACCGCATCGAGGCTGGCGACATCGAGGAAGGCATGCGCGCGGCGCACCAGATCGGCGACGATACGCTGATGAAGGCGGCCGGTCGGCGTCCGGTGGAAGCCGCCTTTACCCACGGCAGCGCGGCACAGCGCATGCAGTGGCTGCGCAAGGGTCTGGAAACTGCAGACGAAGACCAGTGCGATACTTTCGCGGCACTGTAACCGCAGGCCGTTAACATTAATTCATGGAACGGAAAGCAAGGCCGTGGCTTCATACTGCTAAACGGGGAGCAAGAGATGAAGTTCACCAAGGCCCTTCGGTTCGCAACGATAATGCCTTGCACGCTCGCCGTTGCCTTCCCTCTCGCCGCGCAGACTGCGGTTTCCGAGGAAAAGGTGACGGCGGGTGATGTGGTTACAAAGCCTCTGTCCGACTTCAACATCAAGAAGGACGAAGTGCCAGATGTCCTCGTCGCCGCGCGGAACAAGCCCTACGACGTAACCGGCCTGAAAAAGTGTCCTGCCATCGCCGCCGAAGTCGCGAAACTCGACGCTGTGCTGGGCGATGACATTGACGTTGCCCGGGACGACGGCAATTCCACGATCAAGATGGGCAACATCGCCAAGTCGCTGGTCGGCTCGCTGATCCCGTTCGGCGGCGTGATCCGCGAGATCAGCGGTGCCAACGCCCAGCAGCGCAAGTGGAATGAAGCGATCTACGCGGGCTCAGTCCGCCGCGCCTATCTCAAGGGCGTGGGCGAACAGCGCGGGTGCAAGTATCCCGCCCGCGCGGCGACGCCGAAGGACGTCGCCGCCTTCTGGCTGGCGCGCGATGCCGCCGAAGCCAAGGCCAAGTCCGACAAGAAGGACGGAGACGACAAGAAGGACGAGAAGGACAAGGCCGCGAAGGCCGAACCGGCCCGCTTCGAAAGCAAGCCGGTCGTCCAGCGGCCTCAGTAGCAGCCGGCCTCAGCCCTTCGCTTTGAGCTTGGCCATCTCGGCATCGAGCTCGTCGAGCACCTGCTTGCGGATCTTGTCGGAAAGCGACTTGTCGCGGGCAATTTCCTCGCGCGCCTCGCGGATGCCCTTGAGCGCCTCGGCCATGGCATGCCGTTCGATCTCCGCCTCGCTGCCGCACTTGTGGATGCGCACGCGGGTGACCTTGCCGTCCTGCTCCTCGGTCGCATCGACGTCGGCGAGATTCGCCTTGCCGTGGCAACGGTCGCCGGTTTCCGAAACGATGTCGGTGACGCCATCGTTCTCGCCATCGACCACGATCACCCGCTGAATTCGGCGCTCGCCCTTCCCGGCAATAGGCGGAACGGGCGGTACGGGCGGAATCCCGGCCTCGGCGCGGGCGATCTTCGCCTCGACATCGGCATCCGACATCGGCTTGTCGCTCTTGAATACGAAGGTCTTGCCGTCGCGGGTGACGGTGCGGACGTATTCCTGACCATCCTCGCCACCATGCCGTTCGACGATGACGATCTGCTGGCCCATGCCCGGCGCAGGCGGTGCGGGCGGTGACGGCGGAGCCGGAGGTGCGGGCAGCGCTGGCGGAGCAGGTGGCTGCGGCATGTCCGTCACGCCTTGCGCCATCGCGCCTGCTGCGGTCACGATCAGCGCAGCCCCTGCGATGAGCGTCAACTTCGAATGCTTCCAACCGCTCTTCATCGATCTGCCTCCCCAGGCGGCCCCTATCGCCTCGTCGAGTGCGCGGGCCAGAAATGACTGATGCCGGAGTATTCCTACCCCGGCATCACATCATTCGATGATCGACAAACGTCTGGCCCTGTTGGACCAGCGTCGGGTCAGTACACGCGCTTCTTCGGCTTGATGTACTCGACGTCGTCGGTCAGCGTGTATTCGTGGACCGGGCGGTAGTCGAGCTTGACCTCGCCGCCCTTGCCGCCCCAGCCGTTGAACCAGGCTGCGGTGTGCTTCATCCACTCGGCATCGTTGCGATCGGGGAAGTCCTCGTGCGCGTGGGCGCCGCGGCTTTCCTTGCGGTTGTGGGCCGAGTGCATGGTGACCGAGGCCTGGCTGATCAGGTTGTCCAGCTCGAGCGTCTCGACCAGGTCCGAGTTCCAGATCAGCGAACGGTCAGACACGTGGATGTCCTCCATGCGCTTGTAGGTGTTGGCGAGCTTGACCTTGCCTTCGGCCATGAGTTCGTCGGTGCGGAACACCGCGGCGTGGGCCGACATCGTGCGCTGCATCTCGATGCGCACTTCCGCCGTGGGCGAGCCGCCCTTGGCATGGCGGAAGTGATCGAGACGGGTCAGCGCGAGGTCGGCGCTGTCCTTGGGCAGCGAGTTGTGCGACGTGCCCGGCTTGATCAGCTCCTTGAGGCGCAGGCCGGTAGCGCGGCCGAACACGACAAGGTCGATCAGCGAGTTCGAGCCGAGGCGGTTGGCGCCATGGACCGAAACGCAAGCCGCTTCACCCACAGCGAACAGGCCGGGTACGACCGTTTCGGGGTTGCCGTCGGCACCGATGGTGACGACTTCGCCGTGGTAGTTACAGGGGATGCCGCCCATGTTGTAGTGGACGGTCGGAACCACCGGCAGCGGCTGACGCGTCAGGTCGACGCCGGCGAAGATCTTGCCGCTTTCGGTGATGCCCGGCAGACGCTCGGCCAGCACACCTGCATCGATGTGATCGAGGTGCAGGTAGATGTGGTCCTTGTGCGGGCCGACGCCGCGCCCTTCACGGATTTCCATGGCCATCGAACGCGAGACGACGTCACGCGAGGCAAGGTCCTTGGCCGAGGGAGCATAGCGCTCCATGAAGCGCTCGCCTTCGGAGTTGGTGAGGTAGCCGCCCTCGCCGCGCGCGCCTTCGGTGATCAGCACGCCAGCGCCATAGATGCCCGTCGGGTGGAACTGGACGAACTCCATGTCCTGCAGCGGGAGGCCTGCGCGCAGGACCATGCCGCCGCCGTCACCGGTGCAGGTGTGGGCCGAGGTGGCAGTAAAGTACGAACGGCCATAGCCGCCGGTTGCCAGCACGACCGCGTGGCTGCGGAAGCGATGGATCGAACCGTCGTCCATGCACAGCGCGATCACGCCACGGCATTCGCCGTTCTCCATGATCAGGTCGATCGCGAAGTATTCGATGAAGAAGTCCGCGTCGTACTTCAGCGACTGCTGGTAGAGCGCGTGGAGCATGGCGTGGCCGGTACGGTCTGCTGCGGCGCAGGTACGCTGCACCGGCGGGCCTTCACCCATGTTCTGCATGTGGCCGCCGAACGGACGCTGGTAGATCGTGCCCTCGGGGTTGCGGCTGAACGGCACACCGGCGTGTTCCAGCTCGTAGACCGCAGCCGGGGCTTCGCGCACCATATACTCGATCGCGTCCTGGTCACCCAGCCAGTCCGACCCCTTGACGGTGTCGTACATGTGCCAGGTCCAGTGGTCGGGCGAGTTGTTGCCGAGCGAGGCGGCGATGCCGCCCTGTGCCGCCACGGTGTGCGAACGGGTCGGGAAGACCTTGGTGATGCAGGCGGTGCGCAGGCCGGCCTGGGCCGAACCCATGGTGGCGCGCAGGCCCGAACCGCCGGCACCGACGACGACAGTGTCGTAGGTGTGGTCGATGATCTTGTAGGCAGGCTGAGTCGTCATGTCTTATGCGCCCCCGAGCGCAATGCGCAGAACCGAAAGGATGCCGAAGGCAGCAGCCGCGAACGGCACCGCATTGACCAGAAGCCAGGCAATGACCTTGCCGCCCTCTTCATGGACATAGTCTTCGAGCATGACCTGCACGCCCATACGGGCATGGGTGAAGGTGTTGATCATGATCAGGATCAGCGCGATCGACGGCAGCGGCCGCGCGACCCAGCCACGCACGGTGGCGTAGCTGTAGTCCGGCAGCAGCGCGAGACTGATGATCAGGAACGTGATCAGGACGAGATTGCCCACGGCCGTGAGGCGCTGCGTGAGCCAGTGATGCGCGCCTTCGTGGGCGGAGCCCAGCCCGCGCACGCGACCGATGGAGGTGCCGTTACCCATGAGATGCCTCTCTAGCTAAGGTTCGTGCCGGCGCTCAGCGCAGCAGCACGAAGGCCCAGAATGCGATGGTGAGAAGGACCGAGATGACGATCGTCAGGCTCGACCAGCGGGCGTTGGTTTCCAGCTCGTAGCCAGCGCCGATATCGAGGATCAGGTGGCGGATGCCCGAAGAAGCGTGCTGGAAGAAGGCCCAGCTGAGGCCGACGAGCACGATCTTGCCGAGAATCGCGGTCACTGCCTGGAAGCCGCCGCCGGTTCCCAGCCAGACGTAGTCCAGAAAGGTCTGATAGGCCGAAGCCCCGCTCGCCAGCGCACCGATCCACCACAGCAGAAGCCCAAGGCCCGCAAACGCAAGGCCGTTGCCGGTGATGCGGTGCAGGATCGAAACCAGCATGGCCGGGCCCCAGCGCCAGATCTGGAGATGCGGAGAAATCGGCCGTGCCTTGCGCGCCTGCGCCATGAACATACCCCCTCGACTAGGTACAAGGATCGCGGAAAGGACAGCCCCCCGCGACGGATTGCGAGTCCTATTAGTCGAAAAGACCGCCTGCGCAAGCGTATGCGGGATGTAAAAAAGGACAGCCGGTTGCGCTGGCGCAGCACGGTGCTTAGACGCACCTCATGAGCCTCACTCTTGCCCTGCTCGCCGCAACCGCAGCGACGCCTCCCGCCCCGCCCGCCCGGTCCGATGCCGTTGCGCTCGCGCGGTCATGCGAAGGCAAGGACGGCTTCTCCGACCCCGCTCCGCCCGCGCGAGTCTTCGGCAATGTGTGGTATGTCGGCACTTGCGGAGTGACGGTCCTGCTGATCACCGGTCCGCAGGGACACATCCTGGTCGATGCCGGGATGGTGGATGCCGTGCCGCAGGTCCTCGCCAACATCCGCAAGCTGGGTTTCAACCCGAAGGACATCGGCCTGATCGTCTCCAGCCACGAGCACTTCGACCATGTCGGCGGGCTGGCTGCGCTGCAGAAGGCGACGGGCGCGCGCTTCGTCGCCACGGCAGAGGCCGCCAAGGTCATTCGCAGCGGCAAGGTCAGCCCGGCCGATCCGCAGGCGCAGGAGATCCATGGCTCGCGCCCGGCGCGGGTCGACTTCATCCTCAAGACCGGCGACGTGTTCAGCGTCGGGCCGCTGAAGATCACGGCGTTCGCTACGCCGGGACACACCGAGGGTTCGACCAGCTGGCACTGGAAATCGTGCGAAGGAACTGACTGCCGCACGGTCACCTATGTCGACAGCCTCACCGCCCTGCCGCTCGGCACCTATCGCTTTGCCGATCACCCGGCACGGGTGGCGATGTTCCGCAAGACCTTCGCACAAGTCGAGGCGCTGGAATGCGGCATTCTGCTGACCCCGCACCCTTCGGCCAGCGCCATGTTCGAGCGGATGAGCGGCGCGCAACCGCTGGAAGATCCGAAGGCCTGCAAGGCGCTGGTGGCAGGCGCGCGGGACCGTCTGGAAAAGGCACTTGCAAAATGAGTTGGAAAGTCACCGTCTTCGCCCCGCGCGATGTCGTTCAGGCCGCGCTGATCGCGCACGAGGATGCGTGGGACTGGGACCACGACATCGTCATCGCCGGCAGCGAGATCGCCGAGGACAAGCCCGAAGACTGGCAGCTCGAAGCATGGCTCGACCGCAAGCCGACCAAGGCCGACCAGAATGCCATCGCCGACCTGTTCGAGGGCACGCCGCCCAAGCTGAACATTGAGAAGCTGCCCGAGACTGACTGGGTGACGCTGAGCCAGCAGGGCGTCGAACCGATCCGCGAGGGCGTGTTCCACGTCCATACCCCGGAATATCCGCCGCTGAACGAGCGCGGCGTTCGGGACTTCGTCATTCCGGCAAGCCAGGCGTTCGGCACCGGCCAACATGCTACGACCGCGGGTTGCCTCGCCATGCTCAGCCACATGAAGCAACAGGGCGTGACCGTGCGCAATCTGGCAGACATCGGCACCGGCACCGGACTGCTCGGCTTTGCCGGGCTGCACTTGTGGCCGAGGGCGCGCGCCATCGCCAGCGACATCGATGCGGTGTGCGGGCCGGTCGTCGCAGAGAACGCAGCCAACAACGGCATTCCGCTGGGCGACGGCGCCGGACGCATGGCGATGGTCATCGCGGCGGGCATGGATCATCCACTTCTTGAAGCCGCCGGACCTTATGATCTGCTGATCGCCAACATCCTGGCAGGGCCGCTGGTCGAGCTTGCTCCCGAATTCGCCCGCGCCGTGGTGCCGGGTGGCAGCGTGCTGCTGGCCGGATTGCTCGAGACGCAGGAGGCTGCGGTGCGGGCGGCCTATCGCAAGGCGGGCTTACGGCTCGCGGCGCGGATGGTGCGCGGCGACTGGTCGATCCTGTGGCTGCGTCGGCGCGCGGCGGGAGGTGTTCGCTCGAGCCGGGTCGGCGCTCTGCCGGAGTGGTCGAAGCGCTGGTAGATCGCGAAGGGGCTTGTGCCCGGCGCACTCTCGCTTAATCATCCGGTTAAACCGGGAGATGCGCGATGACCTACGAGACCTTCACTGTCGAGAAACGCGGCGCGGCCGACTGGGTCACGCTCAACCGTCCGGAGGTGCTCAACGCCATTTCGCTGCAGATGGTGCGCGAGCTTTCGGACTATTTCGGCAAGCTATTCCATGACCGTGACACGCGCGTCGTCGTGTTGCGCGGTGGGGGCAAGGCGTTTTGCGCGGGACTCGATATCAAGGAACGCGCCGAGAACCGCGAGGAGATTCCCTTCGCGGGCGGCTTCAGCTTCCAGGGCTATCTCGCCGACGTTTATATCAGGATGCGACGGTGCCCGCAGCCGATCCTCAGCCTCGTCCACGGCGCGGCCTGTGGCGGAGGTTTTTCGTTCGTGCTGGCCTCGGACATCCGCGTCGCTGGCGAGAGCGCAAAGATGAATGCCGCCTACATCAAGCTCGGGCTTTCAGCCTGCGACATGGGTTGCAGCTATTTCCTGCCACGCCTTGTCGGCACTTCGGTGGCGAGCGAACTGATGCTGACCGGGCGCTTCATCCATGCGCCGCGCGCGCTGGCGACTGGCCTCGTTTCCGAGGTCGTGCCCGATGATCAGTTGGAGGCCGTCGGTCAGACGTACGTCGATGACCTGCTGGCCGCCTCGCCGATGGGCCTCCGGATGACCAAGGAAGGCCTCAATCTCTCCATCGATGCGCCGTGCCTCGAAGCGGCGATGGCGATCGAGAACCGCAACCAGTTGATGACTTCGGCCAGTCCGAACTTCCGCGAAGGAATGCAGGCGTTTCTGGAAAAGCGGAAGCCGAATTACGTGCCGGAGTGAGCGGCCAAGGTATCGCGCAACAGGGTCAGAGCGGCACGAGTGAAGTCCTGCATGTTGGCTAGGCGGTCGTTGCTTTGCGTTACGACCTGAACTGATGCCTCGATGCCGTCCGGGCCGACCACGCCGATTGCGCTGGTGCCCGAGGCCACGCCGAGCGGGTGTGCACTGCCGCCTGAAGCGCCGGTTTCGGCAATGCCCCAGTCACCGCCCAGACGCTCTCGGATCAGTCGCGCCTGCGCAAGTGCATAAGGTTCGGTGGCAGACGTAAAGCCGCGCAGTGAACCCGGTTCGTGGCCGAGTGCGATGCGGCGGCCCTTGAGCGTGTAGATCACCGATCCGCCGAGGAAGAACGCCGAAGCGCCGGGCATGGCGAGCAGGCTCGCGCTGATCAGGCCTCCGGTGGAACCATCGACCACCGCGATGGTCTGCTTGCGCGCCTTGAGCAGTGTGCCGGCTTCAGCAGCGATTTCGGCGAGTTGATCCAGCATTCCCTTACCCCGCATTCCGGACGATCTCGGCCCATGCCGCTTCGTCGATTACATCGATACCAAGTGACGCTGCCTGCTTGAGCTTGGAGCCTGCGCCGGGGCCTGCCACGACGAGGTCGGTCTTGGCCGAGACCGAGCCTGCCGCACGCGCACCGAGGGCTTCGGCCTGGGCCTTGGCCTCGTCGCGGCTCATGGTTTCGAGCTTGCCGGTGAAGACGATGGTCTTGCCTGCGACGGCACTGTCCTTGGTTTCGACCACGTAGGGTGGCGGGGAAACTTCGGAGAGCAGGTCATCCCACACGGCGATGTTGTGCGGTTCGTGGAAGAAATCGCCGAGCGCTTCGACGACGACCGGGCCGACGCCTTCGATCGAGAGGAGATCGGCAGTGGCGTCGCCCCCTTCCCGCGCAGCGATTGCCGCTTCACGCAAAGCCGGCAACGTCACGAACCGCTTCATCAGATCGCGCGCGGTGACTGCGCCGACGTGGCGTATGCCGAGGCCGAACAGCAGGCGGGCGGCGTCGGGTTGCCGCTTGGCCTCGATCGCTGCCAACAGGTTGTCCACAGACTTGTCCTTCCAGCCCTCGCGCCCGACGATGTCGCTGCGGCGTTTGCGCAGGCGGAAGATGTCGGCCGGACTTTCGAGCCAACCGAGCTGGAAGAACTCGATGATGGTCTTCTCGCCAAGCCCCTCAATGTCGAGCGCGGCGCGGCTGACGAAGTGCTTGAGGCGTTCGACGCGCTGGGCCGGGCAGATCAGGCCGCCGGTGCAACGCACGTCGACCTCGCCTTCCTCGGCGACGGCTTCGGACTGGCATTCGGGGCAATGGTCGGGGAAGTGGTAGGCCTCGCGCGCTTCCTCACGGGTGAGGTTCTCGACAACCTGCGGGATAACGTCGCCCGCACGCTGAAGGACGATACGATCACCTACGCGGAGGCCAAGGCGACCGATCTCGTCGCGATTGTGGAGCGTGACGTTGGTGACGGTGACGCCGCCGACCAGCACCGGCTTCAGGCGCCCGACAGGCGTCAGCTTGCCGGTGCGACCGACCTGTATGTCGATGGCTTCGAGCGTGGTTTCGGCCTGCTCGGCCGGGAACTTGTGGGCGATGCCCCAGCGCGGGGCCTTCGCGACAAAGCCGAGACGGTCCTGCCAGTCGAGCCGGTCGACCTTGTAGACCACACCGTCGATATCATAGGGCAGATCGGCCCGCTGCGCGCCGATGGAGCGGTAGTGTGCGACCATTTCCGCAGCCGACGAGCAGCGGACGAGCAAGGGCGATACCGGCACGCCCCACTCGGCGATCTTGCGCATCATCTCGAACTGGGTGGCGGCGGGCACCTCGCTGGCTGCGCCCCAGCCATGGGCGAGAAAGCGCAAGGGGCGGGCGGCGGTGACGCTGGCGTCCTTCTGGCGCAGTGAGCCGGCGGCGGCGTTGCGCGGGTTGGCGAAGACCTTGTCGCCCGCTTCGGCCTGGCGCTCGTTGAGTGCGAGGAAATCGGCCTTGGCCATATAGACCTCGCCACGGATCTCGAAGACGGCGGGCACGTCGAACAAGCCTGCGCCCTTAAGCTCCTGCGGAATGTCGGCGATGTGGGCGACGTTCGCCGTGACGTCCTCGCCCACCTGCCCATCGCCACGCGTGGCGGCGCGGACCAGCTTGCCGTTCTCGTAGCGCAGCGAACAGGACAGGCCGTCGATCTTGTCTTCCGCGGTCATTACCACTTCAGCGCCTTCGGGCAGCGCGAGGAAGCGGCGGACGCGGGCAACGAACTCCTCGACTTCCTCGTCGGTGAAAGCGTTGTCGAGGCTCATCATGCGAACCTCGTGGGCAACCTTGCCCAAGGGCGATGATGCCACTTCGTGCCCGACCTGCGCGCTCGGGCTGTCGGGCCGGATCAGGTGCGGAAACGCGGCTTCGATTTCGGCATTGCGGCGAACCAGCGCGTCGTATTCGGCGTCCGAAATCTCGGGCGCGTCCTCGGCGTGATAGAGCCGATTGTGCTTCGCGATCTGGCGGGCCAACCGCATCAGTTCGTTCGCGGCATCGGCTTCGGTCATCTCGATCATCATTCAGGTCCAAGCAGCGTGGCGACCATGGTGCGGCGGGCGCGGAAGCCGAGGCTTTCGTAGAGACGGATCGCCGAGGCGTTGCTGGCATAGCTGTGCAGGTAGGGCACGTCACCGCGCGCGGCCATCCCGGCCATGACCTTGCGGATCAGGCGCGCGGCAAGGCCCCTGCCCCGGAATTCCGGCCAGGTGCATACGCCGCTGACTTCGGCCAAATGCGCCGACGGTCGCATTCGTTCGCCCGCCATCGCGGCAAGGCGGCCATCGATGCGGATGCCGTAGAACTGGCCATAGCGCCATGTTTCCGACGCCCACGGGCCGGGCTCGGTGGCGATTGCCAGTTCGGCCATCTCGGCTGCATCAGCCTCGCCCAGCGGTACGATGTCGAGATCCTCGCATGGACCAATCGGGCCATCGGCTATCATTTGCAGCAGCGGTGCCTCGCGCAGGACCTGCAACCCGGACGGTGCAGCTACCGCTTCAGGCTCGACCAGCCATATCTCGCTGCCATGCAGATGCTCCGAAAGGTCTGACTCGGCGCCGGACGCTGCGGCAGCGAACGGCCCGTAGGCCGGATCGAGACGACGGATCTGGCCGCGCCCGTGGTCGAGCGCGCTTTGCGGACCGCCCAGCGAATGCCACACGGGCCGGTCGAGAACGTCGAAATCCACGCGCTCCCTCACGCCCGCATCAACGCTTGCCACCGGCTGGCTCCAACTCGGCGCGCGTGCCGAAGCCCGCTATGATCGGTCGCGCCTTGCGGATCGCTTCCTGTACCTGGGGCAGCGCGAGGCTGGCCTTGTGGGAAGCCTCGTCCCGCCACACCTCGGTGATCCACACACTGTTCTCGTCCGCCTTGTCGCGCCAGATCTGGTAAGCGAGATTGCCCGGCATGGCGGCGCTGCCTTCGGCAAGGTACCCAATCAGCTCTTCGCGCTTGCCCGGGGCGGCGAGCATCTGGCCAATGATGGCATAGACGCTTTCGGTGTCGATCTCTTCCAAGGCCATGACCTTCGCTGGCAGGAGCAATGCCGCAGCGGCACCGCCAAGAAATACGCGACGTTCAACCATCACGCCCGCTCAAGCAGCCGGTCGGCCTGGGCGCGCGCCTCGGCGGTGACTTCCGCGCCTGAAAGCATGCGCGCGATCTCTTCCTTGCGCGCGGCAGCGTCGAGCAGGCCCACCGAAGTACGTGTAACGGTGCCTTCGGAGGACTTGGCGATCATGTAATGGCGGTCGCCACGCGCGGCGACTTGCGGGCTATGCGTGACGGCAAGCAACTGCCCGCCGCTGGCAAGGCGCGAGAGACGATCGCCGATGGCGCTGGCCACGGCCCCGCCGACACCACGGTCGATCTCGTCGAAGATGATCGTCGCCGCCCCGCCCTCTTCGGCCAGCGCGACCTTGAGCGCGAGGATGAAGCGCGAGAGTTCGCCGCCCGAGGCGATCTTGCCGAGCGGGGCGAAATCCGCGCCGGGATTGGTCGAGATGAGAAACTCCACCGCGTCGATACCGCCAGCGCCCCAGCGGTCCTCCGGCAGTCGCAGCACGGCCGAATGGAACTTCGCGGCGTCGAGCTTGAGCGGCGCAAGTTCGGCAGCGACTGCCTTGTCCAGTCGGCGAGCGGCCTCGGCGCGCTGCACCGAAAGCGTTTCGGCCTTGGCCTGATAGTCGAGCGCAGCTTCGCGGGCGGTGCGCTCAAGCCCCGCAATCTGCGCCTCACCGCCCTCGATGGTATCGAGCGCATTGCGCATCTCGGTCATCTTGTGGGGAAGTTCGTCGACGGTGCAGCCGTGCTTGCGCGCAGCGGCACGCAAGTCGAACAGGCGCGTCTCGATGCGGTCGAGCAACGCCGGATCGTGGGCGAGCGCTTCGGCTGCGCGGGCGAGCTTGTCCTCCGCCTCGCTCGCCTCGATCACCGCCCTGTCGAGCGCCTCGAGCGCTTCAGCCAGCAGCGGATGTTCGGTGGCGATCCGGTCAAGACGGCGTGCTGCGCTGCGCAAGGTCGCGAGCGCAGAGTCCGAGCCCTCCCACAGACGCTGCAATTCGACGAGGTCCCCCGATAGACGCTCGCCCTTCTGCATGTCGGCACGCTGTCCCGCGAGTTCGTCTTCCTCACCCACTACCGGTGCAAGCGCGGTAAGTTCGGCAAGATGCGCCAGCAGCAGGTCCTGCTCCTCGGCCGCGCGCGAGACGGCGGCGCGGGCCGCATGCAGTGCATCCTCGGCCTTGCGCCACTTGATCCACGCTGCTTCGACTCCGGCGGAATCCGCACCGGCATAGCGATCGAGCAGGGCGCGGTGGCCGCGGGCATTGACCAGCCCGCGATCATCATGCTGGCCGTGGAGTTCAACCAGACTGCGAGCCAGTTCACGCAGCAGCGCCACCCCGACCGGTTGATCATTGACGAAAGCCTTCGAGCCACCATCGGCGCGGACCCGACGCTTCACGATCAGCGGTTCGCCCGGTTCGACGTCCACTTCGGCTTCGGCGAGGGCGGAACGGATCGCGAGGGGCAGGCGAGCGAACTCGAACGTCGCGATCACGCTGGCCTGATCCTCGCCGGCACGCACCAGACCGCTGTCAGCCCGGTCACCCAGAACAAGGCCAAGCGCATCGAGCAGGATCGACTTGCCCGCGCCTGTCTCGCCCGTCAGCACGCCAAGGCCGCTGGCGAAGCTGAGGTCGAGCGCTTCGATGAGCACGACGTTGCGGATCGACAGGCTGGTGAGCATCGGGCGATTCTCTAGCCGGTTGTGCAGCGCTCGTCCACGCAAGGAAGTGCGTTTCGTTCTCCACTTGTTTCATTGCGGTGACACAGTGCCACACTAGCGCAATGCGAACCCGCCATTGACCGAACCAGATGGAGAAAGGTTCGCTCATGGCATCCCGTGCGAAGCTCGACGGCAAGTCGCCGTTCAAATCCGCCGCCGATCTTGTTTCCTCGGCTCCTGCTTGGCTTGATCTGCCCGAGCCCCGGGGCTTCCGGCCCAAACGCAAGTATCGCACGGTGTGGATCTCAGACGTCCACCTCGGCACCAAGGGCTGCAACGCGACGCTCTTGCTTGATTTCCTCAGCCAGATCGAATGCGAGACGCTCTACCTTGTCGGTGACATTGTCGATGGCTGGCGGCTGAGCAAGGGCTGGTACTGGCCCGACGCCCACAACGAAGTGATCCGCCGCGTACTCAAGATGGCGCATCGTGGGACTCGCGTGATCCTGATCGCGGGGAACCACGACGAGATGCTGCGTCCCTATGCGGGAATGAGCTTCGGCGGGGTGGAACTGGCGCTCGATACGATCCATGTCACGGCAGACGGACGACGCCTGCTGGTCACTCATGGCGACGGCTTCGACGGTGTCGTTCTCTATGCCCGCTGGCTCGCGTTTCTCGGGGACAAGGCCTATTCGCTGCTGCTGCGCGCGAACGTGCTGTTCAACATCGTCCGCCGCCAGATGAAGATGCCCTACTGGTCGCTTTCGGCCTATCTCAAGAAGAAGGTCAAGAACGCGGTCCAGTTCGTCTGCGACTTCGAGGAAGCTGTCGCCCATGCCGCTCGTGACATGGGCGTCGACGGAGTGGTCTGTGGCCACATCCACTGCGCCGAGATCCGCCAGATCGGCGACATCACGTATTACAACGACGGCGACTGGGTCGAAAGCTGCACGGCCCTGACCGAAGATTTCGACGGCGCGATGCTGATCGTTGACTGGGCGGAAGAAACACGGCGAACAGCAGCGCTCAAGGCCGTGCTCAAGCCGATTCCGCAACTCGAGGAGGAACCCGCATGAGGATCGCCATCTGTACTGACGCCTGGCATCCGCAAGTCAATGGCGTGGTTCGCACTCTTGCGGCGACGGTCGACCGTCTCATTGCCTGCGGTCACGAGGTCGAGCTTGTCACGCCGAGCCAGTTCCGCACCATGCCGCTGCCTGGCTACAGCGAAATCAGGCTGGCAATGTTGCCACGCTTCGGCACGCGCCGCACGCTGACGGACTTCGCGCCGCAAGTCGTGCATATTGCCACCGAGGGGCCGATCGGCTGGAGCGCACGCAGCTGGTGCAAGGCCAATGGCGTGCCGTTCACCAGCGCCTTCCACACGCGCTTTCCGGAGTATGCAGCGGTTCGCACCGGCCTCAGCGCCAACCGCTTCTGGCCCGTGATGCGCCACTTTCACGGACCAAGCCGCGCCGTGCTGGTGTCCACCCCCACCTTGGCCGAGGAACTGGCGCAGCAGGGCATCACGCAGACACATGAGTGGACGCGGGGCATCGACCGGGACCTGTTCGTGCCAGGGCGCGCGCCCCTGTCCGAACTCGCCAACCTGCCCCGTCCGATTCTGCTCAACGTCGGTCGGGTGGCAGTCGAGAAAAACCTCGTCGCATTCCTCGAAGCCGACGTTCCGGGCACGAAGGTCGTGGTTGGCAGCGGACCTGACCTGACACGCCTGCAGGCACGCTTCCCCGATGTAGTGTTCCTCGGCCCGCGCCATGGCGAAGAACTTGCCCGTGCCTATTGCTCGGCCGACGTATTTGTCTTTCCGAGCCGAACCGACACCTTTGGCCTCGTGATGATCGAGGCGCTGGCCTGCGGGCTGCCGGTGGCGGCCTTCCCGGTGCCAGGTCCGCTCGACGTGATCGGGAATGATGGCCATGGCCCGGCAGGTGATCTTCCGATGCAGATCGGAGCGCTCGACGAGGACCTTGCGCTTGCCATCCGCAAGGCGCTGCACTGTGACCGCATGGGCGCGGCGGTTCAGGGCGCGCGCTACAACTGGGACCGCGCGACGGACCAGTTTCTCGCAGCAGTAAGTCAGGCAGTTCAACCCGTGCGAAAGCTCGAACCCGCCTGATCATCCACGACATTATCTCATGATTACATAAGGTTGAAGATAAAGCGGTGGCAAGGCAGCGCGCGCCCGTGTTAAGGGCGCGCGATGGAACGGTCTGACACATGATTGGCGCTACAGGACTTTCAGCGGCTCTTCTCGCGGCGACTGCATCACCAGTGGCCATCGACGCGACTTTGCCGACAGGGGCTGCCGAAATGATCGACGCCGCACTGTCAGCGGGCGATCAGGCCGAAATCGAAGTCGTACTGCGCGCAGCACGGCGCGCCTTTCCAGCAGCGGGTGAAGCCATCGACCAGCGCGTGGCTGCGTGGAAGGCGACACGGCTGGCAGTGGCTCCCAGTGCTCCGCAGCCCAGCACTGCATCAACCGCTTCCGCTTCGGCATCGCCCGAGCAGAATCCTGCCATCAAATGGACTGGCGAGGGAGAGGCTGGTGCCTTTGCCAATACCGGCAATGCGCCAGGCATCGGACTTGTCGGCGGGTTCAAGCTGCTCGTCGAAGGGAAGAACTGGCGGGTCGGGACGACCGCGCGGGCAGATTATCAGGAAACTGCCAGTGTCGTTACGCGCGAACAGTATCGCTTCTCTGCCGAGCCAAACTACAAGTTCGACGATCGCGGCTATCTCTACGGGCTGGGCCAATACGAAAAGGACCGCTTTCAGGGCTTTGCCTCGCGCTACAGCCTGTCAGGCGGCCTTGGCTACAGCGTGCTGAAAGGTGATGGTGCGAAACTGAGCGTCAAGGCTGGACCGGCGTGGCGGGTGACCAATGCCGTGGGCGGGGAGCATGAGTCAGTCGTGGCAGGCCTTGCCTCGCTGGAAGCGAAAGTGAAGCTTACCCCCACGCTCGAATACAGCCAGGATGCCAGTGCCTATGTCGATGCCCAGGGCAGCACGTTCTACACCCTTGCCGCGCTGGATTCGCGGCTGATCGGCAAGCTGAAGGCCCGACTCTCGTACATGGTGCAGCACGAAACTGCACCGGAGCTGGGGCGATTGGGCACGGACACGACCAGCCGTCTGACGCTGGTCTACGGATTCTGAACGAGCGGCGTCAGATTGCCTTGGTGCCCGGTGCGTACTTGTTCATGAGCTCGTACGACCGCTCATACCACTTGCTGCCGGGGTAGTTGGTACCGAGCACCGCTGCGGCCTTCTGCGCCTCTGCAGGCAAGCCCAGGGTCAGGTAGCTTTCGACCAGGCGGTAGAGCGCTTCGGGCGCGTGGCTGGTGGTCTGGTACTTGTCGGCGACAGTGCGGAAGCGAAGCGTTCCGGCGAGCCACTTGCCGCTGCGCTGGTACATCCGACCGATTTCCATCTCCTTGCCGGCAAGGTGATCGTTGATCAGGTCGATCTTGAGGCGCGCGTCGGCGGCATAGTCGGTGTTGGGATAGCGGCGGACCAGTTCGTTCATCGCGGTCAGCGCCTGCTGGGTGATCTTCTGGTCGCGCGTCACATCCGAGATCTGCTCATAATAGCACAGTGCGACGAGGTAGTACGCGTAAGGCGCGTCCTTGTTGCCGGGATGGATCGACAGGAAGCGCTGCGCCGACTGGACCGACTTCGAATAATCGCGCGCCACGTAATAGCTGAACGCGCTCATCAACTGGGCACGGCGGGCCCACGGCGAATAGGGATGCTGGCGCTCGACCTCGTCGAACAGCGCTGCGGCCTGCTTCGAATCGCCGCGGTCAAGGCGGTCCTTCGCAGCGGTGTAGAGCGTGTCGACGTCACGGGCGACGTACGCGACGTCCTTCTTCTTGTTCCCGCCTCCGCCACAACCGGCGGTGACGCCAATGGCGACAGTGGCGGCAGCAAGGACGGTGAAGCGCACGGAACGGCGCATGTCGAGGACGGTCATGCCGACCCTATAGCCAGCCGGTTCCTGAACGCCAAGTGAAGTTGCAGTGTTTTACGCCTCGGCGAAAGGCGCTTCGACCGCGATCGGATCGGCAAGCGTGATGCGGTCGAGGATAGCAGCGGTTTCGTCGCGCAACTGCAGCATCAGGCCGCGCAGGCGGCATTCGGCCTCGGGCAGGCAATTGTTGCAGTGTTCGTGGGCATTGCGCGCGGCACAAGGCACCAGCGCAAGGCTCCCGCGGGTAAGGCGAATGATGTCGCCATAGCGGATATCGACCGGGTGAAGCGCAAGCTCATACCCGCCGTCCCTGCCCCGATGCGAGATGACGATGCCTTCGCGCGCCATCTCCGAGAGAATCACGGTGAGGAACTTGCGCGGAATGTTCTGCGCTTCGGCGATGGCATCTAGGCGCACCGGTCCCTGACCGAAAGTGTCGGCAAGATGTTGCAGTGCCCGGATCGAGTATCGCGTCTTTTGCGAAAGCATGGGGGAGAAATGAACACTCGTGCGCGAATGTCAACGTGCGCGGTAGAATTGGCGGTCAGGTCTGCCCATATCCGCCGCCGCCGGGGGTCTCGATCACGAAGACATCGCCCGGCCCCATTCTTGCAGATGCGGTGCCTGGGAGCGTCTCGCGGGTTCCGTCCGCCCGCTCGATGCAGTTGCTGCCGCATGCCCCGGCTTCGCCGCCGGCAAGCCCGAACGGCGGCACGGAGCGGCGATTGGCAAGGATCCCGGCGTCCATGGCCTCGAGGAAGCGGATGCGGCGGATTGCTCCATCACCGCCGCGGTGCAAGCCGTTGCCGCCCGAGTCCTTGCGGATGGCAAAGGCTTCGACAAGCACCGGAAAGCGGGCTTCAAGCACTTCCGGATCGGTGAGGCGCGAATTGGTCATGTGCGTCTGGACCACGCTGGTGCCGTCGAAGTCCGGCCCCGCTCCGGCCCCTCCTGCAATCGTCTCGTAATACTGATGCCGGTCATTGCCGAAGGTGAAATTGTTCATCGTGCCCTGCGCCGCTGCCATCGCCCCGAGCGCGCCGAACAGCGCGTCGGTCACGACCTGGCTGGTCTCGACGTTGCCCGCGACAACTGCTGCGGGTGCTCTTGGGTGCAGCATCGAGCCTTCCGGCACGATCAGATGGATCGGACGCAAGCAACCCTCGTTCATCGGCACCGAGTCATCGATCAGGCAGCGCACCACATAGAGGACGGCAGCCCGCACGACCGGCAGCGGCGCGTTGAAGTTGTCGGCAAGCTGCGAACTCGACCCGGTGAAATCGATAGTCGCCTCGGCCTTGTCGCGGTCGATGCTGACGGAGACACTGACCTGCGCACCATTGTCCATGGCGTACGTGAACGCACCATCGCTGAGGCGCCCGATCAGCGCGCGCACCGCGCGTTCGGCGTGGTCCTGAACATGCGCCATGTAGGCATCGACCGTGCCACGCCCCTGCTCGGCAGCAAGGCGCAGGAGTTCGGCTGCGCCGCGCTTGCAGGCAGCAAGCTGGGCCTTGAGATCAGCCATGTTGAGATCGACCGCGCGCGAAGGGTGCGGTCCGCTCACCAGCAACTGCCGCAGTTCCGTCTCGCACAGCCGACCCTCGTCGACGAGCAGGACATTGTCGAGCAGGACGCCTTCCTCGTCGAGAGTGCGGCTGCCGGGCGGCATCGAGCCCGGAGTGATGCCGCCAATGTCCGCGTGATGTCCGCGCGCTGCGACGAACCATGCGGGGACCTCACAGTCGTCGGGCACAAAGACCGGCATGACCACGGTAACGTCAGGTAGATGCGTGCCGCCATCATATGGCGCGTTGAGCACGTAGGCGTCGCCGGGACGAATTCCTCGCCCATCGGTCCTGCGCCGGGAGAGGATCGTGCGGACACTCTCGCCCATCGACCCAAGATGCACCGGCATGTGCGGTGCATTGGCGATGAGGTTTCCGGCGCGATCGAACAAGGCGCAGGAGAAATCGAGCCGCTCGCGGATATTGACCGAGCGCGCTGAATGCTGAAGCGCGGCGCCCATTTCTTCAGCCACCGCCATGAACAGGCTACCCATTACCTCGAGCCGGACGGGATCGAGCGCGGTCGTGTCCTCGGTCGCTGTCTGGCGCGGTTTGGTCCGGGTGAGAACGAGGTTGCCGAGCCCGTCGACGCGCCCCTGCCACTCAGGCTCGACCACGATCGTGCTGACAGGATCGACGATCAGCGCCGGCCCGCAGACGATGGCATCAACCGCGAGGTTCTCCCGCTGCCAAAGCGGCGCGTCATGGCGTTTGCCAGCGGTGTAGACCGACACGGTGGCAGTCGGCTTGCCAGTTACCTCGGGTAGTGCGACGACCGGAACGTCCGCATGCGCGCTGGGCAGAACTGCCTCGACGCGGAGCGAGTCGATCACGAGATCGTCGTCTGCGGCAAAGCCGAACCGCGCTTGCCATTGATGGGCAAAGGCAGAACGCATGGTGTCCAGAGCGCCCAGCCCAACCTCCAGCACGGATTCGCTGCGGCGGGGCCGGATATGGAGTGTGACTTCAATGCGCGAACCATCGCCAAGCACGGCCGCCGCATCGGCGCCGAGTGTGGCGGCAAGCGCCTGTGCCTGTCCCAAGCCCGCATTGTCGAGCGCAACGCCAAGGCTCGCCTCGCGAATAGCACGGCGGTCGGCAAGGCCCATGCCATAGGCCGAGAGCACCGAGGCCAGGGGATGGCACTGGATCGTATCAATTCCGAGTGCATCGGCGACGAGGCAGGCGTGCTGCCCGCCGGCCCCGCCGAAACAGGCAAGCGCTGCGCGGGTCACATCGTGGCCACGCCGGACCGACACCGCCTTGATGGCATTGGCCATGTTGGCGACTGCGATCGCCAGAAACCCCTCGGCGGCCTGTTCGGGCGTCATCGTCCGACCGGTCGCCGCGGCAATGTCATCGCACAGTATGGCGAAACGCTCGGCAACCGCATCGCGGCTCAAGGCCTCGGTGCCGGATGCGCCGAAAACCTGCGGGAAATGCTCGGGCTGCAGCTTGCCGAGCAGAACGTTGCAGTCGGTCAGGGCCAGCGGACCGCCGCGTCGGTAGCTCGCCGGTCCCGGCACCGCCCCGGCTGACTCAGGGCCGACAAGCAGACGCGTCCCGTCGAACCGGCAGACCGAACCCCCGCCCGCCGCGACGGTATGGATCCGCATCATCGGCACGCGCAGCCGTACACCGGCGACGCGGGCCTCGCTCTCTCGTTCGTATTGCCCGGAGAACCACGAAACGTCGGTCGAGGTGCCGCCCATGTCGAACCCGACCACCGCATCGAACCCGGCCGCGACTGCTGTCGCCGCCATGCCGACGATTCCACCGGCCGGTCCCGACAGCACCGCGTCCTTGCCCCGGAACGCCGCGGCATCGGCCAGCCCGCCGCCCGACTGCATGAACAGGGCCGAGACATTCGGCCCAAGCCGGCGGACCAACCCCGACACGTAACGATCGAGCACGGGCGACAGGTAAGCATCGGCCACCGTCGTGTCACCGCGCGAAACGAGGCGGATAAGCGGCGCGACTTCGTGGCTTATCGAAACCTGGGTGAAGCCAACCTCGCGCGCTATCCTGGCCAGAGCGCGCTCATGCACCTGATTTAGCCAGCCATGCATCAGCACGATCGCTATGGCGCGCAGGCCTCGCGCATATGCGTCCAGCAGGCCGGTGCGGGCCCGCGCTTCGTCGAGCGCAATCTCGACCGTGCCATCGGCCCGCACGCGTTCCGAGATTTCCAGCACTTCGGCTGCGAGTGGCTCGGGCAGGTCGATCCTACGGGCAAAGATGTCGGGCCGCTCCTGCGTGCCGATGCGCAAGGCATCACCAAAGCCGCGCGTGATGGCGAGCAGCACCGGCTCGCCCTTGCGCTCCAGCAGGGCGTTGGTAGCGACGGTCGTCCCGAGGCGCAGTTCGGCAGGTGGCAACGGCCTGGCAGACGTGGCGGTAAGCCGCCGCATGGCCTCGACCGCAGCATCCTCGTAGCGGTCTGGATCTTCCGAGAGGAGCTTGGCACGGTGGAGTTCTCCGGCCGGATCGAGCGCGACCACGTCGGTAAACGTGCCGCCACGATCGACCCAGAATTTCCAGGTACCGTCTGTCGAGCCGAACTTTTTCACGCCCGGCTCCTTAGCGGGGCCGGGCGTGCGGCGCCATTCCTGCGTTGCGACCCGTCAGGCTCCTTGTGCCAAGGCGAGAAGCATTGCCGCACGATCCAGGTCAGCACCATACGGCTATTCGACACGGTTTTGCCGGCGTGACGCGCTTACCGATCCGGACCTGCCTGTCCTTCCAGCGTTACCGGCCCGATCAGGCCCGAAGGCCTCAGCGGCGCACTGGCCATGTACGTCGGAATCGCGGTCCAGGTGACCTTGGTCGCGCCGGGCTGGGCGTCGCCGATCAGCCGGTTGACCCAGAGGTTGGCCACCTTGATCTCCACGGCGTTGGCCCCCTTCTTCACGAAGGCCGAGACATCGACGCGGTAAGGCTTGTGCCAGGCATAGCCGGCGTGGCGACCGTTGACCAAGACTTCGGCGAGTTCACCAACCTCGCCGAGATTCAGCCACAGGGGCTGGCCCGGCTTTACGCCCTTCGGCAGGGCGAAGGTCGATGCGTAAGTCGCCATCCCGGAGAAGTACTTGACGCCAGGATCGGCCTGCTCGGTCAGCGAGCCGAGCTTGTTCAACGTGATCGACGGTGGCGCGCCCCTGCCCGGCTGCAGCGCGACCTTCCACGATCCCTCGAGGGTCGACAAAGTCACTGGTGCGAGCTTCTTTAACGCCAGCGCGTCGGCGACAGCGGCCTTGCGGAAGACCACGAATACCGAACTTTCCGGATCGAGCGTGAGTGGAACGACAGTCTGCCCGTTCTCGATCCTGTAGGAAACAGCCTCGCTGAGGCCGGTATCGGCATGCCACAGTTCGGGCTGCTTGCCAGTTACCCGGAAGCGCGCCTCAACCGTCTCGGCCGCAGCCTTGCGGTTGTTGAGGAACCAGAGGTCGCCGTCGGGCAGAGTGCGATGGACGAACATCACTTCTGCATCCGCGCTGGCACCAGACATGCGGAAATCGGGAGCAACGCCGATCTGAGCCAACGCTCCATCAACATCGCCCGATGAAATGACCCGTCCAGCACCGAGCGTCGTGACCGGCTGACCACTCCACAGTTTCGCCACAAGAGCCGAGAACTCGGCCTTGCTGTCGGCCAGTGCCGGCGAGGATTCGGGCGCCTGACCGATCACTGTAGCCCCGGCCTCGACGAGTGCAGCAAGTCGCTGCAATGTCGCCACGGTCATCCGGTGCGAGGAGCCGCCGAGCTGGATTGCGCGGTAGCGTGCGCCACCCTTCGCGACCACTTCATTGCCTTCGACATTCACCGCCTCGAAAAGCGCGTCCCGGTTGATGAAGTCGTAGGCATGCACCTTTGGCGCGTCGGCGATGCGATTGCGGCCATAGAGCGCGGTCAGCGGACCTTCCTCGCCATAGAAGTAGGCGACATCGGCAACGTTGCGCCCTGCCTGCAGCAGGAGCGAGGAGCGTGCCATGTAGTCGACCCACGGACGCGCGAGTTCTGCCCACGCTTCGTGCCGATTGAAGTACTGACCGAAGATCGCGAGCGAAAGGCCCGGGACCTTGTCGTCGACCGGCTGATGAACCGAGGTGTGGACCACCGGACGGTTCACCCCGCTGGCAAATTCCAGATCGATGATGCGGCGCAACTCGTTCGGCGCATAGGCCCATGGTGCAACCGCCGAAGTCATCGATTCCGCGGCAACAAGGTTCTGGCCATAGATGTGCGCAACCGAGGCTGCCCCCTTCATGTCGGCAAGGTAGCTGGGGTTCGGCCCGGCCTTGCGACCGAACGTCCACAATGCAGCCATCGGCACGTCTGCATGAGCGCGCATGGCCATGTCATCACCGAGCGAAGGCCGGTTGTCCTCAAGAGCCTCGCCATAGACCTTGAGGCCGTTCTCGTGCGCAACCTGCGCAACGGTTCCGTAATGCTCGGAAGCCATGAGGTCGGCCAGCGTCTGCCGGTAATCGCGCAGGAACTTGTCCGACTGCTCCCGGGTGCCGATGAGCACGCCCGCCAGCGTCGGCAGGTACGGCGTCGGATCATAGCCACGCAGGCGCTTGAACTGCTCGACCATGCGCGGCGTCCAGTTGGCCGCGCCTACTTCGATGGAGTCGGTAAGCAGCGCGCGGACGCCGCGCTTGCCGACGAGCTCCGCACCCGCCGCATCCTTGTAGGTGCCGAGGTAATGCTCGAGATAGCGGCGCACAGCAGCCCCATCGAACTTGTCGACCTCGAGCCCGGTCGCTTCGGGCGGGGCCGGATGGTTGGTCGTGCCGAGCAGGCTCGAACCCAACCGGATTACGCGCCATGTGCCCTTTGGCGGGGTCCAATCGAGCGAGCCATCGGGGCGCATCTTGCTGGTCAGGTCGATCACTCGGGCCGGATCGGCGCCTGCCACCGACGCGTCCGGAGTCCCAAGCGCATAGTAGTCCCGCGCGACGGCAAAACCGGCCTTGGCTTCGAACTGATCGATCGAAACCTCGGAAGACAGACGGAACTGACTTATGTCGAGGGGCGCCTTTGCGCTCGCCGCCATCATTTCGACAAACCCGCTCACGATAACCCCGGGAGCGGGATCCCCCATGTTTGAGCCGTTGAAAGACAGCGGCACGAGGGCAAGCCGGAAATAGCGTGCCGTGACCGGCGCGAAACTCACCGTCGAGGGCGCTCCGGTGACCGGTACGTCCGCGACGGAGCGCCAGGTGCTGCCGTCGTCGCTGGCCTCTAGCCGGATGTCGAGCGTCGGCCCCGCAAACATGCTCTTCGCCCCGGGAATGGCGACAGTGGCAGAGCGGATGGTCTGCGGCTTGGCATAGCTTGCGACCAGCGTGGTCGGAGCCTCCGCCGGACCGCGAGGCAGCGTCACGCCAGTCGTGAGGCTGGCATCCGCCAGAGCTGCTGAATCGAGAGGCTTTCCGGCGGAGCTGTACGACGGAAGAACATCAGACGCCACATCATCGGGCACGGCCAAAACCGCGATGTCGCTGTAGTGCTCCGGTGCCTTGAAGCCTTTTTCCCCAGTGATCTTCGCCAGCGGATCCGAATCCGGCATATCGAGAAACGGGCCGGTGGTGGCCGGCGGCAGCGGCAGCTTGCCCTTGAACTTCCGTCCACCTGCAACGCGGGTTTCGGCCCAGACGACCTTCTTCAGGCCATCCTCGGCCTTGACCCACGGACCACCGGTCTCCGACCAGCCGGGCGATGCGGCGATGGCAAGTTCAAGGCCCAGGCGGTCGGCCTCGCTGGCAGCAAAGCGGAAGGCATCCTTCCATTCGGGCGTCATGTAGACGAGGCGCCTGTCCACCACTTGCGGGGTATCGAGATCAGCATCGAAGTTCTGCAGACCGCCGATCCCGACGCGCTTCATCCAGGCGAGATCCTTGGCGATCCCGTCCTTGGTAATGTTACCGTTCATCCAGTGCCACCAGACGCGCGGGCGCGCTTCCATCGGCGGGTCCTGGAACTGTTGGGCGAGCGTGTCTGCGGTGGTCGCGGCCTGCGGGGTAGCCGGACCTTCAGCAAGGGCAACCGGAGACAGCAGCGTGCTGCAGGCGAGGATCGTTGCGGCCGAAAGGCCCCGGCGAATGGTCATGCTGCTCTCTCCGGAAATGCTTCTTGTTATTGAAAATCAGACGATGCCAGCGCCCAGCCCGACCGCCTTGCGCTCCTGCGCCTTGCGGCTGCGATACTGGCTGAGGCGGTAGGCTTCGAGCACGTCGATGGCACCGCCCGCTTCCATCCGCGCCTTGGCCAGGATCGGGGCGACGTCGATGTTGTAGGCACGGCGCAGCGCCTGGAAGGCCATCATCGTGTCGTTGGCTTCCTGCGCCGCGTGCAGCGCCTCCCGGTCGACCAGTTGCGCCTTGGCGAAGCACTGGGTGATCGTCTCGGCGCTCGACAGCATGGATTCGATCGGGTCGGTCACGTTGTGCGACTGGTCGATCATGTAGCTGGGGTTGAAACCGTCACGCGGGCTCAGCTCGGCCTCGACCAGTTCGTTGAATACGAGGAACAGCTGGTGCGGGTTGATCGAGCCGCTGTCGAGGTCGTCGTCGCCGTACTTGCTGTCGTTGAAGTGGAAGCCGCCGAGCTTGCCGAAGCGGTGGAGGCGCGCAACGATCTGTTCGATGTTCACGTTGGGCGCATGGTGGCCGAGATCGACGAGGCACTTGGCCTTGGGGCCGAGTTCCTGCGCGGCGAGGATCGAGGAACCCCAGTCGCTGATCACGGTCGAATAGAACGCCGGTTCGAACATCTTGTGTTCGAGCAGCATCCGCCAGTCGTCCGGCAGTGCGTCATAGATCTTCGAGGCCGCTTCGAGATAGCGGTCAAGGCTGCGCCCGAGATCCTGCTGGCCGGGGAAGTTGGTGCCATCGCCGACCCACACGGTCAGGTCGGTCGAGCCGAGCTGGCGGCCGATCTCGATGCACTCGATGTTATGATCCACCGCCTGCTGACGCGTCGCGGCATCCTGTGCGGCGAGCGAGCCATTGGCGTAAGTATGTGCCTGTCCAACCTGATCCTGGAAGGTGTTGGAGTTCACCGCATCCCAACCAAGCCCAAGTGCCGCGGCTTCCTCGCGCAGGGCCTTGTAGTCGCTGACCTTGTCCCACGGGAAATGGGGCGAGACGCGGGGCGTCACGCGCGAGAGTTGCTGGATGACGGCGCAGTCCTCAAGCTTCTCGTGGATGTTGGTCGGCTCGCCGGCAATCGGGAACTTGGCAAAGCGCGTGCCACCACGACCCGCCCCCCACGAAGGCACCGCCACGGAGAAGCCCGCCACGAGGTCCTTGATCGCATCGATGTCGATCCCGGTGCGCGAGAGCTTGCGTCCAAGCGCGGCGTAATCCTCCTCAAGCGCCTCCGCATGAGCGGCATTGCGCTCGGCGATCAGGTCTGCGGAAATCGGAAGGGTCATTTGTTGTCCTTTCGCGCGAGGAAGCCTTGCATGCGCAGCCACGCGGTGAATTCATCGATCATGAGCGTTGTCGTCGTGCCCGGAATGCCGAGGCCGAAGCCGTGGTTTCCGGTCTGGTAGCCGTGAATCTCGACCGGACGCTTCGCCTCGAGATAGCTTTGCGCAATCGCAAAGCCCTTGTTCGGGAACAGCGCATCGTCGAGCGCTATGGCGTCGAACATCGGTGGAGCGTCGGCTGGCACCGCCTCGGCATCCTGCGGACCGTAGATGTACCCCAGAAACGCAGGCCGCGATGGCGTGTCGGCGTCAAGCCCGACTCGGCGCGTTGTCATTGCCCCGGCCGAAAAGCCCATCATGCCGACGCGAGCCGGGTCGATGCCATATTTGGCGGCGTTTGCGCGCACCCAGGCAACGGCCGCCTTGCCGTCAGCTGGCGCCATCGACTTGCCAAGCAAGTCACCCGTCATCGGGTGGCCCAGTTCCTTGGCAAGTTGCTCGGCCATGTACTTGCCGGACTCCGCCTCGTCGCGCGGGGTCGGATTGAGCCGGTACTTGAGCACGAAGGCTGCAATTCCACGGTCTGCGAGCGCCCGGGCCACGGCCCACCCTTCGTGATCCATCGCCAGGATCATGAAGGCGCCGCCCGGTGCCACGACCACGGCGGCCCCGGTGGCCTTTGCCGGATCGGGCAGGACCGGAGTGATCGTGGGGCGGGTCACATTGCGGGCCGCCAGATCGCGCCCCATGAACCTGACCCACTGTTCGGTTGTGGCCGATCCCGGCGTCTTGTCCCCATACAGCGGGATCGCGTCAGGCTCCGCCGGAGCAGCAACTGCCACTGCTTGGGGCGGCGCGTTTTGTGCAAGCACAGGCATGCTTGCACAGACGGCTAGCACTGTTCCCAACAGTTTGATTTTCATCTGCCTTGTCCTCTCCCAGGACGTCAGCGCGTAAAGGCTTGCGCGTTGCCCGCGTCGACGTTGATCATGTTGCCTGTGGACTTTGCGCTCATGTCCGAGCCGAGGAAATAGACGGCTTCGGCAATGTCCTCGGGCAGCACGTCGCGCTTCAGCATCGAGCGCTGGCGGTAGTGCTCTTCCAGTTCCTTGCCGCTGTCGATGCCATGGGCGCCGGCGCGCTCCTTGCGCCAGTCGCCATCCCAGATCTTGCTACCCTTGATCACCGCATCGGGATTGACGGTGTTGACCCGGATGCCATGCGGCGCCCCTTCAAGCGCAAGGCAGCGGGCGAGATGGTTGGCGGCCGCCTTGGCGGAGGCATAGGCGCTGGCATTGGTCGCTGCGGCAACGCCGTTCTTCGAGCCGATGAACACCACCGAAGAACCGCCCTGCTCCTTCATCCGCTTCATCAGCGGCCAGGCAGCGCGTGCGGTGAGGAAGTAGCCCTGCGCCAGAACGTCGTAGTTGCGGTTCCACAACTCGATCGTGGTTTCCTCGATCGGCGCGGACGAAGCGATGCCGGCGTTGGCGACCAGGATGTCGAGACCGCCGAACTCGCGCGCGGCCACGTCAATAGCAGCCTGCACCTGTGCTTCGTCAGTGACATCGCAAACGGCAGCACGCACAACGTCCTTGCCGAACTGCTTGGCAAAGCCCGCCCGTACCTCTTCCACGGCGTCAGCCGCGCGGTCAGCCAGAACCACACAGGCCCCCTCGCGCAGCAGACGGGCAGCGGACGCAGCGCCGATGCCGCCAGCGCCGCCGGTCACAAGCGCGATCTTGCCGACCAGCGGCTTGGGCGCGGGCATGCGCTGCAGCTTGGCTTCCTCGAGCAGCCAGTATTCGATGTCGAAGGCTTCCTGCTCGTCCAGTGCGATGTAGTCGCCGATAGCTTCGGCCCCGCGCATCACGTTGATGGCGTTGCCATAGAACTCGCCGGCAAGACGCGCCGTGGTCTTGTCGGTGGCGAAGGTGATGCGACCAACGCCGGGGACCAGGACGACGACCGGGTTTGAATCGCGCATCGCAGGCGAGTTGGGCCGCTTGCAGCGCTCGTAATAGGCGGCGTAAAGATCGCGATAATCGGCAATCTTCTGCGCCAGGTAGGCGTCGTCCTGCAGGCGCGCGGGATCGAGCGTCAGCGGGGCAATCTTGGTGCGCAGGAAATGGTCGGGGCACGAAGTGCCCAGCGCCGCAAGACGTTCGAAATCGACCGAGCCGGTGAACTCCAGCGCCTCGGCATCGTCCGAGAAGTGACCGAGCTTCTGACGCGCACCGGTCATGAATCCGCGCAGGCGAGGCATGAGGTCGGCGGCAATGGCTGCACGGTCCGGATTGGGAGCAACCTTCTGCCCACCGAACGCCGGCTTGTCGCCCAGCTTCGCGTTCAGATAGTTCGCAGCATCGGCAATCAGCTGAACCGTGTGCTCGTAACAAGCCTTGGCACTGTCGGCCCAGCAGATGATCCCGTGACCCGCGAGCATCACGCCCTCGACCTCCGGATTGGCCTTCACGTAATCGCGCAGCATCACGCCGAGCGTGTAGCCGGGACGCTTCCACGGCAGCCAGCCGATCTTGCCGCCCCAGATCTCCTGCGTAGCCGCCTCGCCGCCCGAAGACGCGGCCAGAGCGATGATCGCATCCGGGTGGACATGATCGACATGCGCGAATGGCAGCAGCGAGTGCAGCGGCGTGTCGATCGATGCCGCTCGGCCATTCAGGTTGAACGTGCAGTGCGGCAGGAAACCGACCATCTTGTCGTCATCGTCCGGACCAGCATAGTGAGCCTCAAGCCCGAGAAGCTTGGCCTGATAGAGCGTAGCAAACCCATCCAGCTTCATCGACCCGATGTCGCCGCCCGATCCCTTGACCCACAGGACTTCGACCTTCTCGCCAGTGAGCGGATCGACCTCCTCCAGCTTGGCCGAAGTATTGCCGCCACCGAAGTTCGTCACCGTTAGGTCACCGCCCAGCAGGTTCGAGCGGTAGAGCAGCAGTTCGGCCGGGCTGAGCGTGGCAGCCACTGCATCGTCCCAGCGGCTGGCGGGCACGGCAAACGGAAGGGCAGCGGTAATCGGGGTATGTGCGTTCATGGCATCCCTGCGGCAATTGCGCGAGTTTCGCGGTTGGCGAGTCTCTAGCAGACCGCGCAAAAACGATCAAGAATGATCATTTATGATTATTTGAGCGCTGGGCACAGAAAAGCCCCGCACCCGAGAGTGCGAGGCTCGACAAACCCATGCTTGGGGATCAGCGGGCGGACTGTTCCAGAAACGCAATCAGATCGGCACGGTCCTGTGGGTTGGCCAGCGGCGGGAATGCCATGCGGTTGCCCGGAACATACTTCGACGGCCCCGAGAGAAATGCATCCAGTGTCTCGGCATTCCAGGCAACCGCCTTGTCCTTCAGCGCCTGCGAGTAATTGAAGTTGGGCATTGTCCCGGACGTGCGCCCGACCACACCCTTGAGCGAAGGCCCCAGGCGGGTGGCGCCGGTATTAAGGTCATGACAAGCCGCACAGCGGGCATAGACCGTCTTGCCGCGCACCGGATCACCCGAAGCCTGTTGCGCCATCGCCGTGCCGGCAAGGGCAAGCGAAGCGGCGGCGAGGAGTACGATAGACTTCATCGAGCGGGATCCTTTGAACATGAGCAGATCATACCGCCCAGGGAATGTCCCAAGGCTGAACGATCAATCCTTCGCCGGAGCCGACAGATAGAGCTTCATCAGGATGCGGAACAGTTCGGACTTTTCACGCGCTGTCAGGCTCGAGGTGAGTTCAGTCTCATGCTCGGCAATGGCCAACCGCGCGCGGCCGAGGACGTCGCGCCCCTCATCGGTCAGCCACAAGCCGCCTGCACGCCGATCCAGCTTCGATGGCTCATTCAGCAGATAACCGTTCTTGATCAGTTGCCGTACGAACTGGTGCACTGTCGGGCGCTCGATCTGGAAGAACTTCGAAAGATCGGTCTGCTTCACACCGGGATTGGCGTTGACCAGCCACAGGATCGCCACCTGCTTGGGCGTCACGCTCATCGGATCGAGCCGCTTTTCGAGGCGCGTGACGAACAAGGTGTTCACGGTGCCGATATGCAGGCCGAGAACGGAATCGAGGTTGTCGAGATCGAGATCGGGCACGACGGATTGACGGGTAATCTCTGCCGTAGCCACGGATTGTCCTTCCAGCGCTGGCGCGCGGCTCCCTCAATGCGGCGGAAATGCTCGCAGGATCGCACGGCGGTCGGTTCCGTCCATTAGTAAAGCATACAAGTTCTGCAAAGTCTTTTGTGCAATGCACATCGCGGCCCACTTCGGTGATCAAACTCACGGGCCTCGCTTCCGCCTCGACAATGCCCACGATATCCCGCAATTCGAGCGGGCAACCGGGAGGATGAGAAGTGTCGCGCAAGTATCTACTGGCAAGTTTCGCAACCGCTGTGCTGGCGACAGTCGCGCAGGCCCAGAGCGGCCCCAGTGCACCTCCTCCCTCGCTCACTTACGCCTTCACCGTAACGGCTACGCTCGCACCGCCGGTTGAGCAGGGCGAAGTCGATACCGGCCGCAAGCGGTTTATCCCGATAACCGGCGGCACCGTCAGTGGCCCGGCGCTGAACGGGGAGGTCCTTCCCGGCGGCGGCGACTGGCAGGCCATCCTGCCGGGCGGGCTGACCTCGATCGAGGCACGCTATTTCCTGAAGACCACGGACGGGACCGTGATCGAGGTTACCAATCCCGGCGTGCGCACGGCCGCGCCCGAAGTCATCGAGAAACTGACAAAGGGCGACGCGGTCGATCCCTCGGCCTACTACTTCCGCACGACGCCGCGTTTCTCGGTCAAGCCCGGCGCTTATGAATGGCTGCGGCGCAAGGTCTTCGTCGCACGCGGCATCCGCAAGCCCGATGGCGTGGTGATCGATTTCTACGCCGTAGAGTGAAGGCTTCTCAGGCTTCGACCGGCGCCGTCGTCATCCCCAGCGCCGGGATGCCGACCGACCTGCGACCGCCATAGTCGGTGCGGACCACGATAAGGTTGCCCTTCTCGAGATGTTCCAGCAGGCGGCGGATGCGGCCCGATGAGCGCGTGCCGTATATCTCGGCCAGTCGCTCGTCATCAGGGCAAGGTGCTCCCTCCACTGCCGCGCGGGCAAGCGTGAGAAAGGGCGCAAGCAGGTCGTCAGGCACGTCCTTGCCGATACGCAGCAGGTCCTGCCACTGCGCCGCCTTGTCGTCGAAGATCCCCGCAACGGCCATCGCGAAGCGCCGGCGGAAAGCGCCCAGGTCCATGCCCGGCAGGATGCGCAACATGCGGCAACGCACGGTGAAGTCCTGATAGAGCTGTGACGCGGGCTGGAAAGTGCAATCCGGCTCGGCAGCCATTTCGGCGAGGATCGACGCAATGCTGGCTGCAGTTTCCTCCGCCTCGAACAGACTAGGCGCTGCGGGCGGCTCGACCTGTTCGGCGGCAGGCACGAAACCTTCGATCTGCTCGAGCAATTCGCCGCTTTCCGGGGCAAGAACTTCCGGCTCCGGCGCGCGCGGCGGCGGTTCCATCGCCAGCGGTTCGGAAAGGAGGATCGATTCCATCTCCGCCCCGGCAGCGTTCGGCAGCGGCATCAGCCCCTGCACGACATTGCGGGCGCGGGTCTGGACATCGGCGATGCGCACACTGACCGGGCGGCGGGCAATGGCCGGGCCAAGGCCAAGGAAGTGCCCGCGTTCAAGGTCACGGATCTTCTCCGCCTCGCGCCGCTCCATGCCGAGCAGATCGGCCGCGCGCGCCATGTCGATGTCGAGAAAGGTTCGCCCCATCAGGAAGTTCGACGCTTCAGCAGCCACGTTCTTGGCCAGCTTGGCGAGGCGCTGCGTGGCGATCACGCCGGCAAGGCCGCGCTTGCGCCCGCGGCACATCAGGTTGGTCATCGCCGAAAGGCTGAGGCGGCGCACTTCGTCCGTCACGTCACCGGCGGCGGCAGGCGCGAACATCTGCGCCTCGTCGACGACCACCAGCGCCGGGTACCACTCGTCGCGCGGGGCATCGAACAGGGTGTTGAGGAACACCGCCGCGCAGCGCATCTGCGCTTCGAGCTCGAGCCCGTCGAGCGCGAGGATCACCGAAGCGCGGTGCTTGCGGATGCGCGCGGCCAGCTTGGCGATCTCTGGCCCGTCATAGGCAGAACCATCCACAACGACGTGGCCGAAAGGCTCGGCCAGCGTGACGAAATCACCCTCCGGATCGATCACCACCTGCTGGACGATGCTGGCGCTCTCTTCGAGCAAACGGCGCAGCAGGTGCGACTTGCCCGACCCGCTGTTGCCCTGCACGAGCAGGCGGGTGGCAAGGAGTTCCTCGACGTCGATCCTGACAGAGGCGCCGGACCGGTCGGCGCCGATGACGATTGATGCGCTCACGCCTGACGCTCTGGCGAAGACGGGAGGAATCGGCAAGGCCGGGGGAGCGCGATTTCCCCGGCCTTTGTCAGCGATTACGGCAGGACGATGCCATCGCCCCGCTTGTACAGCGGCGCCGTGCTGTCATCCGGCCTTCCGGGGTGCTGTTCTTCCACCGCCTTGGCCGACGATGGCAATTCGAACGGCAGGCGCCCTTGCGACTTCGCCTTGCCGGTCACCAGATCAACGAGCACGGCGTCGCTGGCCCCGAACAGACCATAGAGCGCGCTCGCCTTGTCCTTGAACAGGGTCATCACTGCTGGACGATCGAGATCGACGGCCACGATTGTCGGCACCCTGCCCGATGCCGTGGTCACGACTTTTGTTGCCTCGTCTTCTGCGCGGAAATCGAGCCTGCCTTCGTGCTGGCGCGAACCGAAGAAGTGGTGGGGATGCAGCACCTCGAACGGCGTTGCCACACGGACCAGCGCGACATCGGCTTGATCGAGCGTCTCGACAACCGTCAGACCGCCGGCTCGGGCGACGTCGGCATTGACGCCCGACAGCCAGACTTTCCGGCCTTGTGCCAGAGGCAGCATCCCCGCCTTGTTCTCGAGCAGGACCTGTGCGGCGCGCTGGGCCTTGTCGGCTTCGGCCTGGGTTGCCGGATCGCCGATTACCTTGGTCGCCTGGGCCACATCGACATAAGGGTTGTCGAACAGGCCAAGTTCGAACTTCAGCGTCAGGACGCGCCGCGCCGCCTGATCCACCCGGGCGAGGCTGACCTTGCCGTGGCGGACTGCTGCCAGCAGCGGCGCCGGATCGTCAACGCCGCCAAACTGATCGATTCCGGCGTTGGCGCCCATGGCATAGCGATCTTCCTCGGACAGTCCTTCGACGCCCCAGGGCATGGCGATGTTGTATCCTTGCGGCTTTTCCTCCGTGGGGGCCTTGCACTGCTCGAGACAGGTGTTGGTGATGCCCCAGTCGGAAATGACGATACCGCCGAACTTCTTGGTCTTGCGCAGCAGACCGTCGATCAGCGGCTTGCTGAAGCCCGCGCCAACCTGCGGCAGAGGCTTGCCGTTGATGCTTACACCATCGGCAATGACGTAGGTCGGCATCACGCCTGCAGACTTGGCCACCAGCGCGCCTTCGAACGCGGCGACGTGCTGGGCGAAACTCGCGTTGTCGAGGCGAGCGATCCGACCATAATAGTTGTGACCGTCAAAGCCTTCAGGCTCCGCGCCGTAGCCGACCCAGTGCTTGACCACGGTGGCGACGCCGGAACGGACCAGTCCCTTGGCGCTGCCCTGAAATCCGCGCACGTAGGCTCCGGCAAGCCGCGATACCGTCGCCGCGTCCGAACCGAACGTCGCCACGCCACGCGGCCAGCGCGGCTCGGTGTAGAGGTCGGCTTGCGGGCTCAACGCCATGTGGATGCCCACCGCGCGGTACTCGGCGGCAACAAGGCGCCCGAAACGTTCGACCAGCTTCTCGTCACCGATCGCCGCCATCCCCAGCGTCTCCGGCCACTGCGAGAATCCGCCGGAGGCAGAGCTGACGCCTACTGTCACCTGAAAATGATTGCGCGGATCGGTGCTGATCGTGACCGGGATGCCAAGCCGCGTGGCCTCAGCCAGACGCTGAATTGCGTTGTTCTCTTCGGCAAAGGTTTTGGCGTCGGGCGAAAGGCGCGTAATCGCGCTGTTCACGCCTCGCGCCAGCTGTGCCTGCGCGGCGGGCTTGTCGTAGGCCGCGCCGACGCCGATTCTCGCGCCGTTCTGGGCAGCAAGGGTGCCGTGGAGCATGAGGGCGACCTTTTCCTCAAGCGTCATTTGCCGCAGCAGATCGTCGACACGGCGCGCGACTGGTGCCGCCGGATTCTCGTAGACGTCCTGTCGGCCATTGTGGTTGAGATCGCGATAGGCCTCGCCAGCCGTCGCTGGACTGCTGGCCAGCGCGGTTGCAAAAATGCCCGGAAGGATTGCTGGCCCTCGAAGAAACGAGGTGAACGAACGCGGCATAAGTCTCTCCCACTTGCACATGACAGCGCAAGACACGGGGCAGGTTAAGGGCGGGCGTCATTCGTGGCAACTGCCCGCACAAAGAAAAAGCGGCGACGCAAACACTTTGCGCCGCCGCTTCTGCGACCCGTTGGGCTAAAAGGGGAAAGCCCTTGGGAAACCGCGAGTTAGATTATCCCTGTCGGATCAGATAGTCGAAGGAAGAAAGCGCAGCTTTGGAACCTTCGCCCATGGCAATGATGATCTGCTTGTAGGGGACGGTCGTCGCGTCACCGGCCGCGAAAATCCCCGGAACGCT
>JBKBUD010000381.1:0-1687 GCA_046290865.1 Novosphingobium sp. | reverse complement strand
AAGACCGGCGGCAACCTGCTCGAACTCGCCGTGGAAGCTGCGCGTCATCGCGCAACGCTGGGCGAGATTTCGGACGCGATGGAAGTCGTGTTCGGTCGCCACGGCACGTTCCCGACCCCGGTAAAGGGCGTCTATGGTTCGGCCTATGCCGGTGACAGCCGCTACCAGCAGGTCCTCGACGGCGTCGAGGCCGTGACGCGCCGCCTTGGCCGCAAGCCGCGCATGCTCGTCGCCAAGATGGGCCAGGACGGGCACGATCGCGGTGCCAACGTGATCGCCTCGGCCTTTGGCGACATGGGCTTCGAGGTGACTTCGGGCCCGCTGTTCCAGACGCCCGAGGAAGCCGCCGCGCTGGCGCTCGAAAAGGACGTCGACGCGGTTGGTGCATCCTCGCTCGCGGCCGGGCACAAGACCCTGATCCCCGAACTGATCGGGCATCTCAAGGCCGCTGGCCGCGCGGATATCAAGGTCGTGGCAGGCGGCGTGATCCCGCCGCAGGACTACGATTATCTGCGTGAGGCAGGGGTGCAGGGCATCTATGGTCCCGGTTCGAACGTGGTCGAATGCGCTGCCGACATGCTGCGCCTGCTCGGCCACAACATGCCGCCGCTGGGTAGCGAGATCGAAGCCGCCTGATAGTATCCGTGCCGTACAACGGGAGAGATGCGATGACACAGAAGCTTGAGACGCTGTCGGTCCATGCCGGGTGCGAGCCCGATCCGACCACCAAGGCGCGGATCACGCCGATCTACCAGACGGCGAGCTACGTGTTCGACAGCGCCGAACATGCCGCGAACCTGTTTGCGTTGGCCGAGTTCGGCAACATCTACACGCGCATCATGAACCCGACCAATGCCGCGCTCGAAGCGAAGATCGCGGCGCTGGAAGGCGGCGTTGGCGCGCTGGGCGTGGCTTCGGGCCATGCCGCGCAGTTCATCGTGTTCCACACCCTGATGGAGCCGGGCTGCGAGATCGTCGCGGCCAAGAAGCTCTATGGCGGCACGCTCAACCAGTTCGCGCACAGCTTTGCCAAGTTCGGCTGGAAGGCCGTGTTCGTCGATGCCGATGATCCCGCTGCCGTTGCCGCCGCGATCACCGACAAGACGCGCGGCGTGTTCATCGAAAGCCTCGCCAACCCCGGTGGCGTGGTGCAGGACATCGCGGCGATTGCCGAGGTTGCCCATGCCGCTGGCGTGCCGCTGATCGTCGACAACACGATGGCCAGCCCCGCACTGTGCCGTCCGATCGAACATGGCGCGGACATCGTCGTCCATTCCTGCACCAAGTTCCTCAACGGCCACGGCAATTCCATCGGCGGCCTGATCGTGGACTCCGGCAAGTTCGACTGGGCGGCGAGTGACAAGTTCCCCTCGCTCTCGCAGCCGAACCCCAGCTACCACGGCGCGGTGCTGACCGAGGCGCTGAAGCCGGTCGGCCCGATTGCCTTCATCATCGGCTGCCGCGTTCTCGGCCTGCGCGATCTTGGTCCCGCAATGGCGCCGATGAACGCATTCCTGACGCTGACCGGCATGGAAACGCTGGCGCTGCGCATGGAGCGGCACTGCAGCAATGCGCTGCACCTGGCGCAGTGGCTGCAGAACCATCCCAAGGTGGCGTGGGTGTCGTACGCCGGCCTGCCGGAAGACCCCTACCATCAGCTGGCGAAGCAGTACCTCGGCGGCAAGGG
>JBKBUD010000380.1:0-1694 GCA_046290865.1 Novosphingobium sp. | reverse complement strand
GGTGCGGCGTGTGCGCGATGCCCGGCGCGTAGTACATGAAGAACGGCTTGTCGGGCGCGGCGGCCTGCTGGGTGCGCATCCACTTGATCGCATGATCGGCCATGTCCTTCTCGAAGAAGTAATTCGGATCATCGTGCGGTGGTTCGACCGGAAGCGTGTTCTCGACGATGCTCGGCTGCCACATCGAGGTATCGGCCGAGAGAAACCCGTAGAAATATTCGAAGCCGAGGCCGGTGGGCCACTGGTTGAACGGCCCCGCCGCGCTCGACTGCCATTCGGGCGTCAGGTGGCTCTTGCCGAACATGGCGGTGTTGAAGCCGTTTTCCTTCAAGACTTCGGCAACGGTGGCTGCGGAATCCGGGATCACGGTGGTGTAGCCGTCATAGCCGGTGGGCAGGTTGGTGACATTGCCCATGTCGACGTTCTGCGGCAGGCGCCCGGTCAGCAGCGAAGCGCGGGTCGGCGAGCACAGCGCAGTCGTGTTGAAGCGGTTGTAGCGCAGGCCGGTCTGGGCGAGCGCATCGAAGGTTGCGGTTGGCACCGGGCCGCCGAACGCGCTGGTTACGCCGAAGCCGACATCGTCGGTCAGGATGACGAGCACGTTGGGCGCGCCCTTGGGGGCCTGCGGCTGCGAAGGCCATGTCGGATCATGGCTTTCCTGCACGGTCTTGCCGACCTTCCCGGCCATCGGGTCGGCCGCCGCATCCTGCGCAAGGACGAACGAAGGCGCGAGAAGGGCCACGATGGCGGAAGCTCCGCAGAGCCGGCGCTTGTGGGCGGACAAACTGAAGGCGGAACGGACTGCGCGCATCGCGGAAACCTCTTCGCGTGAAATCTTGGGAAAAAGCCCCGGTCGCGCCACCCTCCGCAGAAGGGTGGGCGACCGGGCAGGGAGGATCTCAGTACTTGAAGGTCGCCTGGACCATGACCGTGCGTGGCAGGGTGGCAAAGCCGATCTGATCGGCCAGAACCCCGGTGGTGCCGCCAGTGCCCGAACCGGTGTTCGGAGCATCGGTGCCGCCGGTGGCATACCAGCGGTTGGTCAGGTTCTTGCCGATCAGCGCCAGTTCCCAACGCTCGTTCTCGGTGCGCAGGCGCAGCGTGGCGTCGAGGTTGACGTAGCTGTCCTGCAGCGTGGCCGGGTTGCCGAACGCGGTGGCGAGGTAGGAGTCGCTGTAGCGAGCATCCACACCCATCCCCAGAGTCAGGCCGCCGGGCAGCTTGGCGTCATAGTTAACGCCGAGCGTGCCGACCCATTCAGGCGCGTTGGCCGTCGGCTGCCCCTTGAGGTTCTGACGATTGGCGATTGCGTCGGTGCCAGCCACGAACGGACGGGCCGTGCCGTTTGCCGTGCCGTCGTTGACATAGACCAGGTTGCAACCCTGCGCCCGGGTCTGCCCGGCATAGCACGGCGCGCCGATCGCGTTGCCATAGCGCGACTTGTTGTGGTTGATCGAGCCGTGGATGTCGAAGCCGTCAAGCGCGCGCGGGGCGAACTCGAAGTCCACTTCCACGCCCCTCGTCCGCGCCGAGCCAGCGTTGATCGTGGTGAAGGCGAAGATGTCGGAACGGAAGAAGTCGAGCTGCAGGTTCGTGTACTTGTAGCTGTAGGCCGTCACGTTGAAGCGCAGCTGGCGGTCCATCAGCATCGTCTTGATGCCACCTTCGAAGCCGCGCGCCTTTTCGGGATCGAA
>JBKBUD010000379.1:0-1703 GCA_046290865.1 Novosphingobium sp. | reverse complement strand
GCCCGCCCTCACCGGCGGGCCGTTTTTCGGTTTGCACACCCCTAAAGGTCAGGACCTGACGCTCAGCCAACCTTGTTGAAATACGTCGTTTCCATCTTCGGCATGGTCTTGTCCGCCCAGATGATCGTCTCGGTCATCGACTTGCCGTCCTTGGCAACCGTGTAGACGCGCGTTGCGACTGGTGTGCCGCCTTTGCCCAAAGTCATGACAAGCGTGTCCGGAGCCGGCTGGCGCAGAGAGGCGGCATCGAAAATCGGAATGTTGCCGGAAATCGGCACAGCCACGCCGTCAGGCTTGGCGGAAGAGGCTGCGGTCATCGTGCTGCCGTCGGGCGCGACGATATCGACGCGCGTGCTCCACTGCTGGTCGGGCGAGACGCTGAAGGCAATCGTGACGCTGCGCGGCCGCTCGTCCGCCGGAATCCGCGCAGTATCCAGCGACCACTTGCCGACAAGCGGTGATGCGCTCACGGCGGCCGAGTCTGCAGCCGGTGGCTTTGGAGCGTGCTGCGAGCCGGTGGAAACCAGCATGAGGCCGGCAGCAATGGGAATCAGAGCAAGCATGGCGATCTTTCCTTTCGGCCAATGACGCGCCGCAGGTGCGGGCTGTTCATCGACGTCGTCCAAGGCGCCGGGCGCGGAAAGATCAGTTTTTCTGGGCCAGTTTTCCTGTCCCGCCACCAGTCGTGCCAGTTCGCGGCTGCTGCCGACGCCGGTCTTGCGCCGGGCATCGCGCAAACGCTCGTTGATGGAGGCTTCGCTGCGATCGAGAACTGCAGCGATCGACTTGATCGTGTGGCCTGCGGTAAGCAGGCGCAGGACTTCGAGTTCCCTGTCGGTCAACGCCGCAGTCGCGCGGTGCGCAGGATCGGTGCCAGACATGCGGTATTGATCACCACAGCGGGCGCGGACCGTCCAACCAAATTTCTTGTCCTCGGGCGCGACCGAGCGATGATATTGACCCCCGCATGACGTGCTGCCAAACGCCGCCGCCATGACAGCCTACAAATCCGGCGATCCCACGACGATCAACCGCCTCTATGGCCGTGCCAAGGGTAAGCCCCTGCGCCAGGGCCAGCAGTCGCTTGTGGATGAGCTGCTGCCGCAGATCTCCATGCCGACCGAAGGCCCGATCACGGCCGAGGTCTTGTTCGGCGAACAGCGCCCGCTGCATTTCGAGATCGGCTTCGGCGGTGGCGAGCACATGGCCTTTCGCGCCGACATGCTGCCGGATCACGGCTTTATCGGCGCCGAACCCTTCCTGAACGGGGTGGCGCAAGCGCTCACCCACGTGTCGGGCGACAACGGGGCCCATCCCCCCATTCCGAACGTGCGCATCCATCACGGCGACGCGCTGGAAGTCCTCCGCCGCATTCCCGACGGGGCGCTGTCGTTCCTCTACCTGCTGCATCCAGACCCCTGGCCCAAGGCGCGCCATGCCAAGCGGCGGATGATGAACGATGGGCCGCTCGACCTCTTCGCGGCCAAGCTGCGGCCCGGCGGCGAGTTCCGTTTCGGCACCGACCATGCGGTCTATCTGCGCCACGCGCTGATGGTCATGCGCCGTCACAAGCACCAATTCGAATGGCTGGCCAAGGACGCAAAGGACTTTCAGGTGCGTCCCGGTGGATGGCCGGAAACGCGGTACGAGCACAAGGCGCGCACGGTGTATGGGCATGAAGTCTGGTACTTCCGCTACCGGCG
>JBKBUD010000064.1:369-12177 GCA_046290865.1 Novosphingobium sp. | reverse complement strand
GCGTGTCATAGACCAGCGAGGCGCCGAGGATCGAGCTCGTGCGCTTGCCGATGGCGTCGCAAAGATAGCGCCCAGCGAGCAGGATGCTGCACTGTCCGTTGATGTAGAACGTGCTCTTGTCCAGCGTCACGTCGTCGAGATTGAACGTGTAGCGCCCGATCAGCGACATGTATTCGGACAGCGGTACGCCCACGCGCGCCGAGAAGCCGGTCGTCGCCTGCTTGTAGGTGGTGTTACGGTTCGAGTTGAACTGGTTGAAGCTGTTCAGGTCGCGCCGATAGACGTCAACACCGAGCGACACGTTCTTGTCGAACAGATAGGGCTCGGTGAAGCTTACCTGCACCGAACGGGTGAAGCGCGAATAGTCCACCGACAGCCCGATCGTCTGACCGCGTCCACGGAAGTTGTTCTGGCGGATCGAACCCTGGAAGATGAAGCTTTCAAGGCTCGAGAAACCGGCCGAAAGCTGCAGTTCGCCGGTCGGGCGTTCTTCCACGTTGGCTTCGAGCACGATGCGGTCCGGAGCGCTGCCCGGCTTCTGCTCGACCTCGAACTTCTCCTGGAAGTAGCCGAGCGACTTGATGCGGTTGGTCGAACGCTTGACCTGAAAGGTGTTGAACGCATCGCCCTCGGCAATACGGAACTCGCGGCGGACCACCTTGTCCTGCGTGAGCGTATTGCCGTTGACGTCGACCCGCTCGACATAGACGCGGGGCGCTTCTGCGATGCGGAAGGTGACCGACATCGTCAGGTCATCCTTGTTGCGCGAGAAGTCCGGGCGGACGTCGGCAAAGGCATAGCCGAACGCACCGGCCGTCTCGGTCAGCGCATCGACCTGGTCTTCGACGGCCTTTGCGTTGTACCAGTCACCGGCCTTGATCGGCAGGCGCTTGGACATCGCGTCGCTGTCGAAGTCGCGCAGCTGGCTGTCGACCTTGACATCGCCGAACTTGTAGCGATCGCCTTCCTCCACCACGTAAGTGATGATGAAGTCTTTCTTGTCGGGCGTCAGTTCCGCCACGGCAGAGACCACGCGGAAGTCGGCATAGCCTTCGGTCAGGTAGAACTGGCGCAGCTTCTGCTGGTCGAAGGCAAGGCGGTCCGGGTCGTAGCTGGTGCCGCTCGAGAACAGGCGGAAGAAGCGCGCCTGCTTCGTCACCATCTCGCCGCGCAACTTGCCGTCCGAGAACTTCTCGTTGCCGAGGATGTTGATCTGGCGAACCTTGGACTTAGGACCCTCGCTGATCTCGAACACGATGTCGACGCGGTTCTGGTCGAGCATGACCATCTTCGGCTCGACCGTCGCGGCAAAGCGGCCCTGCCGCTTGTACAGCTCGATGATGCGGGCAACATCCGCGCGGACCTTGGAACGCGTGAAGATCTGGCGGGCCGCGAGCTTGATCTCGGGCAGGATCTTGTCTTCCTTGAGGCGCTTGTTGCCCTCGAGGATGATGCGGTTGATGACCGGGTTTTCCTTGACCTGGATCACCACGTCGCCGCTGTTGTTGCGCACGGAGACATCGGCGAACAGCTCGGTCGCGTAGAGGTCCTTCAGCGCCTGGTCACCCAGCGCCTGGGTATAGGTCTGACCCGGGCGCAGGCGGATGTAGGACAGGATCGTATCCGGCTCGAGCCGCTGCGATCCCTGAACGGTCACCGTGCGGATCACATCGCCGACAGGCGCCGGAACAGCAGCAGGCAGCGCAGGTGCCACAGGAGCAGCCACCGGAGCCACTGTCTGGGCCACAGCGGCCTGCGGAACCGTTACCAATGCGGTGGTGGCCAGCAGGCCAGCGCACAGCGGGGAGGCCTTGGCGCTCAGATTTCCTGCCCGGCCCGCGTTACGTCCAATCATCACCAAGCGCCATCCCGTATAAAGTGGCAGCAGGACGCCCGCGAGGAGGGTCCGGCCGCGGCAAGCAATGTAGCCCTCTGCCCGATGCCACAAGGCCAATCAAGCAAACATTGCCCCGCATTTCTGTGGAAAGACATTCTGTGGAAATCCGCCCGTCACCCCTGACCGCCGAACACCACGCGCCCCCGTACCGGACGCAGTCGAACTTGCCTCACCCTCCGAACAGCTTGAGCGACGCCACGTCGTTGATCGTGACGAACAGCATCAGCGCCATGACGAACGCGAGACCGGTGCGGAATGCCCACTCCTGCCCACGCTGGCCAACCGGCTTCCTGCGGATCGCCTCGGCCGCGTAGAAAGCGAGGTGGCCCCCGTCGAGGACCGGAATTGGCAGCAGGTTAATGAACCCCAAGTTAATCGAGATCAGCGCCACGAACGTAACGAACGGCTGCCATCCGGAAATCAGCTGCTCACCGGAGTACTTGGCGATCTTGATCGGCCCGCCGAGTTCCTTGACCTCGCGCTTGCCGGAAATGATCTGGCCGATTCCGTTGACCATCATCGCCATGATGCTGCCGGTCTGGCGGACGCCGTCGACCGCAGCGTCAACCGGCCCGATCCTGACGATCTCGTAGCTCTTCGGTCCGACGCCGAGGAAACCGATCTTCTGGGTATTGCCGAAGCGATCGCTTTCGACCTTGACCTCGGCACTGGCCGCAAAACGAAGCTTGCGATCGCCGCGAAGGACCTCGATGTCGAGCGGCTCACCGGGATTCTGCCCCACTTCCAGCCGGATATCGAGGAACGAGTCCACCGCATGGCCGCGCATCGAGACGATGCGGTCTCCAACCTCGATTCCAGCCTTGGCGGCGGCCGATCCTGCTCGGACCTCGCCGACGACCGGCGGCACGACGATCTTGCCGTAAGCGAGCGTGAACCCGCCGAGAATGAGCACGGCGAACAGCAGGTTCGTGACCGGCCCCGCCAGCACGATCAGCGAGCGCTGCCACAGCGGCTTGGCTTGAAACGTCCGGTTGCGCTCCTCAGCCGGGAGCGAGAGCCATTCCTGGCTGGGCTGGCTCGCCGGGTTCATGTCGCCTGCAAACTGCACGTAGCCGCCCAGGGGCAGCGCCGAGAGCTTCCAGCGGGTGCCGCGCTTGTCCGTCCACCCGGCAATTTCCTTGCCGAAGCCGATGGAAAACACATCGGCCTTCACGCCGCACCAGCGACCGACGAGATAATGTCCAAGTTCGTGGATGAACACCAATGGCCCGAGGACCAGCAGGAATCCCAGCAACGTGATGAGGATTCCGGGGCTTTCGATCGGTGGCATCAGCGTACGGGTTCCATCAGTTCACGTGCCCTGACCCTTGCCTCGGCATCGATCGCAATCACGTCGTCCAGGCATGTCGGCGCAGGCAGCGCCGCGCGCGACAGCACTTCCTCGACCGATTGCACGATCCGGGTGAATGCAATCTGACCGTCGAGGAACGCCGCCACGGCGATTTCGTTCGCCGCGTTCATCGTCGCAGGAGCAGAGCCGCCCTCGACCACCGCATTGCGGGCCAGACGGGTTGCGGGGAAGCGCACCTCGTCGGGGGCTCTGAAGGTCAGCTGTCCGATCGCGGTGAGATCGAGCGGCGCACAGGGCGTGTCCATCCGCGCAGGCCAGGCAAGCGCCGACGCGATCGGTACGCGCATGTCGGAAGGACCAAGCTGCGCCAGCGTGGACCCGTCACGATACTCGACCATGGAATGCACGATCGACTGGGGATGCACGATGATGCGCAGGCGCTCCACCCCGACCGGGAACAGATGGAAAGCCTCGATGAACTCGAGCCCCTTGTTCATCATCGTTGCCGAATCGACGCTGATCTTGGCTCCCATCGACCAGTTTGGATGCTTGACCGCTTCGGCCGGCGTGGCGCGCTGCAATTGCTCGAGCGACCAGTCCCTGAACGGCCCCCCACTCGCAGTCAGCGTGATCGCATGGACGTGCGAAATGTCATTCCCGGCGAGGCACTGGAAGATCGCATTGTGCTCGGAATCGACCGGCAGCAGCGTTGCCCCATGCCGTGCCACAGCCGCTGTCATCACGTCGCCGGCCGAAACCAGTGCTTCCTTGTTGGCAAGCGCGATCACGCCGCCCCGTTCGATCGCCGCCATTGTCGGAGCAAGGCCGGCACAGCCGACGATGGCCGCCACGGTGATATCCGCTCCGCGCGCAGCCGCCTCGACCAGCGCCGCCTCGCCTGCGGCTGCCTGAATGTTCGTGCCGGAAAGCGCGTCGCGCAGCGCTGGCAGTGCTGTTTCGTCAGCCACCACCGCCACTTCAGCCCCGAACTCGCGCGCCAGTTTGGCCAACCCTGCTGCGTCGCCATTGGCAGTCAGCGCAACGACGCGCCACTCATCGCGATTGCGTCGGATCAGATCGAGCGTCGATGCACCGATCGAACCGGTGGCGCCCAGAACGGAAATGGAGCGGGCCATCTGCCTTCTAAAGTCCTGCCTGCGTTGCGGCCCAAGCCGTGCCGACGATGATGGCAACCGGGAGCAATCCGTCAACCCTGTCGAACAGACCGCCATGCCCCGGAATGAGGCGCGAGGAGTCCTTCACGCCTGCCCGCCGCTTGAGCCAGGACTCGTAGAAATCGCCCACTTGCGCAAAGACGGCAAGAACCGCGCCGGAAAGCACCGCGACCACGAGATCCGTGGATCGAAAAGCTGCTATCAGGCTCGGCCCCGTGGGACCAAGTGCAGATTCGAGATAGTTCACCGCGAGAAGGCAGAGACCCGTCCAGATGCCCGCTGCAGCCATGCCGCCAAGAAGTCCGGACCAGGTCTTCGACGGACTGATCGCTGGAGCTATTTTCGGCCCTCCGAGCGACCGGCCGGTAAAATAGGCACCTGTATCGGTGCATATCACCAGCCCCAGCACGACCAGCATCAGGGGTTCGGGCATCACCGCAAGAGCAAGTCCGCCCCATCCGATATAGATCGCGCCAAAGATGACCATCGACGAAAGGCGTGCGGGGTTATCGGCAATCTTGCCCGCCAGTCGCACGTACTCGACGAAAACGCCCATCGCCACGACCGCCACGAAGAGGTCCAGCCACAGGCCGCCAGCCCAGAACGCCGTTGCCGCTATCGCGAGCATGACCACAGCCGAAACGACGCGCACGCCGAGATCCGACTTCTTCGGCGCGTCGGTTGCCGCAGCCGTCCCTTGCGCTTCAGCGTCCACCGAAGCGCCTCTCACGCGATGCGAACTGCTCGAGCGCCTCGCGCAGGTGGGCGGCGGTAAAGTCCGGCCATAGCACTTCGGTAAACCACATCTCGGCGTAGGCAGCCTGCCACAGGAGGAAGTTGGACAGGCGGACTTCCCCCGACGTCCGGATCAGAAGGTCGAGCGGCGGCAGGCAAGCAGTGTCGAGTTCGGCCTCGATCGCTTCGGGCGTGATCGCCCCCTTGGTGGCGGCCTTCGCCGCTGCGCGTGCTATCTCCTGCTGCGAACCATAGTTCAGGGCAATCGCCAGCGTCGTCCCGGTATTGCCCGCAGTCTGCGCCATCGCATCTTCGATCAGTTCCACGAGATCGGGCGCAAGCACCTGATAATCGCCGATGATCCTGAGCCGCGTATTGTTGCTGACAAGCTCGGCCAGATCGCTGCGGATGAAGGCCCGCAGCAGGCCCATCAGGTCCGCGATCTCGTCTGCCGGCCGCTTCCAGTTTTCCGAGGAGAACGCGTAGAGCGTCAGCGCCTCGAGCCCCATGTCTCGCGCGGCACGGGCGATCTCGCGCACCGTGTCGACGCCACGCTTGTGGCCGAAGGCGCGCGGCATCATCCGCTTCTTTGCCCAACGGCCATTGCCGTCCATGATGATCGCGACGTGCCGCGCGCCGTAAGGCACGCTGCCGCCCGTCGAGGCGGGGACCGCCGTCACTTGCCGAGGATTTCCTTTTCCTTGGCAGCGGCGGCTTCGTCGGCCTGCTTGATCAGCTCGTCGGTAAGCTTCTGCAGGTCGGTCTCGGCGCGCTTGCGCTCGTCTTCCGAGATTTCCTTCTTGTTCTCGTCAACCTTGAGGGCATCCATGCCATCGCGGCGCACGTTGCGGATGGCGATGCGGGCGTTCTCGGCATACTTGCTGGCGAGCTTGGCCAGTTCCTTGCGGCGCTCCTCGGTCAGGTCCGGAATCGGCAGGCGCAGCGTCTGGCCATCGTTGATCGGGTTGAGGCCGAGCCCTGCCGAACGGATCGCCTTCTCGACCGGCGTCACGTTGGACTTGTCCCACACCTGGACGGAAAGCATGCGCGGCTCGGGCGCCGAAACGCTCGCCACTTGGCTGAGCGGCATGTGGCTACCGTAGACCTCGACCGTGATCGGGTCGAGCAGCGAGGTGTTGGCACGGCCGGTCCGCAGACCCGAAAGATCGCCCTTGAGCGATTCCACCGCGCCCTTCATGCGGCGTTCGAGATCGACCTTGTCGTACTTTGCCATCGCTCAGGCTCCTTTACTGACGACCGTCTGCGTCCCCTCGCCCGCCAGCACGCGCGCAAGATTGCCGCGCTCGCGGATCGAGAAGACCACGATCGGAATGTTGTTGTCACGGCACAGCGCCACTGCGCTCGCGTCCATGACCTTCAGATTGTCTGCCAGCACCGTGTCGTAATCCACGGTATCGTAACGCTTTGCAGAAGAATCCTTCTTCGGGTCGGCGTTATAGACGCCGTCCACGCTGGTACCCTTCAACAGAGCGTCGCACTTCATTTCGGCGGCGCGCAAGGCTGCGCCCGAATCCGTGGTGAAGTAGGGGCTGCCGACACCGGCAGCGAAAATCACTACGCGGCCCTTCTCGAGATGACGCTCGGCGCGGCGGCGGATGACCGGCTCGCACACTTCGTCCATCTGGATCGCTGACTGGACGCGGGTTTCGACGCCGATCTGCTCGAGCGCATTCTGCATGGCCAGAGCGTTCATAATCGTGGCGAGCATGCCCATGTAATCGGCCTGGGCGCGGTCCATGCCCTTGGCGGCCCCGGCCATGCCGCGGAAGATGTTTCCGCCGCCGATCACCAGGCAAATCTGAAGGCCGCTGTCGCGCGCGTCCTTCACTTCCTGCGCCACGCTGGCCACGTAGTCCGTATCGATCCCGAACTGCTGCTCCCCCATCAGCACTTCGCCCGAAAGTTTCAGGAGGATGCGCATGTAAGAAGGGACGCTCATAAGGTCGATGCACTCGTGATCAGGTGGAAGTGGCCGCCCTTATAACCCTGTGAAGGGGCCTGCCAAGGGCGCAGGCATAACAATCCCCGCACCGACGAGCCAGAAAACCGGCCCGTCCATGCGGGGATCGTTGAATGCAGACTTACTTGATGCCGGCGGCAGCAGCCACTTCGGCAGCGAAGTCGGTCTCTTCCTTCTCGATGCCTTCGCCGAGCTGGAAGCGGACATAGTCCTTCAGCACGATCTTGGTGCCGGCTTCCTTGCCTGCGGCATCGACGACCTGCTGGATGGTCGACTTGTTGTCCATCACGAAGATCTGCGAAAGCAGCGCGTTTTCCTTGGCGTACTTGGCGACGGCACCGTCGACCATCTTGGCCTGGACTTCAGCGGGCTTGCCGCTCTCGGCAGCCTTTTCAGCCGCGATCTTGCGCTCGCGGGCGATCAACTCGGCGTCGAGGTCTTCGGCATTCAGCGCCAGCGGGAAGGCAGCGGCGATGTGCATCGCGATCTGCTTGCCGAGTGCTTCGAGCTTGTCAGCCGCAGCTTCGGATTCGAGCGCGACGAGCACGCCGATCTTGCCGAGGTTGGTAGCGGCTGCGTTGTGCATGTAGGGCACGACGACGCCGTTCGAAACTTCGACGTGCTTGATGCGGCGCAGTTGCTGGTTTTCACCGATGGTCGCGACGTTGTTGGTCAGCTTGTCGGCAACGGTGCCGCCATCCGGATAGGCGGCAGCCTTCAGCGCCTCGACGTCCGACGCGCCGGTGTTCAGCGCCACTTCGGTAGCCTTGCGCACAAAGTCCTGGAACTGGTCGTTCTTCGCGACGAAGTCGGTTTCCGAGTTCACTTCGACGGCGACGCCCTTGGTGCCCGAAACGGTAACACCGACGAGGCCTTCAGCCGCAGTGCGGCTCGACTTCTTGGCGGCAGCGGCCAGACCCTTGGCGCGCAGCGCGTCAACAGCGGCTTCGAAGTCGCCACCGGCTTCGTCGAGAGCCTTCTTGCAGTCCATCATGCCGGCGCCGGTGCGCTCGCGCAGGTTCTTCACGTCAGCGGCGGTGTAGGCCATTGCGTTGATCCTTTATCTTGAAAACACAGGAAGGCCGCAGCACTGCCGCGGCCCGTAAATCGCATCCGGGACAATTCGGTGACGGCTCACCATCAAGGATGAGCCGTCACGCGAAAGATCCGGATCAGGCTTCCGCGGCTTCTTCAGCCAGCGGCTCAGCCATTGCACCGAGGTCGGCGCCCGAAGCGATGGCAGCGTCACGGCCGCCCTTGGTCGCGGCAGCGGCAACGGCTTCGCAGTACAGGCGGATGGCGCGGCTCGCGTCGTCGTTCGCCGGAACCGGGAACGCGATGCCATCGGGCGACACGTTCGAGTCGAGGATGGCAACGACCGGGATGCCGAGAACGTTGGCTTCCTTGATCGCCAGCTCTTCCTTGTTGGCGTCGATCACGAACATCACGTCCGGGATGCCGCCCATGTCGCGGATGCCGCCCAGCGACAGCTCGAGCTTGTCACGCTCGCGGGTCAGCTGGAGGACTTCCTTCTTGGTCAGACCGGCAGTGTCGCCAGCAAGCTGCTCTTCCAGCGCCTTGAAGCGCTTGATCGAGCCCGAGATGGTCTTCCAGTTGGTGAGCATGCCGCCCAGCCAACGGTGGTTGACATAGTGCTGACCCGAAGCGCGGGCAGCCTGAGCGATCTGCTCCTGCGCCTGGCGCTTGGTGCCGACGAACAGCACCTTGCCGCCTGCCTGGACGGTTGCCGAGATGAACTCGAGCGCGCGGGCGAAGAGCGGAACGGTCTGCGACAGGTCGAGGATGTGGATGCCGTTGCGGGCGCCGAAGATGTACGGCTTCATCCGCGGGTTCCAGCGGTGGGTCTGGTGGCCGAAGTGGGCCCCGGCTTCGATAAGCTGATGCATCGTGACGACAGGTGCCGCCATAGGTAATTCCTTTCCGGTTGAACCTCCGGGAAGCTGGAACCGCTGCGGAGATCCCGCTGCCGGCACCGGTGAATGTGCTTCCCGTGTGGATTGTCGCCCCTCATCCGGCAGGCACCATGCCCACTGAACTCCTGCGACGGCGCCGCCCCTAGAACACTCCGCCCTTAAAATCCAGCACGGAATTGCAACGTTCTGGTCGGCCTGCACCGGTGGATTGATCCACTTTAGCGAAAAACTGCGCAGAGTTTTTGCCTTGAATTCAGTGATTTGACCAAAAAGACGGCAGTTTGGACGGGAACGCAGCATGTTCCGCCTTGACGGACTGGAACAAAAGGAGAACATTATCTCCATATCCGAATCAGTCTTGCGACATGGTCGGAACAATACATCAATCCACAGGTTTTCCACAGGCCTGTCCGATTCTCGTCAGGAAACGGTCAGGGGGAGGAAACTCCGGGATAGAAGCAAGGACACGCGCAATGCTCGCTCTCGTTTGCACTCTCGTCTTCGCTGCTGCCGCCACGTTCGCCGTGGCCGCCATCTTCGTGACGATGCAGGGGCGCAAGGCGCAGATCGCGGCGCTCCTTGCCGAATATCGTTCGCTTGAACGGGATCGCGAGTTTCTTGTCCGGATCACCAGCCACGGGGCAGAAGGTGGCCGTTCTGGCGTCTCGCCGCAGCTGCGCCGCACGGTACGCCGCCTGTTCAGGCAGGCGGAAGCGGCTCGCTCCGCACGGTCGCTGCGCGCTGCCGCTTGACCTTGGCATAGCGCACCACGCCGACCGGAATCAGCAGCAGATAGACGATGCAGATGCCCGAAAGGGTTAGCCAAGGTTCGGTCAGCAAGGCGGCAATCACCAGGCCCACAAGTGCGATCAACTCAAGGCGAACGCTGCGCCGCGGCCTCATCGCCGACCAGCCAAGCGTCGCCAGGTTCGAGATCATCAGGAACGCGATCAGCACGAGCCATGGTCCGACCAGCAACGGCGAGCGGAACAGCGGATTGTCCGTTGCGATCCACAGATACAGCGGCAGGAAGGCAAGCCCGGCGCCGACCGGTGCGGGAACCCCGGTCAGGAACCCTGCAGACTTGTGAGGCTGGTCCTCGATGTCGATGCGCGCGTTGAACCTCGCCAGTCGCAGCGCGCAGGCGATCGCCACAGCCAGCGCGGCAAACCAGCCGACGCGCGGCGCTTCCTGAAGCGACCACAGGAACAGGATCAGGGCCGGCGCAACCCCGAAGGAAACGTTGTCGGCCAGACTGTCGAGTTCCGCGCCGAACCGCGATTGTGCCTTGAGCAGGCGGGCAATGCGGCCATCGATGCCGTCCAGCATCCCGGCAATGATCACTGCAGCCACGGCCTTGCGCCAGTCTTCCGCAACCTGCATCGGATCGGTGCCAGAGGCTGCGGTCACCGCAAAACGGATGCCGGTAAGCCCCGAGCACAGGGCTGCTGTGGTGATCGCATTGGGCGTCATTGCCCGCAGCGTCAGGCCGCCGGGCAAGCGCCCGCGACGAAGTCCGGCCGCCTTGCCCTCTTCCATTACCGGTTCCACTTCACTGGCCGATACCTTCGATCATCGGCGCTTCGCCGATCTCGGCAAGAATCGTCTCACCAGCCACACACTTCTGGCCCATCAGCACCTTGGGCTCGGTCCCGGCAGGAAGATACACGTCCACGCGGCTGCCGAATCGGATCAAGCCGACGCGCTGACCAACCGCAACGATATCGCCACCCTTGACGAACGGGACAATGCGACGGGCCACGAGGCCTGCGATCTGGGTGAAGCCGATCTGGACGCCATCGCCGCGCTCCACAAGGAAGTGCTGGCGCTCGTTCTCCTCGCTCGCCTTGTCGAGATCGGCATTGAGAAACTTGCCGGGGATATAGACCACGCGACTGATCGTACCGGCAATCGGCGAGCGGTTGATGTGCACGTCGAACACCGACATGAAGATCGAAACGCGGGTCACCGGTTCGGGATTCATCCCCCGGACGCCCGAGCCGTCGTCGGCGCAGAGTTCGCGCGGCGGCGGCACCTTCTGGATCAGCGTGATCAAGCCGTCGGCCGGTGACACGACGAACTTGTCGTCACGCGGCGTCACGCGCACCGGATCGCGGAAGAACGCCAGAACGCCCAGCGTCAGGAACGCCAGAGGCCAGGCAATGGTTTCCCACGCCATAAGCGCAGCACCAAGGCTGAGCGCAGCGGAAATCAGGCCAAACTTGCGCCCTTCGGGATGGATGGATGGCCAGGACCACCCGGCGGTACCGCGACCACGGTTATCGAGAATTTCACCGGACATGCGCCCCATCTAGGCGCTGGCCGTCGCGGGGACAAGCCGCGTTGCCGGATTCAGCCGCCGCGCGGTGCTGCAGGTGGCATGACCCGCATCAGGAATGCGATCATCGCCTCGTTGAACAGGTCATTACGATCCCCGGCGACCATGTGCCCCGCCCCGCCGATATCGGCCACTTCCAGATGAGGAATGCGCCCGATGAGGTCTGCCACGCCATCATCGGTGACGATGTCGGACTTCATCCCCCGGACCAGCAGCGTCGGAACGCGAGCCGGCCACTCGGCGCCATCAAGCAACTCGTCGATCGCGGCATGGTGCTTGCCACCGACCAGGAACTTCGGATCCCAGTGCCAATAGAAGCGACCGTCCTGCCCTTCCCGCAGGTTCTTGCGCAACCCGTCGAGACGCGCAGGCCGGGCGCGATCCGGGTAATAGGCCGAGATCGCGTCCGCCGCATCTTCGAGCGAACCGAATCCGT
>JBKBUD010000064.1:0-359 GCA_046290865.1 Novosphingobium sp. | reverse complement strand
AGCATTGGCCGACATGAACCCGACGATGCGCTCCACTCCCGTCGGCGAAATCTGGACCACAACGTCAACCAGCACCAGCGCATCGGGAACCGTGCCGTGGCAGGCAGCAGCCATAGCTGACAAGCCGCCGAGCGAGGCCCCGACGAACGCAAACGGTCCGCGCGCCAGAGCAGCCACGGCCGCGAGATCGCCTGCACGACGGGCATAGGAGTAATCCCCCTCTGGCTCCCAGTCGCTCTCGCCGTGGCCGAGCAAGTCGTAGTTGATCACGTGAAAGCCGGCATCGGCCAGCTCGTGCCCGGCCCGATCCCAGCTGTGGCGGGTCTGCCCGCCGCCATGTCCGAGAATCACCGTGGGCG
>JBKBUD010000378.1:0-1708 GCA_046290865.1 Novosphingobium sp. | reverse complement strand
CTTCGGAAAAGCCGACGGCCTGCCACAGCACCGCGCCGTAGTAGAACACCACGTTGATGCCGACGAGTTGCTGGAACACGGCAAGGCCGATGCCCACCCACACGATCGGTCGCCAGCCGCCGCCGGGTTTGCGGATGTCGGCAAGGCTCGGCTGGTGATCGGTTGCAAGCGAGGCACGGATCTCGGCGAGCTTGGTATCGGCGGTCTGTGCCCCGAACAGCTTGGCCAGAACCGCGCGCGCCTCTTCGATGCGGCCCTTGGCAACAAGGAAACGCGGGCTTTCGGGGATCAGCAGCAGCGTGACGAGGAACAGCAGCGCCGGGACTGCCTGCACCCAGAACATCCAGCGCCATGCAGGGTATCCACCCCAGAACGTGCCGAGTGACGACCCCGCAGCTCCCGCCAGCCAGTAATTGGCCAGGAACGCTCCGGTCAGCCCCGAGATGATCATGACCTGCTGCGCGCTCGACAGGCGACCGCGAATGTGGGCGGGGGTCACCTCGGAGATATAGGCGGGCGAGAGCACGCTCGCGGCACCAACTGCGGCGCCCGCCAGAAAGCGCGCGACTGCCAGCACCAGCGCCGAAGGTGCCGCGCCCGAACCGATTGCCGAGAGCACGAACAGCGCGGCCGCCATCATCATCACCGCGCGGCGGCCAAAGCGGTCGGCAAAGCGCCCGGCGAGGAACGCCCCCAGCGCACAGCCCGGCAGCAGCGAGCTGACCGTCAGCCCCAGCTCCTTGTCGCCGAGGTCGAAGGCATGCTTCAGACCGTCCTGCGTGCCGTTGATCGCGCCCGAGTCATAGCCGAACATGAAGCCGCCGATCGTGGCGACCGCGACGATCAGTCCGATAAATCCGAGGTTTCCACCCGCGCCGGTCGCGCCATTGGCTTGAGACATTCCGCTCTCCCTTGTCCCGGAAGGGTTACGTCATGCGTGAACGTTCCCCGGGATCACCTTGGGCCATGCCTAACCGGTTTGCGGCAATCTGCAATCAACGCATACGTCTGCTTTACACGGCCTCGTCGTCGCGGGCGTGAAGCTTGGCCCACAGGTCCTCGGTCCCCGCCTCGGTCGCCTTGTTCACGTATTGCGAGGCGACCAGCCAGCCCTTGAAGGGGCGCAGCGTGGCGAGGCACCCAAGCCCGAGGATCGGCACCGAGGTCACTACGTGGACCCACCATGGCGGCGCATAGGCGACTTCCAGCCAGACCGCGAAGAAGGTCAGCGGAAAGGCGGTGATGCACAGCGCGAAGAACGCCGGACCGTCGTCGGCATTGGCGAAGCGGTAATCCAGCCCGCACTCCGGGCAGGTCTTCTGCAGCTTGAGCCAGCCCGCGAACATCGGGCCCTTGCCGCACTTCGGGCACAGACCCTTCCAGCCGCAGCGAAAGATCCAGTCGAACTTGGGGTTCTGCGTGAAAAAAGCCATGGAAACGAACGCCCTGCAGTTGCGCGGTTGCAGCCCCCTTAGGCCTCCCCGGCGCAACCGCAAAGCACGAACGTATCCTCAGTTTGCAGGATTATGCTTGTCGAGAAACGCTTCCATCTGCGTCAGGAAAGTCAGGCGATCCTCCTCCCGGCTGAAGAAGTGGTCGCCTTCAGGCTGGATGAAGAATTCATGCTCCTTGCCTGCCTTCTTCAGCCGGTCGACGTAGGTCTTCGACTGGGCGAAGGGCACGCGGCGGTCCTTCTTGCCGTGGATCA
>JBKBUD010000377.1:0-1713 GCA_046290865.1 Novosphingobium sp. | reverse complement strand
GAACAGATGGGCCAAGGCACGATCTGAGCGGCAAGACTACCTCCCTCCTGCGGGCAGCGATCGCGACGAGCGGTCCTGCCCGCTTTTTCGTGGGAAGGTGAGGCTCAGTGGCTCCGGGCGGCGACGAGCGCACGCGCCTTGTCGCGGGTGCGGGCCACAGCCTGGCGCAGACGGGCGGTGCGGCCATTGTCGTTGTCCGCAACCGTCATCGCATTGCCGCGCCATTCGAAGCCGCTGCCGAACCAGGCGGCGATGAAGAGGACCGGCAACAGCAGGTCGCGGGCAATCATGGCCGGCAGGATGCGCCAGCCGCGTGGCCAGCCATAGGCCCGGGCGAGCACGAGTTCACCGGCATACCAGATTACAAGATAGGCAAGCGGAGCGAGAGGCGGGACTGTGCCCGTCGCAGAAAGCGCAATCATCGCGGCTGCGGGCAGGGCGGCGCCGGTGAAGATTTCCGGCAGGAAGTAAAGAGGGAAGGAGGCACGGCGCAGCCGCGCCCAGCGAAGCTGCCGCTTCCAGACGGCCGTGATCTTGCGGGCGCCCAGCGGCTGCGGGAAGGGCTCGTGGACGAGCCGGACCTTGAGACCCGCGCCGCGGATCAGGAGCGTGGCTGCGGCGTCTTCGGCCACCTCGTCGCCGAGGCGCTCAAAGCCTCCGAGCTTGGTGATCAGCTGCCGATTGAACAGCATCGACTTGCCTTGCGCAAAGCCGAAACCGACGGCATCGGCGAAGAGCTGCCAGCGGGCCTGGAAACTGTCGAGCCAGGCGCTTTCGAGGCAGGCGCCGAAATTCTCCGGCTCGGTACCGGCCGGTGGCGAGCAAACGAGGCCGGTCTGGCCGTCCCAGCGCGTCATCATCTTCTCGAAAATGTCTGGTGGCATCAGCACGTTGCTATCGGTCATGACGATCCAGTCATGGCGGGCGGAGCGCCAGCCTTTGACCACATTGTTCAGCTTCGGATTGGCGCTGAACAGGTCTTCGCCGACCAGGAGCCGCGCCTGCGTCTGCGGATGTTCGGCCATCAGGCGGCGCACCAGGGACGCTGCGGGATCATCTGCCTTGGCGACGCAGAAGAGGATTTCGTATGTCGGCCAGTCGAGCTTGAAAGAGGAGGCGAGGCAGCGCTCGAGATTGTTTTCCAGGCCACAGACCGGGCGGATAAGCGTGACCGGCGGACGGGGTGACAGCCCGTTCTCGCGCTTGCGGTGGCGCTGCTTGACGGAGATGACGAAGGCGATGCTTGCAAGTTGAACCAGAAGCGCGATCGCTGCGAACCAGATCAGAAATGTCATGGCGAGTCTCCGGATTTTCCGTTCCGGATAGCACCGCTGTGTGACAGTTCGGCGAAGCCCAGTATTCGGACGGCGCGGGGTCGTCAGTCCTTGGCTCTGAAGGCTTGCAGCAGCTTGTATCCCAGGATCGCGGCGACCGCACCGGCCGCCAGAAAGCCGCTGATGCTGCCGCTGATCTCCGCGATCTGGGTGACGCTGTCGCTGAAGGTGGCGCCAAGTCCGGTATAGAGGCCGACCCAGACGGCTTCTCCGAGGATGCTGGCCAGCGTGAAGCGCACCCACGAAAAACCGGAGGCACCCGCCATCAGGTTGAGATAGGGGCCGAGCGGCGACAGCAGCCAGCGCGTGAGAAAGACCGCGACATTGCCGCGCTCGTCCATTTCCCGTTCCGCCCGCTCGATCGCCTTTCGGCGCGCAG
>JBKBUD010000063.1:0-12295 GCA_046290865.1 Novosphingobium sp. | reverse complement strand
CTGTTCGAAAGCGTCGTGCGCGGGTTCGTCGCCGCCTAACCGACGGCGCGTTCGCGGAAGGCGGTCTGCCCGAACAGCGCGAGCGCATCGGTCCGGTTCATCGGACGACCGAAGTAATACCCCTGGATCTTCTTGCAGCCGAGGCGGCGGATGCAGGCCAGTTCGTCCTCGGTCTCCACGCCCTCGGCGGTGGTCGACATCTCCAGCGCATCGGCCATGGCCACCACGGCGCGGACAATGGCAAGGCTCTCGGGATTGTCCTTGGCCGCGCCCTGCACGAAGCTGCGATCGACCTTGATCGTCGAGAACCGCATCTTCCTGAGGTAACCGAGCGAGGAATAGCCGGTGCCGAAATCGTCGAGCGCCACGCCGCAGCCGATGCCCATCAGGTTCTCAAGCGTCATCTGCGCGGTGGTGCCATCGCGCACGAAGATGCTCTCGGTCACCTCGATCTCGAGCCGGTTCGGCGCCAGCCCCGTCGAAGCGAGCGCGCCGACGACGGTCTCGGCGAAGTAGGGATCGAGCAGCTGCTCGCCTGAAACGTTGACCGCGATCTTGACGTGGTCGGGCCAGCTCATCGCCTCGCGGCAGGCACTGCGCAGGACCCATTCGCCAATCGGCACGATCAGGCGGGTGTCCTCGGCCAGCGGAATGAACTTCGCCGGGCTGACAAAGCCATGCTCGACGCTGTTCCAGCGCAGCAGCGCCTCGAAGCTCTGCACCTCCTCGGTCGTGGCATCCACGACGGGCTGGTACATCAGCGAGAATTCGTTGCGTTCCAGCGCGTGGCGCAGCGAGAACTCGAGCTTGCGCCGCTCCTCGGCATGGGCATGGAGCGAAGGTTCGTAAGTGCAGTGGCGACCACCCCCCTCGTCCTTGGCGCGATACAGCGCGAGGTCGGCGTTGCGCAGCAGCGTCTCGACCGTCGAACCGTCACGCGGGCCGATGGCGGAGCCGACGCTGGCTCCGACATAGAGCATGTGGTGATCGATCTCGTAGGGTTGCGACAGCGTGGCGATGATCGCCTCGCTCAATTCGGCGATGCGTTGCTCCTCGGCAGCATCACGGACAACGACCGCGAACTCGTCACCGCCCAGACGCCCGCAGACTTCGCCCTCGCGCATGATCGGCTTCAGCCGTTCGGAGACGAGCGCCAGCAACTGGTCGCCGACGAGGTGGCCGAGCGTATCGTTGATCGCCTTGAAGCGATCGAGGTCGATCATCAGGAAAGCGCAGCGCGTGCGCCACTTCTCGGCATAGCCCATCGCATCGCCGAGCGCCTCGGTGAGCATCAGGCGGTTGGGCAGACCGGTCAGGGTGTCGTAGCGAGCGAGGTAGGCAATCTTCTCGGCGCTCTCGCGCTGCTCGGTCACGTCAGACCCAACGCCGCGGAAGCCGACAAAGGCGCCGTTCTCGTCAACCTTGGGAGATGCCGAAAGCTCCCACCAGCGGTGGTTGCCGTGAAGCGTGACGCGGACGAGCAGGTTGGAGAAACTCTCGCGGCGCTTCAGTCGCTCGGCGAGGTCGTGCAGGCTGGAATGGAAGTGGCCGGAATCCCAGGCCGGGCCGGCGATGAGCTGGATCAGCGGCTTGCCGTCGACATCCTCGGGGTCTTCGCCGAGCGCGAAGGCAAAGCGCGGGCTGACGGAGCGCACGCGGCGATTGGCATCGACCTGCCACAGCCAGTCGGCATCGCCCTCCTCGAATTCGCGCAGCAGCAGCGATACGACTTCGGCCTTCTCCGCCATGCCAGCCTCGGCGACGCGCGCGCCGAGGAAGGTGCGCGCAGCCTCGACCCCGCCGACGCTGACGATGGCCACGAAGGCAACCGCAACAGCCGCCGCAGTGTAATCGCCCCAGAACAGGAACGAAGCGACGGCCGAAAGGCCGACGATCCCGGAGAACATCACGGTGGCCATCGGCAGCGCAGCGAAGGTCACCGCCATTCCGGCCATGAGCATGGCCAGCACCGTCCACAGCGTCATCCTCTGCGCGGCGTCACCGAACGGAGCGAAAGCGAGCATCGGCACGGCCCAGACGAGCGCCACGAACAGCGAGCTTACGGTCTGCCGATGCATTTCCTGGCGGCTGATGCGCCGCCGGTCAGCGTCGATGAGCGAACGATCGAAGCGCGCCCCGGATATGAGCACGCCGACGAGCAGCGCCATCCAGCCGACGAGAAAGACGACGTGGACGCGAGTGGCATAAGTCTGGAGCACAAGCAGCGCGGCAAGCGCATGGGCGAGCAGCCGGGCGAAGGTCAGCCGGGCGAGGCTGGAGTACTGCAAGCCGCGCAGCCTGCCCCAGTCGCCCTCGGCCGGATCGCGCAAGCCGATAACGGCCAGGATCGGCAGCTTTGCCGTTGCAGGTTCCGGGGCGGGGACGAACGATAAGGTCACGCCGCAAGGATTACCGGCAATTCATTAGCCAAAAGTAAGCATCGTGAACTTTGTGACGGAGCGGCCAGGTTGCAAAAAAATGGCCCGCCGCGCTCGGTGAAGCGCGACGGGCCGGACTTTCCTCCCCAGGAAAGGTCCTTGAAGGCTGCTCCGGTCAGCGACCGAGAGCGCTGCCAAGCCGGTGATAGAGGTTCGAGAACTTGACCGATTCGGGCTGGTCCTCGATTGCCTTCAGGTAGTGCAGTACGGCTTCGCGGATCAGCTTGAAGTCCTCGGTCGAGAGGACCGCGCGGGCACGTGCAGGTTCAGCCATGGTGGGTCTCCATCCTGGATCTTCGAGGCGTGATTGCCGCGAGGATTTCTTCGTACTTTTCGCCTGTTAAGCGGCGAACTGGTTCATGGTGTTGTGGATGCCGCCGGCCTTGAGGGCGGCTTCACCGGCAAAGTATTCCTTGTGATCGTCGCCGATGTCCGAGCCGGACATGTTCTGGTGCTTCACGCAGGCGATGCCCTGGCGGATTTCCTCGCGCTGGACCTGCTTGACGTAGCCGAGCATGCCCTCTTCGCCGAAGTAGCGCTTGGCGAGGTTGTCGGTACTGAGCGCCGCGGTGTGGTAGGTCGGCAGCGTGATCAGGTGGTGGAAGATGCCAGCCTGCGCCGCAGCATCGCGCTGGAACGTGCGGATGCGCTCGTCAGCTTCGATGCCAAGCTCGGTGCCGTCATAGTCCACGCTCATCAGCTTCGAACGATCGTAGGCCGAGACGTCCTTGCCTGCTTCGACCATCGCATCATAGACTTGCTGGCGGAAGTTCAGCGTCCAGTTAAACGACGGGCTGTTGTTGTAGACCAGCTTGGCGTTCGGGATCACTTCGCGGATGCGGCTGACCATGCCACCGATCTGGCCGATGTGCGGCTTTTCGGTTTCGATCCACAGCAGGTCCGCGCCGTTCTGCAGCGAAGTGATGCAATCGAGCACGCAGCGATCCTCGCCGGTTCCGGTGCGGAACTGATAGAGGTTCGAAGGCAGGCGCTTCGGACGCATCAGCTTGCCATCGCGGGCAATCAGCACGTCGCCGTGGCCGAGGTTGGCAGGATCGACTTCGTCGCAATCGAGGAAGCTGTTGTACTGGTCGCCCAGATCGCCAGCTTCACGGGTGTAGGCGATCTGCTTGGTCAGGCCTGCGCCGAGCGAGTCGGTGCGGGCGACGATCACGCCATCATCGACGCCGAGTTCCATGAAGGCGTAGCGGACCGCGCGGATCTTCGCGAGGAAGTCCTCGTGCGGAACTGTGACCTTGCCATCCTGGTGGCCGCACTGCTTTTCGTCCGAGACCTGGTTCTCGATCTGGATGCAGCAGGCACCGGCTTCGATGAACTTCTTGGCGAGCAGGTAGGTCGCCTCGGCGTTGCCGAAGCCTGCGTCGATGTCGGCGATGATCGGAACCACGTGGGTTTCGAACTCGTCGATCTTGTGCAGCAGGCGGTGGGTGTTGACCGCATCGCCAGCCTTCTTGGCTTCATCGAGATCGCGGAACAGCATGCCGAGTTCGCGAGCATCAGCCTGCTTGAGGAAGGTGTAGAGTTCCTCGATCAGGTCCGAGACGCTGGTCTTTTCGTGCATCGACTGATCAGGCAGCGGACCGAATTCGCTGCGCAGCGCGGCGACCATCCAGCCCGACAGGTAGAGATAGCGGCCCTTGGTGGTGCCGAAGTGCTTCTTGATGGAGATCATCTTCTGCTGGCCGATGAAACCGTGCCAGCAGCCGAGCGACTGGGTGTAGTTCGCCGGGTCGGCATCATAGGCTTCCATGTCGCGGCGCATGATCTTGGCGGTGTAGCGCGCGATGTCGAGGCCGGTGTGGAAACGGTTCTGCAGGCGCATGCGGGCCACGCTCTCGGGCTCGATGCCATCCCAGGTCTGGGCGAAAGGCGCGATGGCCTTGCCGGCTTCGACGATCTTGCTGTGGTAGGTCATTTCCCGTGTTCCCTCACGTGGTGTGCGTCTGTGTGAGATCGGGGTAACGCGCGAATCGCTGGAGCGGAACGGGGCGCGGAGTGATGTTGTCAAACTTTACAGGATATGCTTGTAAAGTTGTGCAGTGACGACAAAGGGGCGTGTGAAGTGTCGACAAGACCGTTGTACCTCGGGCCAAGGCTCAAGCGCATCCGCCGCGAACTGGGCCTGACGCAGCAGGCCATGGCGGACGAGCTGGGCATATCGCCGAGCTACATCGCGCTGATCGAACGAAACCAGCGACCCTTGACGGCGGACCTGCTGCTGCGGCTGGCGCGGGCCTACAAGCTCGACATGGCCGACCTCGCCAGCGATGAGCGGGACGACTACGCGCGCAGGATGGCGGACGCGCTGCGCGATCCGATCTTCAACGACATCGACCTGCCCGCACTGGAAGTGTCCGACGTGGCGGCAAGCTTTCCGGGGGTGACCGAGGCGCTGCTGCGGCTGTACGGAGCCTGGCAGCGCGAGCAGCAGGCGCTGGCGGAACAGCGCAGCGCGGTGCCGGGAACGGGTGCGAGCGATCCGGTAGGCGAGGCGCGGCGGTTCGTGGCGGCGCGGCGCAATTACTTCCCGGCGATCGATTCGAAGGCTGAGGAACTGGCAGACGAGATCGCCAAGGCGGGTGGCGCCGCGGAGTGGCTACGCCTGCGTGGGGTGCGGGTGCGCTTCCTGCCGCCCGACGTGATGATGGATGCGGTGCGGCGCTATGACCGGCACAACGAGCAGTTGCTGATCGACGATACGCTCTCGCCTTCCGGGCGGGCGTGGCAACTGATGCAGCACATTGCCTATACCGCGTTGCGCAGCGAGATTGCGGGCGTGATCCGGGGCGAGAGCTTTGCCAGCGAGACGGCAGCGCAGCTGGTGCGGCGGGCGCTGGCAGGTTACGCGGCGGCGGCGCTGGTGATGCCCTATGACCGATTTGCGCGGGCGGTGGATGCGCGACGCTATGATATCGAGGCGCTGTCCGGGCAGTTCGGGGCGAGTTTCGAGCAGGTGGCGCATCGGCTGACCACGCTCAACCGTCCGGGGCAGGAGCGGGTGCCGTTCTTTTTCATCCGCGTGGATACGGCGGGCAATGTTTCCAAGCGTCTGGACGGGGCGGGCTTTCCCTTTGCCGCGCATGGTGGCGGGTGCCCGTTATGGAGCGTGCACGAATGCTTCCGCACGCCGGGCGAGATCGTGACGCAGTGGCTGGAACTGCCGGACGGGCAGCGCTTCTTCTCGTTGGCGCGGACGGTGACTTCGGGCGGTGGCGGATTCGGGCGGCCGCGATGGACGCGGGCGATTGCGCTAGCCTGTGCGGCAGAACATGCGCCGCGTCTGGTCTATGCGGCGGGGGCCGATCCCAGGGCGGTGGAGGCGACGCCGATCGGGGTGACCTGCCGCCTGTGCCACCGCGCGCAATGCACCGCGCGGGCCGAGCCGCCGATCGGGCGCGAGATCCTGCCCGACGACTACCGGCGCGGGGCCGAGCCGTTCAGCTTTGCGGAGAGTTGAGCCAGTAGCGGATGACCATGGCGACAGCACCCAAGGTCAGGACGCTGCCCAGCCAGATCGCAGCCATCCAGCCGAGGCGCTGCCATAGCGGCGTCGCCTCGGCCCGGTCCCCGCCATCGAGGCGCGGGTCAATGATAGCCATGGGTGCCGACCTTGCCCCGGAAGACCCAATAGGCCCAGCCAGTGTAGCCGAGGATCAGCGGCATGATCAGGCCGACGCCGATGAGCATGAAGATCTGGCTGCGCTCGGGCGCGGCGGCGTCCCAGATCGAGATGCTTTGTGGCACCACCCATGGCCACATCGAGACGCCCAGCCCGATCATGCCGAGCAGAAACAGGCCCAGCGCGTAGAGGAACGGGCGGACGGCGTGGCGCTGCTGCAGCGAGCGGAGGAGCGATATCGCAAGAGCGGCGGTCGCCAGCGGGACCGGGGTCAGCCAGAACACCATCGGTTCGGTGAACCAGCGCTGGAAATACTGTCCGGCGAGGAAGGGCGTGGCGAGGCTCACCCCGGCCATCAAGGCAAGGGTGGCGAAGGCGGCGAGGCGGGCGAAACGGAAGGCCTTGTCCTCGGCGCTGCCTTCCACCTTGATCGCCAGCCAGCAGGCACCGAGCAGGGCGTAACCGGCGACGACGCCTGCGCCGGTCAGCAGCGAATAGGGCGAGAGCCAATCAAGCCATCCACCGGCATAGGCGCGGCCTTCGACATGGATGCCCTGCAGCAGTGCGCCGAGCGTGATGCCTTGGGCAAGTGCGGCGACGAGCGAGCCCGAGAAGAACGCCATGTCCCAGAAGGCGCGGTGCCGAGGATCGCGCCAGCGGAATTCGAAGGCGACCCCGCGAAAGACGAGGCCGAGCAGCATGGCGATGATCAGCGGGTAGGTTGCGGGCAAGATGATCGCGTATGCCAGCGGGAAGGCCGCGAGCAGGCCTCCCCCGCCGAGGACGAGCCAGGTCTCGTTGCCGTCCCACACCGGGGCGATGGCGTTCATCGCCTGATCGCGCTCCTCGCCGACGCCGAACCACGGAAAGAGGATGCCGATACCGAGGTCGAACCCGTCCATCACGACGTACATCAGCACGGCGAAGGCGATGATCAGGGCCCAGATCGTGGTGAGGTCGATCATTGCACTTCCTCCTGCTGCTGGGCGGGGGTGATGCCGGCAGAGCGGATCGGGGCGCGTTCGTCCTGTTCGGGGCCGGGCTCGTGCGGATGCGGCGCGTCCTTCATCAGGTGGAGGATGTACCAGGTGCCGATACCGAAGACCGCGAAGTAGACCACGACGAAGGCGGCGAGCGAGGTGGCCACGGCGGGCGCAGCGATGGGGCTGACCGAGTCTGCGGTGCGCAGCAGGCCGTAGACGGTCCAAGGCTGGCGGCCGACTTCGGTGGTTACCCACCCGGCGATCACTGCGACGAAGCCCGAGGGACCCATCAGCACGGCGAGGCGGTGGAGCATCGGCCATTCGTAAAGCCTCTTGCGCGTGCGGGCGAGCAGGCTCCACAGGCCGAGGCCGAGCATGAGGAAGCCGAGGCCGACCATGATGCGGAACGACCAGAACACGATCCACACCGGCGGGCGCTTGTCGGGCGCGACGGTGTCGAGACCTGCCAGCGGGGCGTTGGGATCGTGCTTGAGGATCAGGCTGGAGGCCTTGGGGATGGCTATGGCGTAGTCGAGCTTCTGGTTTGCGTCGTCAGGAATGCCGAAGAGGTAGAGCGGCGCGCCATCGGGGTGGGACTGGTAGTGCCCCTCCATCGCCATGACCTTGGCGGGCTGGTGCTCCAGCGTATTGAGGCCGTGCATGTCGCCGACGAGGATCTGCACCGGGGCGACGAGCGCGGCCATCCACATCGCCATCGAGAACATCTTGCGCGCGTGGAGGTTGGCGCGGTCCTTGAGCAGGTGCCATGCGCCGACTGCACCGACGACGAAGGCCGTGGTCAGGTAGGCGGCGATGACGGTGTGGACGAGGCGGTAGGGGAAGCTGGGGTTGAAGATGATCGCCGCCCAGCTCGGTCCGGGGAGAAATTCGCCGTTGGGGCCCATCTCGAAGCCGGTGGGCGTCTGCATCCAGGAATTGACCGAGAGGATCCAGAAGGCCGAGATGAAAGTGCCGACGGCGACCATCAGGGTGGCGGCGAAGTGGAGGCCGCGGCCGACGCGGTTCATGCCGAACAGCATGACGCCGAGGAAACCGGCCTCAAGGAAGAACGCGGTCAGCACCTCATAGGCCATGAGCGGGCCGATCACGCCGCCGACCTTGTCGGAGAAGACCGACCAGTTGGTGCCGAACTGGTAGGACATCACGAGGCCGGAGACCACGCCCATCGCGAAGGCGACCGAGAAGATCTTCAACCAGTAGCGGAACAGGTCGAGGTAGAGGTCCTTGCCGGTCTTGAGCCAGAGCGCTTCGAGCACGGCAAGGTAGCTGGCAAGGCCGATGGAAAAGGCCGGGAAGATGAAGTGGAAGCTCACCGTGAAGGCGAACTGCATACGCGCCAGAACCAGCGCCGCCGCTTGGGCGTCCATACCTGCGAACACGTCTATCTCCCCTGCGCGGGACCGGGCGTCTTCTCTTGGCGCCTCAAGCACTTCCTAGCCATATATGAGAAGAAGCTAAAGTGATATTCCCGTTGTGGCGCTTGCAGTTTCTGCACATGGAGAACCGCCGTACGAACGTCATGTTCCTCCAAACTTGCAGCGGGGGGCCATGGGGGCTATCGGCGCGCTTCCTGCCGGGTGACCGGCTTCAGTAAGGCCCTGCCGTTGTCCAAGATCATCCCGCTTGCCGATGTCGATCCCGCGCTGGTCGAGCAGTTGCTCGATGCCGCGTTCGAACCGGCGCGGCACCAGCGAACCGCCTACAAGGTGCGCGAGGGCATGGAGTGGCTGCCGAACCTGTCGTTCGCCGCGCTCGACGACGAGGACATGCTGGCAGGCACGATCCAGTGCTGGCCGGTGGCGCTGACCGACGAGAGCGGGCGGATGCATCCGATGATCATGGTCGGCCCGGTGGCGGTGATGCCGCACCTGCAGGGCGAAGGCTTTGGCAAGGCGCTGATGACGGCGGCGCTGACCGCGATCGATCCGCGCGCGCCGCTGCCGCAGGTGCTGATCGGCGATCCGGAATACTACGAGCGTTTCTTCGGCTTCAGCAATGCCAACACCGCAGGATGGCGCCTGCCCGGGCCGTATGAGCAGCATCGCCTGCTGTGCCGCACGGCAAATCCCGCCGTCCTGCCGCAAGAGGGCATGTTGGGGCCTTGGCGGCGCTGATCCGATCTGGCATCGGCGAGCGGTGCCTTACTCTCCCCCGCCCGAACTCGCATCCCTGAGCCTTGCCGAACTGGCCGAGCAGGTGGCCGCGCGCAAACTGCCACCGGTTGACCAGTGGAGCCCGCAGGAAGTGGGCGACAGCGAGATGCGCATTGGCGCTGATGGACGCTGGTATCATCAGGGTGGCGAGATCCGGCGTCCGGCGATGGTGCGGGCATTATCCTCGCTGCTGATCCGGGACGAGCAGGGCCAGCACTGGCTGGTGACGCCGTTCCAGAAGCTTTCGATCGAGGTGGAGGACGCTGCCTTCATCGCCACCGACATGCAGATGAAGCTGGATGTCGAGGGGCGCGCGGCGCTGGCGTTCCGGCTGAACAGTGACGATCTGGTCGTGTGCGGGCCTGATCATCCCTTGCGCGTGGCGGGCACGGCCGAGGTGCCGGCGTTTTATCTGGCAGTGCGGTACGGGACCGAGGCGCGGCTCAATCGCAGCACTTATGGGCAACTGATCGACCATGCGCTGTCGCTTGGCGGCGAGGAGCTTGCCGTCGAGAGCCTCGGGCAGCGTTTCGTGCTGGTGCCCGGCGCATGAGCCTGCTCGCGCGGCTGACGGACCTCTATGCGGAGGGGCATCGGGAACCGGCCAAGGAACTTTACGAGGACTGGCGTCCCCTGCCCGAGCATGGTCTGCGCCCTGCCGCCGTGCTGATCGCGGTGACAGAGCGGCGCGATCATCCGGACGGCCCCGGCGTGCTGCTGATCCATCGGCCTTCACACATGCGCGCGCATCCGGGACAGGCGGCTTTTCCCGGCGGCAAGCTGGATCCGGGCGAGACCCCGGTCGAAGCCGCGCTGCGCGAGGCGAACGAGGAACTGGGCATCCGGCCCGAGGACGTAACCGTGATCGGCGAGACCGACCGGTTCCGCACCGGCACCGGCTATGACATCACGCCGGTGCTGGCGATGGTGCCGCCCGATCTGCCGTTGCAGCCGAACCCTGCCGAAGTAGCGGGCTGGTTCGAACCGCCGCTGGGCTTCCTGCTCGATCCGGCGCAGCATGTGTGGCAATCGGCGGAATGGAACGGGCGCACGGGGCGCTTTATCGAGATCCTGTGGAACGAGCACCGCATATGGGGCGTGACGGCGGCGATCATCTCCAACCTTGCCAAGCGGATGAGCTGGCATGACTGAGCGCCTGCCTGCCGCAGCGTGGACCGCACGCGAGGACCTTGCCGCGCTGGTCGCTGCGCTCGATCCCGCGTCTCAGGGCAATTGTCGCTGGGTGGGCGGCGTGGTGCGCGACACTATTCTGGGGATCGCGCCTAAGGACGTGGACATGGCGACGACGCTGCTGCCGGATGAAACCGCTGCACGGCTTGGCGCTGCCGGGATCAAGGCCGTGCCGACAGGCATTGCCCATGGCACGGTCACGGCAGTCCTGACAGGCGGGACGGTCGAAATCACCACGCTGCGCCGCGACGTTTCGACCGACGGACGCCATGCCACCGTCGCCTTCTCGAGCGACTGGCGCGATGATGCGGCGCGGCGGGATTTCACGATCAACGCGCTCTATGCCGATCCGCGCACGCTGGAAGTGTTCGACTATCACGGCGGGCTGGCGGACCTTCCCGCACGGCGCGTGCGCTTCATCGGCGATGCCCGCGAGCGCATCCGCGAGGATTACCTGCGCATCCTGCGCTACTTCCGCTTTCAGGCGCGGTTCGGTTCCATTCCCGCCGATGCCGAGGCGGAAGAGGCAGTGGCAGAGCTTGCACCGGGGATGAAGGGCCTTTCGCGCGAACGCGTGGGGTGGGAACTGATGAACCTGCTGGGCCTGCCCGATCCGGCCCCGACGGTTCGTCAAATGGCCGAACTTGGCGTGCTGGCGCAAGTTATGCCCGAGGCGAGCGGCGAAGGACTGTCGTGCCTCGACCGGACGATCGCCAACGAGCACGCAGCTGGCGCGTCCCCGGTTGCCTTGCGCCGACTGGCCGCGCTCTTGCCGGCAGACCCGCCGCTCGCCGAGCAGGTGGCGGCGCGACTGCGTCTTTCCGTGGCGCAGCGCAAGCGGCTTGCGGTGGTTGCCGCGCGTGTGTCGGCTGAAGACGACGCACGGGCGTTGGCCTATCGTATCGGCATCGAGGAGGCGCGGGATCGGCTGCTGATCGGTGGCAGTGCCGTCGCGGCGCTGGAGGGCTGGACTGCCCCCACCTTCCCGCTGAAGGGCGGCGCGATCGTTGCGCGCGGCGTTACCGCAGGGCCGGAGGTTGCCCGGACTCTGCGCCGGGCCGAAGAGCAGTGGATCAGCGAGGGCTTCCCTGACGCAGCACGTGTTTCATCAATCCTTGATGAAGTGCTGGCGCATACCAGCGCACCGCGCGGCTGACGCTGGCAAGGCCAGAGCGCAGGCCAGGGAGTGGCCGGAAGCGCACAAACCGCTTGCGCTGTTCTTTGGGCAAGGCCTTGACCAGATTTCGCTCGATCACGAGCTTGCGGGCGTTGGCCTGGAAATTGGTGGTGTCCGACCAGAACGAGCGGCAGGCCGTGATGTAAAGCATCGGTCGGGGCGCATCGCTGGTGTTGGCTTGACCGCGATGGCGGATCATGAAGTCCCAGATCATGCAATCGCCGGGCATGAGCGGGCTGGTGGTCGGTTCGCCGGGGTAGTTGCTTCGCGCTTCGCAACGATGGCTGCCAAGCAGGAACTCGGTACCGCCGTTGATCGCGTTGACCTCGACCAGCGGGATCGAGATCGTCAGCGCGTAGGCGGGGAGCTTGCCGGCGAATTCGGTGCCTTCGAACAGATGATCGTCGTCAGCATGAAGGTGCTGCAGCGTTGCGCCGGGGAAGGAACTGATCACGCCGAACGATTCGTAGACCCAGTTCTCTCCGAGCGCCTCGTTGAAAAGGGTCTGGAGCGCCGGGCTGACCAGCATGTCGATCACACCGGACATAGGCCCGGAAATCGGCACAAGGCCATTTATGCGCTGTTCGCCGACGCTGAGGAAGTCCTCGGGCAGGGTTGCCGACGGGTCATAGGCGCCGGGGACGATGCGGCGCAGCGCCTTGGCAACGCCTGACACGAGAACCGGATCGAAC
>JBKBUD010000376.1:967-1726 GCA_046290865.1 Novosphingobium sp. | reverse complement strand
CGCAAATACGTGATCATGGCAGCCATCGCGATCTTCACGGCGGGCTCCCTCGTCTGCGGCCTTGCCGTCTCCATGAACACGCTGATTGCCGCCCGCGTGCTGCAGGCGCTCGGCGGCGGCGGCATCATGGTCTCGATCTTTTCGATCAATGCCGACCTCTTCGAACCGCGCGAACGCGCCCGCTACCAGAGCTATTCGAGCCTCGTGCTGATGGCCTCCGGCGCCCTCGGCCCCGTCCTCGGCGGCACGCTGTCCGATCTCTTCGGCTGGCGCTCGATCTTCCTCGTCAACCTGCCGATTGGCATCGCCGTCCTGATTGGGCTTGCCTTCCTGCTCCCCTATCGCAAGCCGAACCGCAAGCCGAAGATCGACTATCTCGGTGCGATCCTGCTTTCCGGTGCCGTCGCCTCCGTCGTCTTTTGGGCCGACAGCGGCCAGATCTTCGGCTCGCTGATGGCCTGGCAAAGCCTCGCCGTTGTCGCCTTCGGTGCGCTCTGCGCCACGGGCTGGGTTCTGGTCGAGCGCCGCGCGCCCGAACCGGTCGTGCCCCTCTCGCTCTTCTCCAAACCGACCATCAACCTGCTGCTGGTGATCTCGCTGGTATCAGGCGCCATCGGCATCGGCTCGGTCAATTACATCGCGCTCTACCTGCAGACAACGACGGGCCTCTCGCCCTCCATGGCCGGCCTGCTCTTCGTCGCGACCACCGGCGGCATCGCCTTCGGCTCCATCGCCGCCGGCCGCTTGATCGCCCGCACC
>JBKBUD010000376.1:0-957 GCA_046290865.1 Novosphingobium sp. | reverse complement strand
CATCGCGCTCGTCATGCTGCTGCAGGGCTTCGGCGTCGGCATCGGCCAGCAGGTGCCGGTGATCGGCGTCCAGAACGCTGCCTCCCGCGCCGACGTGGGCGCGGCCACCGGCACCGTCACGCTAACCCGCATGGGCGGTGCTGCGATCGCCATCTCCATCTACGGCGCGATCGTCAGTTCCGGCCTCGCCAATGTCCGCATCGCGCTCCCCGGCGGCGTCGACTTCCGCAACCTCACGCCCGAGGGCCTCGCCGCCCTGCCGGAGGCGGCCCGCACCCTTGTCGGCAACGCCTATTCCGATGCCTTCGTGCCGCTCTTCCTGACAGCGTCGGGCATGATGGTCATCGGCCTCATCTGTGCGCTGCTGCTGCCAAACATCCGCCTGCCGAGGGAAGGCGAGGGGAAGTCTGTTGGTGGGAGAGCCGGCACCGAGGCGGCGGCGTGATGCCGGCCCCGCCATAAGCTTCGCGCCAGCCGCACCTGACAGGGTGCCGGCAACGATGTCAGTGAATCGGTGCAGCATGTCCAAGCCCTCCCCGTTCGGCCCGGTCGCCACGGCCTCTCTCCTGTCGAAGCGTCTTCTGTCGCTCGGCCTCGGCACGGCGCTTGTCGGCTCGCTCTCTGGCTGCATCCTGGTGACGGACACCAGCCGCATGAACATCGACGTCTTCCAGGACGAGGTTGCCCCCGTCTGGTATGATGCTGCCAATGCGCCGACCGTGGTTGAGCCGGCCGCGCCGCAAAGGCGCGATCTTTACAGGACCAAGTTCCACCAGACCTATGGCCTGCCGGTTTCCAATCCGCTGCACCGGACGCTCTACGGCGTGATGGTCGATGACGGCCATACGCTTCCGGCCATCCCGCTTGACCGCGTGCGCTCCGATATGCTGCGTCAGGAGGTAAGCTACCAGACGGTGGAGGCGCCCGGCACCATCGTCGTCGATACGAAGGCGCATT
>JBKBUD010000375.1:0-1732 GCA_046290865.1 Novosphingobium sp. | reverse complement strand
GGCATCGGCATCGACGTCGCGCTGGAATGGAACGACAGCTACTACGAGAACGTGCTGTGCTTCACCAACAACATCCCGCAGCGCGATGGCGGCACGCACCTTGCCGCGTTCCGCGCGGCGCTGACGCGCACGCTCAATGGCTATGCCGAGCGTTCAGGCCTGCTCAAGAAGGAGAAGGTCAGCCTGACCGGCGATGACATGCGCGAGGGCCTGACTGCCATCGTCTCGGTCAAGTTGCCGGACCCGAAGTTTTCCTCGCAGACCAAGGACAAGCTGGTTTCATCCGAAGTGCGCCAGCCGCTCGAAAGCCTGATGGCCGACAAGATGGTGGAATGGCTGGAGGAAAATCCCGGCCACGCCAAGGCCATCGTCCAGAAGGTGATCGACGCTGCCGCCGCGCGTGAAGCTGCCAAGCGCGCTCGCGAACTGACCCGCCGCAAGGGGGCGATGGACATCGCCTCGCTGCCGGGCAAGCTGGCCGACTGCCAGGAACGCGATCCCGCCAAGTGCGAACTGTTCCTGGTCGAGGGTGACTCGGCAGGCGGCTCGGCCAAGCAGGGGCGTGACCGCAAGACGCAGGCGATCCTGCCGCTCAAGGGCAAGATCCTCAACGTCGAGCGTGCGCGGTTCGACCGCATCATCGGCTCGAAGGAAGTCGGCACGCTGATTCAGGCGATGGGCACCGGCCTGCGCGACGAGTTCAACCTCGAGAAGCTGCGCTATCACAAGATCGTCATCATGACCGACGCCGACGTAGACGGCGCCCATATCCGTACGCTGCTGCTGACGTTCTTCCACCGCCAGATGCCCGAGATCATCAAGGCCGGGCACCTCTTCATCGCCCAGCCGCCGCTCTACAAGGTCGCCAAGGGCCGCAGCGAAGTCTACTTGAAGGACAACGCCGCGATGGACCGCTATCTGGTCGAGGCGGGGCTTTCGAGTCGCGTGCTCGAAACCGCGGGCGGTGCGCGCAGCGGGCCGGATCTGGAAGCACTGGTCGAACACGCCCTGCGCATGCGCAACCTGATGGGCTTCGTGCCGCGCCGGTATAACTCTTCGATCATCGAAGCGCTGGCCCTGTCCGGTGCGCTCGAACCCGAGATGTCGGCGGCTCAGCGCGATGCAGCGCTGGCCAAGGCGGCGGACTGGCTCAATCGCGGCGATACCGAGGCGCGCTGGAGCGTCGTGGTGTCGGAAGAGGGCGGCTATCACGTCCAGCGCCTGTGGCGCGGGGTGACCGACCATCACATGATCGAAGCCGGCTTCCTCGTCAGCGCAGAAGCGCGCAAGCTGGCAAAGCTCGCCGCGGAGAACGCCGAGGTCTATGCCGGGATGGCGCGGCTGGTGCGTGCTACCGCAGCCGAGGCCGAGCCTGCGCCGGTGGTGGTCGAAGGTGACGATGAGACTCCTGCCGCACCAGCGGCGAAGGTCAAGGACGCGATCACGCGGCCCTCGGAACTGCTCGATGCGGTATTTGCCGGTGGCCGCCGTGGCCTGTCGATCCAGCGCTACAAGGGCCTCGGCGAAATGAACGCCGAGCAGCTCTGGGAAACCACGCTCGATCCCGACAACCGCTCGCTGCTGCAGGTCAAGGTGGAGGACGCCGACGTTACCGACGAGATCTTCACCCGCCTGATGGGTGACGTGGTCGAACCGCGCCGCGACTTCATCCAGGAAAACGCGCTCAACGTGGCGAATCTGGACGTCTGATCGTGGCCTTTACCGACGACAT
>JBKBUD010000374.1:0-1738 GCA_046290865.1 Novosphingobium sp. | reverse complement strand
AGGGCATCGTTTCCTACGAGTGGAGCGCGGACAGCAAGTCGGTGCTGGTGCCGGTGGATGGTGATCTGCTGCTGGCCGGCCTCGACGGATCGGTGCGCAAGGTCGAGGGCGCCAAGGGCGGAGAACTGACGCCCAAGCTTGGGCCCAAGGGCGAGCACATTGCGTTCGTGCGTGACCGCCGTCTTTGGGCGGGGCCCGTGACCGGCGCTGCGGCGCAGGCGATCACGCCAGAAGAGGCGAACGCCGACGTCCACTGGGGCGAAGCCGAGTTCGTTGCGCAGGAGGAAATGAACCGCTTCAACGGCTTCTGGTGGTCGCCGGACGAAAGCCGCATTGCCGTCGAGCGCTTCGACGAGAGCATGGTCGGCGTGGTGACGCGCGCGGCGATCGGCGCGGAAGGCACCAAAACGTTCGACCAGCGCTATCCTGCGGCGGGCACGCCCAATGCCGAAGTCTCGCTCTACGTGATGGGGCCGGACGGTTCGAACCGGGTTCAGGTCGATCTTGGCGCGAACAAGGACATCTACCTCGCGCGTGTTGACTGGGCACCCGATGGCAAGACCCTCTACGTCCAGCGCATGAACCGCGAGCAGACCGTGCTCGACATGCTCAAGGTCGATCCTGCGACCGGCAAGTCGAGCGTGCTGTTCAGCGAAAAGGCGGCGGACAAGCACTGGATCGATCTGTCGGACAGCTATCGCTTCCTGTCGGACGGCAGTTTGGTCTGGTGGTCGCAGCGCGACGGGTTCGGGCATCTCTACCGCTTCAACAAGGGCAAGTGGAGCCAACTGACCAAGGGTGAGTGGGTTGTCACCGGCCTTGTCGGTGTGGACGAGAAGGGCGGCAAGCTCTACCTCACCGGCACGAAGGACGACGTTCTGGCGCAACAGGTCTATGCGATGGACCTCAAGGCACCGGGCAAGCTGACGCGGCTGACCGAGCTTGGCTGGGTCAACGGCGCGGGCATGGACAAGAGCGGGCAGACGCTGATGATCACGCGTTCGTCCGATGCTCAGCCGGCGCAGTCCTACATCGCAGACACCACCGGCAAGCGGCTTGCATGGATCGAGGAGAACAAGGTGGCGGGGGCACACCCCTATGCGCCTTATCTTGCCAGCCACCGCCCGGCGCAGTTCGGCACGATTCCGGCCGCTGACGGCACGCCGCTGCACTATATGATGATCACCCCGCCGCTGGAGCCGGGCAAGAAGTACCCCGTGTTCACCTACCACTATGGCGGGCCGACCGCGCAGGTGGTCAGCAAGGGCTTCCAGGGCGCACTGGCGCAGGCGATCGTCGACAAGGGTTACATCTACTTCGCCATCGACAATCGCGGCTCGGAGAACCGCGGGGTGAAGTTCGCCTCGGCGCTGCATCATGCGATGGGTTCGGTCGAGGTCGAGGACCAGCTGGCAGGCGCCAACTGGCTCAAGAAGCAGAGCTTTGTCGATGCCGACAAGATCAGCACCTTCGGCTGGTCCTATGGCGGCTACATGTCGATCAAGATGCTCGAGGCCAATCCGGGCGCCTATGCGGCAGGCATCGCCGTGGCGCCGGTGACCAAGTGGCAGATGTACGACACGACTTATACCGAGCGCTATCTGGGCGATCCGGGCAAGCTGCCTGAGGTCTACGAGAAGTCGAACGCGCTGGCCGATACGAAGAAGATCAGCGATCCGCTGCTGATCATCCATGGCATGGCCGACGACAACGTGGTGTTCGAGAATGCTTCGGCGAT
>JBKBUD010000373.1:0-1743 GCA_046290865.1 Novosphingobium sp. | reverse complement strand
AAACGAAATCAGCCGTCGTAGTCAGCACCCAGCGAGGTGTTGCGCACCGGAGCGGCAGCAGTGATGCGCAGCGCTTCGGCCGACTGCGACAGCGAGCCGATTTCATCGACTTCATCGTCGTCGTCAGGCAGCACGCGCTGCAGCGACTGGATCACGTTTTCCTTGAGCACCGCAGGACGCACGGTCTCTTCGGCGATCTCGCGCAGGGCGACGACCGGGTTCTTGTCGCGGTCACGATCGACGGTGAGTTCGGCGCCGCCCGAGATGGCGCGTGCGCGCTCGGCAGCCAGCAGGACGAGATCGAAACGGTTGGGGACCTTGTCGACGCAATCTTCGACGGTAACGCGCGCCATCAGGCACTCCAATCAATCAAAGGATACGGAAAGGACGGCAGCTAGGCCGGGGGTGTGGAAAAGTCAAGGATTCGCATGGGCCACTTCCAGCTGCGGGGCGAATCAGTCATCATCCGGCCTCGGCATGGGAGGGATGCGGATGGCGATGCTGGAGGATGTCATGGCAGGGGCACCGCTACCGGTGCTCGGCGTTGCGTTTTTCCTGCTGATGGCGTTGCTCTGCCATCTCGGCATGCGGCTGGGCCGCCTGCGCGGCGAGGCCGATCGCGGCGAAAGCGGTGATGGCTACCTGCTCTCGGCGGTGCTCGCCTTGCTTGGCCTGCTCATCGGCTTCACGTTCTCGCTTGCCCTGTCCCGCTATGACTCGCGGCGCGAGATGGTCGTCGCCGAAGGCAACGCGATCGGCACCGCATGGCTGCGCGCAAGCCTGGTCCCCGGCGCTGAAGGCGACGCTTTGCGCACCGCGATGCGCAGCTACGGCGATATCCGGGCGAGCTTGCACGACGCCGCTGACCGCAATGCCGTCGAAGTGCGTTCGTCTGCAGCGCAAGGCGCGGTTTGGCAGGCCCTGCGGCCTGCCCTCACCCGGCTGGACCCGCCAATGGCTGCCTCGCTGGTTGGCGCCACCAATGAGATGTTCGATGCGGCCTCGAGCCGGAAGGCCGAACGCGAGGCACGCATTCCCGGGCGCGTGCTCGACATGGTCAGTCTCTATGCGCTGATGGCCGCCGGCATGGTCGGCTACGTGCTCGGCCGTTGGCAGGATCGGCGGCACCTTGCCGCCAGCCACGCGCTGTTCCTGCTGTTGTCGCTGGCGATGGTGCTCATTTTCGATCTCGATCGGCCGTGGTCAGGCGGCATCACCATCTCGCCACAGCCGATTCTCGATGCGCAGGCGCTCATGCATCAGGCGCCGTAGCGGGCCTTACTCGTCGTCACTCGCATAAGCGGCGCGCAGGTCGTCCGGCGCGAGGTCGCTGAAGCGCGTGATGCGCGATTCGAAGCGCAGGCGGACCTTGCCAGTGGAACCGTGGCGCTGCTTGGCCACGATCAGTTCGGCCAAGCCATAGACGCGCTCCATTTCCGCCTGCCACGCGGCGTGGGCTTCCTGCACCTTGGCATCGTCGTTGCCCTGCGGCTGCTTCGGCTCCTTGGCGGCGACGTAATAGTCCTCGCGGAACACGAACCAGACCATGTCGGCGTCCTGCTCGATCGAGCCGGATTCGCGCAAGTCCGAAAGCATCGGGCGCTTGTCGTCGCGCTGCTCCACCGCACGCGAAAGCTGCGAAAGCGCGATCACCGGAACCGAGAGTTCCTTGGCCAGGGTCTTCAATCCTCGCGAAATTTCCGAGATTTCGTTCACGCGGTTGTCGCTGCGACCCGATCCCTG
>JBKBUD010000062.1:0-12597 GCA_046290865.1 Novosphingobium sp. | reverse complement strand
CCGTAATCGGAAAAGACGATGACGGTAACGTCATAGCCCTTTGGCGCGATCCTGGGCGCAAGCGCCTCTTCGGACATGGCCGGAAACGCCGTGGGCCCCGCCGCATGGCAGGGCACCGATGCCGCAAGGCCCGCCGCGGCAAGCACGGCCACAATTCGACGCAAGACCCTCGCTCCATTCGCTCATGTATTAGACAATGCGAATGCAAGAACTAGCGCCTTCGCCACCCCCGATGCAAGCAGGAAGTTGGCGGGAAACATGCGCAAGTCGGCGCCTGTCGCCTCCGAAGACTGCACGGCTTGTCGGAATGAACTGGAGCGGGTGAAGGGATTCGAGCCCTCGACCCCAACCTTGGCTGGAAGCCCCACGGGCTTTCCTCCAGTACGCTCCACATCGCCACACCACGATAAAGGCATGATATATTCAGGCTCAGCACCAGTTGGTCGTCGACCCGTGGCTTGCCGTGGCTCTGGGGAAAATACGGCGACAGACGCGCCATCTGCGCATCTGTCAGCCAATACAGGTCGCTCATCCTCAGTCTCCTCGCAGAGCCTGAATCATATCGCAGCCTGCCAATCAATGGGTCCTGAGCCTCGCCATGGGGCTGCCTTTCGTGTATTTCTCAAGACCGTTCCAATGTGCGAAGGGGGGAGCGCCGATGAATTTCGTCGCGATCGACGTAGAGACTGCCAACGCGGACATGGCGTCCATCTGCTCTATTGGCGCGGCGAGGTTTGAAAATGGGCGGGTCGTTGACGAGTGGTATTCGCTTGTTGATCCGCAAGACTACTTCGACGGCATCAACGTCTCGATACATGGCATTGACGAGGCAATGGTGCGTGGTGCGCCAACCTATGCCGAGGCGGCCCGAACGCTCCACGCAATGCTACAAGATACGATCACCGTCACCCACACCCATTTCGACCGCGTGGCCACCCACCAAGCGTCTGCCCGTTGGGCTGTGGGGGAGCCGATTTGCACCTGGCTCGATTCAGCCCGCGTTGCCCGGCGCGCCTGGGTGGAGTGCGCCAGCAGCGGCTACGGGCTCGCCAATGTCTGCGGCCTGATTGGGTACGAGTTTCAGCACCACAACGCCCTTGAGGACGCAAAGGCGGCCGGTCATGTAATGCTCGCTGCGATGGAGCGAACCGGGCTCGACCTCGACGGCTGGCTTGCACGGGTCACTCAGCCAATCGACCCGGCAAGCGGCAGCTCCGGCGCGCGTGTCCGCCGTGAAGGCAACCCCGACGGCCCCCTGTATGGCGAGGTGATCGTGTTCACGGGTGCGCTGGCGATCCCTCGGCGCGAAGCGGCCGACCTCGCTGCCTCTGTCGGCTGCGATGTTGATTCCGGGGTCACGAAGAAAACCACCCTGCTCGTCGTGGGCGATATGGACGTTCAGCGGCTTGCAGGGCACAGCAAGAGTTCCAAACATCGCAAGGCCGAAGACCTGGCCGCCAAAGGGCAACCGATCCGAATTATCCGCGAAACGGACTTCCGCGAGCTGGTGGCGATGGCCTAAATCTGCTCCCCCGATGGCTCGAAACGCTTCCAAGTCATTTGAAAACTGGAGCGGACGAAGGGATTCGAACCCTCGACCCCAACCTTGGCAAGGGGTCGATGAAACGGCCCGACCGGTTCCAGTCGGAAAAATACTGACAGTCTAATCGCTTGCCTTCCTCGGCAGCGTTGGGCACGTTTTGTTCCGGTCGGTTCCGGCGGAAAACTGCCATTTCTGCTCCCCGGATGCTCCCCGGCCGAAAGGAGGTTGTCGGTGCCGAGTGCGTTGAAGAGGACGTTTACGGAAGAGGGCGTTGCGCGGATGGCCGCGCCCCGGTCTGGCCGCCGCGAGTTCGGCGACACGGTGCAGCGCGGGCTGCTGCTGCGCGTTAGCGAGACAGGCCTGAAATCGTGGTCGGTAATATACAAGGTGCCGGGCGAGCGCGGCATCTCCCCCACCGGTCGCCCGCTAAAGAGAGCGCAGAAGCGCATTACCATCGGTGCCTATCCGATGGTGGGCGTCGCGGCGGCGCGCGCCGAGGCGAGCAAGATCGTCGCGCAGGCGATGGCCGGGCGCGATCCTCGCCCGGAGAGGCAGGACGCCAATCTTGCCCGCCACACCAACAGCGTGAAGGCGGTAACTCAGCGGATGATCGAGCTGGCGAAGAAGCAGGTGGAGACGTGGCCGCGCATGGAACAGGTGCTGCGCGACCATGTATGGCCCTCGCTGGGCAACCGCCCCATCGCCGATATTACGCAGGCCGATGTGCATGAGCTGCTGGACAAGCTGGTCGCGGCGGACAAGCACGGCACCGCGCGGGAAGTCCGCAAGATGATGTCGCGGCTGCTGAACTACGCCGCCGAGAAGTCGCTTATCGCGGCCTCGCCAATGGCGGGCATGAAGCGCCGAGACCTGACCTTGCAGCCCAAGGAGCGGGCGCTGTCGGACGAGGAAATCCGCGCGGTTTGGACGGCCACCGGCAAGATGGGCTACCCCTTCGGGCATCTGGCGCGGATCGCGTTGCTGACCGGGCAGCGCAAGAGCGACTGGTCCGATGCCCGCTGGTCCGAAGTGGACGCCGCCGAGCGGTGGCTGTCCATTCCGAAGGAGCGGTTTAAGAGCCGTCGCAGCCATATCGTGCCGCTGGTCGGCGCGGCGTGGGATCTGGTCGAGGGGCTGCCCCGCTGGAACGGCCCCAATCCCTTCCTGTTCTCCACCACCGGCGGCGAGAAGGCGTCGGCCCTGGGCGACAAGCCGATGACCAAGCTGCGCGAGCTGGCGACCGACGCGCTGCGCGAGAAGCGGAAAGACCCGGAGGCAGTGCTGGAACATTTTACGGCCCACGACCTGCGGCGTACCTGCGAAACCCGCCTCGCCCGGCTGGGCTTCGCGCAGGAGGTGCGGGACGCGGTGCTGGGCCACGCCCAGTCGGGCTTGCAGCGCACCTATAACAAGCATGATTATCTGCCCGAAAAGCGGGCGGCGCTGGCGGCCTATGCCGAGCACATTTTGGGGCTGGTGAAGTGAGCATCGCCGATTTTCTGGACGACGAACCGAGGGAGCCGCCCCTCTACGACTGGCTGGCGTTTACCGATGACGCGGATTGGATGATCCGCGCGCTGCAAGCGCCGCGCAAGATACACAGCGCGACGACGCCGCACGGTCGCGGACTTGACCTGTCCCACAAGCGCGATGAGCTGGCGATGCTGCTCGCCGAGGCCCACGAGGTTTACGAGCTGGCGTTGGAGGAATGGGAAACCCGGCGCACCAATTCGTATCGGCCGAAGCTGGAAAACAATTACGATCCCGACGAGGATGCACCCCCGCACGATTGGTCGGAATATGCCGCCTACCAGCCGAGGCAGGCCGATTGGGACGAAATATACAACCGGCATTATCGCCGTAAGCCCGGCCCGCCCGGAAAGAGCCGGACGCGGCAGCAGCGCGACGGCAGCGACCTTCCGACAATGCCGCTGCGGAATGCCTATGTCGTTATCCGGGCGTGGTGGAGGCGGCATGTCGGCAAACCGTTCAGCCCCGACTTCAACTTCAAGAAGGTTACGCGCGGCACCGACGAGCGGAAGTCGCTGAACTGGTTTAATCCTGCGGCCCGGCTGTTCCTTATGGTCGCACAGGAGCTTAACACCAACTACGCGCCAGCGCACTGCCACTGGATACACGAGGCGCTGCGTAAGAAGGTCGCGCCGGGCAGTTAACCCCCAAACGCGGTTCCGCCGAATTGCCGACAATCCCCACCGGTTACATCAGGTGGAGGACCGGCGATGACCGAACGATTTATGACGATGGCGGAGGTCCGGCGGCGCGAGGCGCTGTCGAAGACTGAGATTTACCGGAAGATAAAGGCAGGCGCATTCCCGCGCCCTGTGCCGCTGGGCACCCAGAAGGTCGCATTCGTGGAGAGCGAGGTGGCCGCATGGATGGACGCCCGGCTGCGCGCCCGCGAGGATCGCGAAGGCGTTGACCGCCGCGCCGAACAGGGACGCCGCGCCGTCGCCGCCCGCGATAATCGCCCCACCGCATAGCAAGCGACCCGCGCCGGAGGAAAGGCGCGGGCCGATGGATTTCTGCAACCAACCGCAAAACCCGATGGAGGAAACGGACTATGCCCGAAGACACTTACCCGTCGCCCGACGAGCCGGAAATCAGTAACGGCGCGACGCCGCCCCTGATCCCCGTGACCGACACGCTGAGCGTCGTCGCGCCGAACTACATTAACGCCATGCCGTGGATACAGCGCCAGCGGATGACCTACGAGGAATTCTGCGCGCACGCAGAGGCGCAGGGGCTGCCCAAGCCGACGGGCGCGCAGTGGCTGGAAACCTATAACCTGACGCCTGCCGAACTGGACGAGATGAAGGCGCTTATCGAGGCGTGCGACAACGCCCCTGCCGGCCTTCGCGAATTGGACGGCCACATCTTTATCCGCAAGTTCGGCAACAAGCCGCGTGTGTGCTGGCGGCAGGATGACGGAAGGCTGGGCCAGATGTCTGTGGATGATTTCAAGAAGGCATATGGCGAAAAGCGCTTGCAGGTCGGGCAGACCAAGGATGGCAAGCCCGCCTATCGCAAGCTCGTCGATGTCTGGCTTGAGCACCGTTCCACGCCCCGTTACGAGCGTGTCGAGTTTCTGCCCGGCCATATGCCTTGGCAGGTGCCGGAAGGCACCTACAACATCTGGGCGTGTTGGCCCGATGGGCTGATGCGCGAGCGGGATTTGCGCCCGCGCCTGCTGGGCGATGTTCCAGAGCCGGATGACGAGTTTGACGGTCCCGAAGAGCCGGAACAGTGCAAGCTCTTCCTTGCCCACCTGTATGAGAATGTTTGCGGCGGCGACCACGAGGCTTACACGTATCTTCTCGGATGGTTTGCCGACGCCCTGTTGCGCCCCGGCCCCTGTGAGGTCGCCGTGGTGATGACCGGCCCCAGCGGAAGCGGGAAGGGTTTGGTCGCGCGACTGTTCGGCGAATTTTTCGGGCCGCACTTCTTTGTCGCCAACCGGCAGGAACACATCGACGGCAAGTTTAATCGGCACCTGATGGAAACGCAGTTTCTGTTCGGGGATGAGGTTGAGTTCGGCACGGGAGCGGCGGCCAACAAGCGGCTGCGGAACCTCGTTACCGAGCCGACGGTGACCATCGAGCCGAAGGGCGTTGACGCATGGCAGGCTCGCAAGTGGTTCCGCATCATGATCGCCGCCAACGATGCCCATGTTGTCGGCGCGCTGAAGGATGACAGACGCTTGCTCGTTCTGAATGTGGATGCCGCCGAGCATAACCAGGATCGGGCATATTTCGGCGCGATCTGCCGGGAATGGGAGAGCGGCGGTGGCTTCGCGTTCTTTCGCTGGCTGACGGGGCGCTCGTGGCGGGAGGACATCGAGGCGGGCCGCTGGAGCGTGGGTAAGCGCCCGGCGACGGCGGCGTTGCAGGAACAGAAGGTGCTTAGCCTGTCGCCGGAAGAGCAGTTTCTTCTCGGCATTCTGGAAGATGGCTGTCTGCCCGGCGCATCGCCCGGCAATCGGCGCGCCCCGCGCAATACCGTGCTGTCGCGCTCCCTCTTCGCGGCGATGCGCGAACATTCCCCGCGCCTGCGCGAATATTCGGACCAGCGGCTGGGCAAGGCGCTGGAAGGCTGGGGCTGCAAGCGCTGGCAGTCCAGCGGCGAGCGCGGCCGGACCTTCCCGATGCTGGGCGAGATGCGGGCGACGTGGTGCGCGAATATCGGCGACCATCGGTGGCCCGACGAGGCGACCGACTGGCACGAAACAGTGGTGCCGTTCTAGGTCCGCGCTCCTGTCCGCTCTGGCGTAACCCCATCCGGTTACAGCATTATTCGCGCCCAGAGCGGACAGGACGCAGAGAGCCGATGGCTTTAAGCCCCGCAGGAACGGCCCAGAGAAGGGGCGGTGACCCTTGGGTATCTTCTGATTTTTTCTGAAACAGAAGAAAGTCCGCTCTCTCCGAACGGTTCGCGCTGCACACTGCATTTCTTGGGCTTTTGGGAGGGCGGATCGCAGGGCGGAGTGGCCCCGCGCCGCTCTGGTGGCGGAATGGTAGGCCGTAGAAAGCCCGCCAAACCCTCGCTCCCGCCATAAAAAAGGGCTGCTCCCCGACGGCTCCCCCGCTGGACTTTCCGCCGCAGGAAACCAAGCAATTGCAGTTAATTAGCCCCCAAGCGCATACCCTGCCTAGGGGTAAGTTCTGGCAGGGTGAGCAACGCCCCCGCCCTTATTACACGCGCCGGTCGCGGCAAGACCGCGCCGATTACCGTGACGCCCGCTGGGCTTGCGGCCATCGAGGCGCTGGCGGCGGCAGGGAACGACCAGCGCAGCATCGCCAAGGCGCTGGGCATGGACCGCAAGACCATGACCGACATGCGCCGCCGCGTGCCGGAAGTGGACGAGGCGTTCGAGCGCGGCCTTGCCGCGCTGGGCGACGAGCTGACGCATCTGCTGCTGGCGCAGGCGCGCAACGGCAATGTTGTCGCCGCCATTTACCTGACCAAGGCGCGGCTGGGCTGGCGCGAGAGCGACGCGCCGGAAGCGCGCGCCAACATCACCATCAACCTGCCCGACAGCCAGACGCCCGAAGCCTATCTGCGCGCAATCCGTGTGGCCGGGGAGGGCGGTTCATGCCCCGCTCCCCTTCCTGTGGGCGGGGAGGCCCTGCCGGGATGACCGTCGCGCTCGCCCCGACGCCCTACCAGAGCACCGTCCTGTCGGTGCCGGAGAAATGGAATCTGCTGCTGGCGGGCGGGCGCGGCGGCGGCAAGTCCACGGCGGCGCTGCTCTTGGTGCTGCGCCATGTGGAGAAGCATGGCGAGCGCGCCCGGCCCCTTATCGTCCGCGAGACGCACAAGGCCGTGCAGGAGCTGGAAGAACAGCTCGATGCGCTGTTGTCGTCGGCCTACGGGCGGGGCGTTCGCCACAACCGCGGGGAGCATACTTTCCGCCTGCCCAATGGCGCGATTATCGAGTGCGGGCAGCTCGACGGGCCGAACGCCTACAAGAAGTTCCAGGGTCGCAGCTTTACCCTGCTGGTGGTCGATGAGTTCGGCCTGCTGCGCGACCGGCGCTGGGTTGACCTGTTGAAGTCCAACCTCCGGGCCGAAGAGGGCGTGCCGCTTCGGGAAGTCCGCACCGCCAACCCCGGCGGGCCGCTGCACGCCATGATCCATCACAATTACATCGCCCGCGCCCCGGCGTGGCATCCCTACGAGGTGGACGGCGAGACATGGGTAAACTGCCCTTCCACCTTTATCGACAACCCGCATGTGGACCAGCAGGACTACCGCCGCCGCCTGCTGGCCGCCTGCGGCAACGACGAGGAGCTGGCGCGGGCATGGCTTAACGGCGATTGGAATATTGCGCGCGGCGCGTTCTTCGGCGGCTCGCTGGACGAGCGCGTGCATATGCTGCCCGTCGCATGGCCCTATCCGATTAGCCGCAAGGTCTGGCGGCCCTTCCTCGCGATGGACTGGGGCAACGCCGCGCCGTCCGTTACCTATGTCTGCCTGAAAGCGCCGGGCGACATCGGCCCGTTTCCCAAGGACAGCCTTATCCTGCTGGACGAGCTGGCCACCGTGGAGCCGAACGACCCGAATGTCGGTCTCGGCTGGCCGCCGGGCAAGCTGGCCGAGGCCGTGCATGAAATGTGCGGGCGCTGGGGCGTCCATCCGCATGGCGTGGGCGACGACGCGCGCGGGCTGGAAGACACGCTGCTGAACGTGCTGGCGCGCCACGGGATTAGCCTACAGCGCCCGCGCAAGGAGCGGATCGCCGGTTGGGCCGCGATGCGCGAGCGCCTGCACAATGCCAAGGAGGGCAATGGCCGTCCCGGCATGTGGATTACGGGGCGCTGCCGTTACTTCTGGCAGACCGTGCCCATTATCGAGCGCGACCCCTCGCGCCCCGAAGACGTGCTGACGACCGGACCCGACCACGCGGCGGACGCCGCGCGATACGCGGTGATGCACGCGGCGATCCGTGTTGGCAGCGGTCGCACCTATGGCTGGTATTGAAAGGAGACGACGCGATGACCGCAACCCTTGACGAAGGCACGCCCGTTCGGGGCGACGTGCCGCTGGACATGCACCCCGACAGCCTGCTGGGCCTTGGCCGTGCGCTGGACCAGCCCGACACGCTGGGCGTTTCCGTATACTCGTCGGCGCGCGAGGCGCTGCGTCTCTGCTACGATTGCTTTGGGCGGCTGAACGACGCGGAGCGCGACTTGCAGGCGATGGCCCCGCCCGCCGTGCGTCAGCAGCATCCCGCCGCGAAGGGCGGCGGCACGGAGATTGTCGGCGATATCCGCGTGGTGAACGGCAGGCCCACCCGCGTCGTAAACACGGAAGAGCTTATCGCGGCGGCGGAGCGCGCGCTGGATCGCGCCGCGCCCGCCGTTGATCGCCGCGTCGCCGAGATGACGCGCTACCGCGACACCTTGGCGGGCCGCGTGGCGACCGCGCTGGATACGCCCGCCCGCCGCACGCCGGAGGGGCTGGCGCTCGCCAGTGAGGTCCGGGCGCACGTAAAGGCGATGAAGCAGCCCGCCGCGCGGGCGAAGTTCGTTATGGACGCCATCGGGGCGGGCGACTTGCCCACCGTCGCCGCTGTGCTGCACGCGCCGCCGTTCCTGTGCGGCATCGACCCGGCCATGCACGCCACGATCCGCGCCCGCGCCGCCGCCACTTTCGCTCCCGTCGATAGCGCGCAGCTAGAGGCGGCGGACGCGGCCATCGAGCGGGTGACGAGCGCGGGCAGCGCCATTGTGAAGCGGCTGGGCGGCGTTATGGCGTTCCGCAACGCGCCGGTCGCCAAGGCGTCGCGGTCGCTAAAGGCGCTGGCGGATGGCTGACGATGCCATCGCCCGCTTGCTCGCCGACGCCTATCTCGCCAAATATGCCCGGTTCGCCCCGGAGACGGCGGACGAGTGGTTGGCACGGGAGACGGCAGCGCAGCGGGAGCGGGCGCTGGCGCGCGTGCTGGATGCGCTGCGTCGGGGATGCGAGCCGCCTGACGCCGATATCGCTATGCTCCGGCCGGCCCCGGACAAGCACCTCGCCTATCTGGACGCCCGCGACGAGGCGCTGGCGCTGCATGGCGGCGAGCTCTCCTGGGCTTACGCCCGCGCGCGGGAGGCCGAGGCGTTAGCGGAAGCCGATTCGTCGGAGTAGGTCCGACCAGCCGCCGCTGGGCAATTCGGCCAGCCGGTCGCCCGGACAAATCCGATGCACGTCCAGCAAGTCGAAGCCAGACCGCGTTCCCTCGACCGTTACCCGCCTGCCGAGGTAGCGCCGGGCCGGGCCGGCAACGTCGAGCTGCCACATTCCCCCGCCGTCCGTCTCCAGCGCGTAGCCCCATCTGCCGGGCCGCAATATTCCGGTTTCCACGTGCCGCGCGCCTCTGGGCATCGCGGTTCTCCCCGGAAGTCGGTGGCGGTGCGCCCCCGCATCGACTTCACACCTGATCCTTGGTGATCGGGGAGTTAGTAAACCGACGTAGATCGGTCCCTACGACCTTTAGGCTGGGAAGCCCTGGACATACGTCGCAGGCTCCCCGACCATAAGGGTCAAGGATGTGCGGACTGCACCGGGCAACCCAACCGTCTACGTTCGGGGTTACTACGCCCCGGAAGCCGTGCGTGGCGGCTTCGGTCGCCCTTATGGGACGAGCAGTAAACGGCGACAAGAAGATGTTTGTGGCCAAGCCTGATCGCGGCTAAGGGTTAACAGGAACAAAGGAGGATCGTGGCATTGGTATGAGGCTGGATTTTGAAGACGCGGACGTGATCCAGTTGGAAGGCAGAGAGCTGACTCCGTCGAAGGCAGTCGCGGAAGATGGCTCTCATCTACGTACGATTGCCCGTGAAGCGGTCGCCGATCTTGAAGAAAAGTTTGCTGATCGGTTGGAAATAAACCGGGACCTAAGCCGTTCTCTTGTGAGCTTTCAGGCAAACAAGTCTGAGCCATTTTACCGCTGGTTTAAATATCGTGAGGGTTTTTCGAAGCCTCTTATTGAGTATTTTATAGACCATTCCAACGTATCGGGTACGGCGAACGTACTAGATCCATTTGCAGGAACCGGCGCGACTTGTTTTGTTGCCAACGAGCGTGGCCTTGCAGCAACCGCTATCGAACTGTTGCCTGTAGGTAGCAATTTTATTCGCTTAAGGCAGGCGATCTTTGGGGTTGAGCCAGCCGAAATCTCACGATGGCTGATTGAAATCATTGAAGGCCGTCCTTGGGAAAGGACGAATGGGCGGGTTAAGTTTTCGCACCTTCGGATAACCAAAGACGCTTTTGGGCCAGAAACCGACGACGCATTGGCACGATATAGGTTTTGGGTCTCTGAACAACCGCAACCTAAAAAGCAGTTCTGCGACTTCTTATCATACAGTATTCTGGAGGAAATAAGCTATACACGGAAGGATGGGCAATATCTGCGCTGGGACCATCGTTCTCCTAGGTCTAAAGTCCGTGGGAAGTTCGACAAGGGCAAAATATATACGTTCAATGAAGCTATTATTTCCAAAGCACAGTCGATATTAGACGACCTCAGCAAAGGAAGTGCTGACCTTCTTTCAAAGCTGAACCCGTCACAGGCAGTTTCAAACATCGCATTGTTTGAAGGAAGCAATTTTGAAGCGCTGGAAAAAATTGAAAGCGCATCGGTTGATCTGGTTGTCACGTCCCCGCCTTACTGCAACCGTTACGACTACACGCGCACATATGCGTTGGAGTTGGCGTATCTCGGATGTTCCGAAGAGGAAATAAAGAGGCTCCGTCAGGCACTTTTAAGCTGCACCGTCGAAAATCGACCTAAAGATTTGCAAGGGGTCGTGTCTGACTCGGCCATCGTTAAAGGCGTGGCAGCATTTGAAGCAAACGACGCGATCCAAGCGAGCATCAGATTCTTGGAAGGCGAAGCAGCGGCAGGCGCGCTGAACAATACTGGCATTGTTAAGATGGTGCGCGGCTATTTCACCGAAATGGCCATCCATATTGCCCAACTGGCCCGCGTGATGAAACCCGGCGGGCGCATCTATATGGTTAACGACAACGTCCGCTATAATGGACTTGACCTACCGGTTGATTGCATCCTCTCCGCATTTGCGGAGGAGCTTGGCTTCCGCTGCGAGAGAATTTGGGTCCTGCCGATGGGCAAAGGCAATAGCTCCCAACAGATGAAGCTGCACGGGCGCTCCGAATTGAGGAAATGCGTCTACATCTGGGAACGCCTTCCCGACTAAAGGTCGGTAAGGATTTGCGTTAATTCGGCCAACTGCCCTTGGTGATGGAGGTTTGCCGCAGCCGTCAGTGCATTACTGGTAAGCTGGGCAAAAATTTCCACTGCCATAGACTGCTCTATGGCGGCACCGACGAAGAACAGGCTCGGTGCCGCTAATTGCCTGTCCCCATACGCCTGACGCACGCGATCCAATGCAGCTCTGGCCGTTTTCCAATGTTCGTCCGCACCCGCTGGATCAATTCCGCCTTTGAGTTCCCCAAAAGCAAGCAGTCTTTGCGGTTGCTCAAGCGTTGCCGCCGCAAACCGTGGCGCGTCCATAAGAATGAAGTCGATGTTTTTGTTGATGAAACGCGGCTTTCTGTCGAAAGCCAAGGTTCGGTTTCCCCAAGAAATTTCAGTGATTTTGCCGCCCGCGTTGCGTGTGACTCTTGCCTGAATTTGCCCTTCGGCAAGATATTGGCAGACAAAGTCCGAGAGCTTGTTTTGGGCGCGTTGCCCAATTGCGTTTCGCATTGAGCCGCCCAGCGCATCGCCGCAGGTAAGTAGGTATCGCCTCTCCAGCTCGGCTACATATGCCGCATCGGTAAGGCGTTGCAGGTCGATTGTGGCCTCGATAATCTGGCGGCACACTTCGGCACCTAATTGCCTGGCGCCTTTTGCTGAAAGCGCACAAGCTCCCAACGCAAACTGATATAGGCGGGCATCGCCTGTAATGTTTGCAACCGACTGGATACGACCTGCCGACGCACAAAAATGAAGCGCTATCGCGTGAAATTCGTTCGCGCGCCGGGCCTTCTCTTCTGCTTGCCACCGAAATCCCGCAACAATATCGTTTCGGGTTGTAACCAAAGACTGAGCATTCCCGACCGTTTGCACGCCATATCCCTATGCCATTCGTTTCGCAGGGAGAATGGCAGGAACTTCTATCGCGGTCCACACTGATCCGTTTATTTTGGCAATTAGCCCGCGTGCGAGCTGCGCGCCGTCGAGTGGCTCCTCGCCGCGCGGATGTTGCGGTCCCTTGGCGTTGTGACGACGTGCCGAAGGTCTTTGTAACCAGACGTCGTGCACCGAATAATGCTGCGGGCGGCAGGTTTCTTAGGCGTGAATGCGCGTGAATCTGCTCCCCCGCCTGCTCCCCAAGGCCCAAACGCAACAAAGGCCGCCTCGCGGCGACCTTGCTAACCATCCGCATTTGCATCGGAAAACTGGAGCGGGCGAAGGGATTCGAACCCTCGACCCCAACCTTGGCAAGGTTGTGCTCTACCCCTGAGCTACGCCCGCTCGTGCGTTTCTGGCCGGGGGTGACGGTCCCTTCCGGCTGGGG
>JBKBUD010000372.1:0-1754 GCA_046290865.1 Novosphingobium sp. | reverse complement strand
CTTGTGCCGCGAACTGGCGGATCAGGTCGGCGCCCGCCGGATCGGCCATGTTGATCGCGACCGAGCGCTTGTTGCGGTTGGCACAGAGGTAGTACGCGGCATCGCGGCTGCCATCGTCGAGGAACGGCGGCCCCCACTTGCGCGTGTCGTCGCCTTGCCCCGGCTGCTCGATCTTGATCACGTCGGCACCAAGATCGCCCAACGTCTGTGAACACCATGGCCCTGCCAGCACACGCGACAGGTCGAGGACAGTAATGCCGGCAAGCGGCCCGACAGATTGCCCTTCGCTCACTCGCCCTTCAGCTCCGGCTTGCGCTTTTCGAGGAAGGCGCTGACCGCCTCGTGGTGATCGTGGGTGTGGTGGGAGAGAGCTTGATAGGCCGCCGACAGCTCAAGCAGCGGGGCGAGCTTCATGTCCTGCCCTTCGCGCAACAGGCGCTTGGCCATGCGCGTGGCGTGGCCGGGGTTGGCGGCGATGGCGTGGGCGACTTCGAGGGCGCGCGGCACTACCCGGTCGGGAGCCACCACTTCGCTGACGAGGCCGTATTCCAGCGCCTTGGCCGCATCGATAGTGTCGCCGGTCAGCGTCATCAGGCTCGCCCGCGCCATGCCGATCACCCGCGGCAGCAGCCACGCTCCGCCGTCTCCCGGAACGATGCCGAGCTTGACGAAGCTCTCGGCAAACAGTGCCGTCTCGGACGAGATGCGGATGTCGGCCATGCAGGCAAGGTCCAGCCCTGCACCGATCGCGGGGCCATTCACGGCGGCAACGACCGGCACTTCAAGATCGTAGAGCGCGGTCGGGATCAGCTGGATGCCGGTGCGGTACTGGTTGCGGATCGACCATGCCGAGCCGCCGAACATGCCGGTCTTCTCGGCCATGTGCTTGACATTGCCGCCCGCGCAGAACGCCTTGCCCGCCCCGGTCAGCACCACCGCCCGGATCGAGGGATCGCGCGTTGCAGCCGCACAGAACGCAGCGATTTCCTCGCTGTGCGCCGTTTCGGAGATCGCGTTGCGCGTCTCGGGCCGGTTCAGTGTGACGATCGCGACCGGGCCGTCACGCTCGACCAGCAGGAAGGGGGTCTCGGACATCACGCGCTCTCCTGAGATTTTGATGGCAATTTCAGGCAAGGCGCTAGGCCAAGCCGTCTTTTTGGGCTAATATTGAATTTTCACGTTTTGATAGTGGATGTGTATCGTGGACCTGCGCCAGTTGCGCTACTTCAACGCCCTTGCCGAGACGCTGAACTTTCATCGCGCAGCCGAACGCCTACACATCTCGCAGCCGCCGCTGACCGTGGCGATCCGCAAGCTGGAGGAGGACCTCGGCGTCGCCCTGTTCGAGCGCGATCCGCGCGGCGTGCGGCTGACCGCTGCAGGCCTTGCCGCCGTCGGTCCTGCGCGGGAAGCGCTGGCAGCGGCCGAGAAGGTTCGTGATGCCGTGCGCCAGGGCGCGGCGGGCCGGCGCGGTCGTCTGTCGATCGGCTTCATCGGCTCGGCGATCGGCGATCTCCTGCCGCGCATCATCTCGCCCTTCCGCCGGGCCTACCCGGAAGTTGAACTGGGGCTGGAGGAGATGAACAGCGTCGAGATCGTCCGCGCAATTGCCGGGCGCCGCCTCGATATCGGACTGGTGCGCCTGCCGGTGATGGATGCCGCCCCGGTCGCCATCGACGTGGTCGAAACCGACCATCTCATCGCCGTCCTGCCCGCCACCGACGTGCTAGCCCGCCGCAAGACGCTGGAACTTG
>JBKBUD010000371.1:0-1758 GCA_046290865.1 Novosphingobium sp. | reverse complement strand
AGTTATGACTAACGTACAAACGCAGAAGTGTCAAACCGCAAGCAATCAAACGCAATCAACTACGATCATATGATATAGAAATTCCCTTTTTGCGTAATCCTGTAGCCATTTTGCGACGCACGTTAAGGGTGGAGTGCGAGGACGCCTTGAGAAGGCGAAGTATCGCCATTGACAGGCGCGAGGGCAAATTGTAAGTGTTCACTCACTATGACGAGAGGAACTGCGATGTCGGCCACAAACTCCGCCCGCACGGCAAACCTGCCAATCACCGACCGGGACAGCCTGAAAGCAGCCCTGAAGGACGCGAACCTGCCCACGCTGCTCATGGTCTATTCGACCTGGGCGCAGGATCGTGCCTACCTCGACAGCTTCGCGCCCTATCTCACCGCCGCCTACGCTGCAGACGCGCCGAGCAACGTGCCCGAGGCGATGGCCCAGGGCCTGCGCGACCGCCTGTTCGCGCTGCTGACCGCGCCAACGCCGCCCGAGGAAAAGCCGCTCGACACCGAATTTCTGCGCCACATGATGAGCGTCAGCGTCGGGGAAGACGTTGATCCCGGCCTGATCCCGGTGCTCTACGACCAGATGGGCTTCGAACCGCCGGTCCCGCGCAAGCACATCCCCGGCCGTCCGACTCCGCCAAAGGACTTCGACGTCCTCGTCATCGGCGGCGGCATGAGCGGCATCGCGGCGGGCATCAAGCTGTCGCAAGCGGGCTATTCCTACACCATCGTCGAGAAGAACGCCGAACTTGGCGGCACCTGGTGGGAAAACCGCTACCCCGGCGTCGGGGTCGACACGCCCAGCCACTTCTACAGCTACTCGTTCGAACTGAATCCCGAATGGAGCCACTACCATCCCAAGGGGCAGGAGATTCAGGACTACCTTGTCGGCGTCGCCGGCAAGCACGGTGTGCGCAGCCATGTCCTGTTCGAGACCCGCGTCACCGGCGCAGTATGGGACGAGGCCAGTGCCAAGTGGCACGTCAAGCTGCTGCACCAAGACGGCACGACCAGCGAGAAAGCCGTCAGCGCTGTGCTCCTCGCCCATGGCGTGCTCAACCGCTGGTCCATGCCGAATATTCCCGGCCTCGAAACCTTCGCCGGTCCAAAGATGCACACCGCCGGATGGGACACCTCCGTCGATCTAAAGGGCAAGCGTGTCGCGGTGATCGGCACCGGTGCCAGCGCGGCGCAGCTCGCTCCGGCGATTGCCGATGAAGTCTCGCACCTGACGATCTTCCAGCGTTCGAAGCACTGGGTGCTCAACAACCCGGACATCAACGTCAACGTCAACGACAACGTCCGCTTCGCCCTGCGCGAGATTCCGCACTACAAGGAATGGTTCCGCTTCCGCGTCTACTGGTTCTCGGGCGACGGGCTATATGGCAACGTGAAGATGGAGGCAGACTGGCCCAACCAGGACGTCTCGATCAGCGCGCAGAACGATGCCGTGCGCAATTACGCCCTCCATTACATCCACACCAAGCTGGCCAGCCGCCCCGACCTGATCGAGAAGATCGTCCCCGACTATCCCATCTTCGGCAAGCGCATCGTGCTCGATGCCGATGGCGGCTGGCTCGATACGCTGGTCAAGCCCAACGTCACGCTGGAGACGCGCGGCATCGACCATATCGGGAAGGACGCGATCGTCCTCAAGGACGGCACCCGCGTCGAAGTCGACGTGCTGGCGCTGGCTACCGGCTTCGAGATCACCAAGGTCGCCGGCAATCTCGATATCGTCGGCAAGGGCGGCTGC
>JBKBUD010000061.1:0-12791 GCA_046290865.1 Novosphingobium sp. | reverse complement strand
GGTCGGGCGGCGGCAGGGTGCTGCTGGTCGAGGACGAGGACACCGTGCGGGCCGTGGCCGAACGCGCGCTGGTGCGGCAGGGGTATGAAGTGACGACCGCTGCCGATGGGGAGGAAGGGCTGGAGGCGATCGGGCGGGGGCAGTTCGATCTGGTCGTGTCCGACGTGGTGATGCCGACGATGGACGGCCCCGCCATGGCCCGCGAGATCCGCGCCCTAAAGCCCGATCTGCCCTTTCTGTTCATGTCGGGCTATGCCGAGGAGCAGCTGCGCCGCGAGATCGACATTCCCAACATGCACTTCCTGGCCAAGCCGTTTTCGGTGCAGCAGATCTGCGAAGCGGTGGAAAAGGTGCTGCGCGGCACCTGACACGCAAGGTCGGCAAGCCTGGGATGCTGTTGCCTTCATCCATGCTGCAGTTGGCGCGCCCGGCAGGACTCGAACCTGCTGCCTCAAGATTAGAAGTCGATTCCTACAGGCACCGCCGAGCCCGCTGTAGCACTCTAAACGATTGTCTGCATTCGCATTCTTGGAGATGAGTCCACTCGTTCACCCTTTGTGCCACTCCCAGCACCCGGTTCGCAAACGGTTCGCTGGCGTGGCGCAGACGGTTCGCAACGAAGGAGCCAAGAATGTCAGGAAACCCACAGCCGCGCCGCCTTACCGAGGGCTACATTCGCACCTTGGGCTACACGGATCGCCCCTACACCGTGCGCGATACGGCCGTTACCGGATTGCTCGTCCAGGTGAACCAGAAGAGCAAGAGCTATAAGGTCCAGCGCGACCTCTATGTTGGCGAGCGCGGCCGCCGCCGCTTCGTGAAGACCTTTCGCCGCACCCTAGGCACCACCGACGAGATAACGCTGGATGAGGCCCGGACGCGGGCGCAGGAGCTCATTGCCCAGGTGAAGCGGGGCGAAGACCCCAATGCCCGCCCCGACGACAAGACCGCCAACCCGGATGCGTGGACAGTGCGGCGCATGTACGATGAATATGCCGCCGACATGCGGGCCCGCGATTGCCGCGAACGGACCATTGAGGATGTGTTGTCCCGGCGCGACCGGCACCTCAAGGCCTGGCTCGATATTCCGATCAGCGAAATCAAGCGCAGCATGGCGCGTGAACGGCACAAGGAGCTGACGCGGGAAAGCGGCAAACGGGCTGCGAACATGGTGTTCAAGGAGTTCCGCGCAGCCTTCAATCTCGCGATCAAGGCCGCCGACGATCCCGACGCCATTGGCGACAACCCGGTGAAGGCCGTCACCTTCAACAAGGAGCGGGCCAGCAACCGCGTCATCATGCCCGACGATCTGCCCCACTGGTGGGAACGGGTGCAGGCGATCCCCAACCCGATCCGGCGCGACATGCATGTGATGGGCCTGTTGAGCGGCCTACGGCCGGGGACGCTGGTATCGCTGCGCCGCGAATGGGTAAATCTGAACGAGCGCGCCATTGTGATCCCGCGCATGAAGTCCGGCCGGTCCTTCGCGCTGCCGTTGTCGGCCTACATGGTCGAGCTCGTGAAGCGGGTCATTGCGGCGGGCGATCTGCTCTATCCCGGCTCCCCCTGGCTGTTCCCGACCCGCGCGAACAGCAGCCGGGACGTGATCGCTACGCAGGTATGGAAGGAAAAGACGCTGCCCAGCGAAACCGGCCATATCCTGCGCCACACCTACCGCACTGTCGCGCAGAGGGTGGGCATCGACCGCATTAACGCCCGGCTGATGCTCGACCATGCCGTGCCGGGCATCGACGGTGTATATGTCCATGAAAAGGCGCTGTTTGACGGTTTGCTTGAAACGCAGGAGACAATGACGAAACACCTGCTGGCATTGTGCGTGCCGGAAAATGCTGAACGGGGTTGCGAAAAGGCCGCCGCGTAGGCATGTAATTCGTGGCTGCATCTTCGGGCAGGGAAGCCGACCATCCCTAACGCGCCCGACGAGGCTCTCGCGAGAGCCCAGCAAATCGGCGACCCTTCGGGGTCTGACACTTCCGCAAGGAGTGTGGCTGGCCACTGACCCGACCGCTTTCGCAGGCGGTCGCTGTTGGTGGATGAGCCATGGATTTTGAAATTGAAAGGTCCTTGCGCGGGCTGGCGGAAAAGATCGGCGACGAAATCGCCGTCCGTCTGGTCGAGCGCTTCCGGCAGGGCGAGCTCCCTGTCGCTCCCGAATATCTGACCGCATTCCAGGTCGCCCAGCTTACCGGCTTTACGCCGAAAGGGCTGGAGAACATGCGCGCCAAGCGGATCGGCCCGCCCTTTATGAAGGTCGGTAATAGCGTCCGTTACCGCGTGGCCGATGTGCGGGCATGGATGGATGCGGGAGGTGATGCATGACGCGCCTCCCATATGAAATGGCCGCCCCGGCCGGAACCGGAGCGGACCATACAGAAGCCAACCAGCTACCGTCACCATCGCTCCCCGACCACGACCTCGCAATCAGCGAATTGCCTTTCGCTCTCCGCTATGCAGCCGAGCGCGCGGCCGAGTTTGCGGAAATCGTGTTCGATATGGACCGCGAATTTGAGGACGGGCTGGAGGACTGGGCAAGCCGTGTGCAGGCCCGTTGTTACGCGCCCTACGCCAGTCTGTACCGCTGCCTGCCGCCGGGCCTACCAGATGAAGTACGGCGCGAGGCGAAGAGGATTTTGGTCCATGGCTGAGGCGCTCCTGCACATGCCGAGCAGGCGCCCACAACAAAGCGAAACCGTCGAAGGTTTCGCTAAGCATGGCCTGCACCCCGTTCCCCTGGCACCAGCGAGCAAGAAGCTGCTCCGCCCTGGCAAGATGGCGGACCAGCGCTTTGCCGGAAACGAACCCGGCGGCATCAACTATGGCATCGTCCTTGGTGATACCAGCGGCGGCTTGGTCGATGTCGATCTCGACATGGCGGAAGCGCGCCAACTGGTCGATGCTGTATTCGGCACCGGTACCGTTGCCTTCGGTCGCTCCGGCGCGACCACGCATCTGTTCATCCGCCACAATGGTGCGGCGCCGAAACAGGTGGTGTTCGAGTTCTCCGATAAGGAGGCCGCACACCGCCTGCTTGGGCTGGAAGCGGGGTCGGATAATAAGTGCCGCGCCATCGAGCTTCGCGCGAGCGCGGGCCAATACACAATGGCGCCGCCCTCCATCCACCCAGACGGCGACTATCTGACCTGGCTGCCCGGCCGCTCCCCTGACGAAATCTCGCTGGAAGAGCGCTGGGAATGGGACGAAATCGCGACGAAGGGGCGGCTGCTGGCCTTTCTCGGTGTCGTTCTCCGGCGCTGGCCCCGCGAGGAAGGTTCCGGGCGCCACGACTTGACCTTGGCGTTGACCGGCGCCCTCGTCCGCATGAACCTGGACGATGCCACGGTGGACGATTTGGTCTGGACCGTGCGGGAGGCTGCTGGCGACACGAAGCGGCAGGAAGCGCGCCACGCTGCCGACACGCGCGCCAATCTTGAAGCCGGAAACGAAGTGACCGGTATGCCTGCCCTGTTCAAGGGACTCGGTATTTCCGAGCTACTGGACGATGTGCGCGGCTGGTTCGGCAACACGTCTGGCCCAAAGGGAAAGAGCCCAAACGAACAGCCGTCGCCGCTCGATCTTGCACAGGCCTTGCTCGATGACCGCAAGGAACCGCTGCTGCGCTTTAACGGCGAATGGCTGACCTATTCCCACGGCGCATATCGGCAGCGCGAAGACGAAGGAATGCGGGCCGAGGTTTACCGCCAGTTCCCGACATTCTCCAGCAAGGGCGTTAGCTGCGTGCTCGATGCGCTGCGGAGCCTGGCCTACTCCGATGCGACCAGGCTGACCCCACCATGCTGGCTGGACGACCGCCAAGGCCCGGACCCGACTTCGCTGTTGGTGCTGCGTAACGGTGTGCTCGACCTTGCGGCTGGCACACTGTCGCCACACGATCCGGCGCTGTTTACCCGTAACGCCCTCGACTTCGCCTACGATCCCGACGCACCAGCACCGGAACGCTGGTTAGCCTTCTTGCACGAAATCTGGCCTGCCGCCGATGAAGCCGACTGCCACGATGCCCTGCAACAGATGTTTGGCTACCTGCTGACGCCCGACACGGCGCAGCAGAAGGTGTTCGTGCTGGTCGGTCCGCCGCGCTCTGGCAAGGGCACGATCGGCCGCGTACTGTTGCGCCTTCTCGGTCGCCACAACGTCTCGTCCCCAACGCTGAGTAGCCTGGCCGAACAGTTCGGGCTGCAATGCCTGATCGGCAAGCAGCTCGCGCTCGTCTCCGATATGCGGCTGGGTAATCGCACCGACACTGCGAAGGTGGCGGAGACGCTCCTGCGGGTTAGTGGCGAGGACGATTTCTCTGTCCCCCGGAAGCACATGAACGACTGGGCTGGCAAGCTGTCGGCCCGTTTCGTCATCATGTCCAACGAAGCGCCCTCGCTGAACGATCCGTCTGGCGCCCTGATGAGCCGCTACATCGTCTTGCAGATGCGGCAATCTTTCCTTGGTCGCGAGGACCGGAGCCTTGATGCGGTGCTGGCGACAGAGCTGCCAGGCATCCTTAACTGGGCCATTGAAGGCTGGCGGCGGCTCCGCGCCGAAGGCCGTCTCGCGCAACCAGCAAGCTCGCTGGCGCTTGTGCAGGCGATGGATCGTCTGGCCTCTCCCATTAAGGCCTTTCTTGACGAAGAATGCGAGATGGGCGCCGACCTGTCTGTGGCGAAGGACGATCTATACCGGCGGTTTAAGCACTGGGCCGAAGACGCCGATTACACCTGGCGGGGCAGCAAGGAGCTGTTCGGCAAGAACCTACAGGCAGCCATCGGGCAGCATATCCGCGAAACCCGGCCAAACGTCGGCGGCAAGCGGCAATGGGCGTGGTCCGGCATCGGGCTTCGTCCCGGTCCGGGTTGCGGCAGCCGGTCCGGGTTAAGCCAAGGCCACGACCAACCGGGCGAAGGTGGTTTGTTCGCCAGGGGAGATGACGATGTGCCGTTCTGAGGTCTTGGCGCCCTTCGGTCCGGGCAACGGTCTGGGTTCGGTCCGGGTTACGGTCCGGGCAAAACCCATGGATTACCTAGGGAGGTCCGGGAAGTCCGGGTTAGGCAAACTTTCTGCAGGGGTAACAAAACAGACGGAGACAGAGGGAGAGAAGAAGAGGGTAGCTAGTGCAATGCTAAATGCCCGGACCTCCCGGACCGGCCGGACCGGAGCTGCTGCATCGGGTTCCCCTGGCAGGGGCGAAGTGCCCGCCCACCCCGCGTTCCTGCTCCCTAAAAAAGAGAGCCAGACGGCGGATCAAGCCCCAAAGTTGCCCTCTCTGGCAGACCCCACGCTGCTGAGGCTCCAAACCTAGAGCCGTAACCCCATGGAAAAGTATATGGAACATTTCATGAACATGGAAGTCGAACCGTCTAGCGAACCGCCTACCGGCAAGAAGGGGCGCAAAAGGGCCACCGGCCTGACCGTGCGCGATGCGTCCGGTATCGCCTTGCTCCCCCCGGCCTTGGACATTGTCCGCAACATGGCCCGGCTGGGCCATCCGGTGCCGAGCATCGCCGCCGCCCTGGGCGTGAGCCGGGAGACGTTCAACCAGTGCCGGAAGCGCCAGGTGGAGGTGGACGAGGCCTTTGCCGAGGGGCGCGCTGGGCTGGAATTCGAGCTCGCCAGCAGCCTCGTGGAGGCTGCCCGCAAGGGCAACATCGTGGCGGCCATGTTCGCCCTCAAGTCGATGTTTGGCTACCGCGACAACGGCCAGACCGACACCGCCCCCAAGGTCGCGGTGCAGATCAACCTCCCGGCCGCGATGGAGGCTAAGGCCTACGCCGCAATGGTCGAGGCCGAACGGAAGGGGAGCTCGGCCGATGAGTAAGCTCACCAACCCGACGCCCTGGCAGGAGCGGGTGCTGGCCATCCCCGAAGACCTGAACATCGCCATGCTGGGAGGGCGCGGCTCCGGCAAGACGACCGCCCTGGCACTGATCGCCCTGCGGCACTGCGTCCAGTACGAGGACAAGGCCCGCGTCCTGATCCTGCGCGCCACGTACAAGTCGCTCGCCAACCTCTGGGACGAGCTCGAAGCGCTGTTCCGCGATGCCTTCCCCGGCGGCATTAGCTCCAACCGTGCGGACTTCGTTATACGCTGCCCGAACGGGGCTGTCGTCACCCTGGGCAATCTCTCCCACAAGAAGGACGTGGCGAAGTGGCAAGGGCAGGAAGCGAACCTGCTGGCGGTGGACGAGATCACCAACTTCACCACCCTGCGCCACATCAATATGCTGCGCGCCAACCTGCGCGGCCCGGCGGGCATCCCGACCCGCATGATCGTGCTCGGCAACCCCGGCGGCCCGCTCCATGCCACCATCGCCCGGCTGCACGTCACCGGCCGCATTCCGTGGCGGCCCTACGAGCTGGAAGACGGCTCGCGCTGGGTGTTCGCGCCCTCGACCTACCTGGACAATCCGACCATCGACACCGAGCGCTATGCCCGTTCGCTGATCGCATCTTCCGGCGGCGACCGTGCGCTGGCCGAAGCCTGGCTGAACAATAACTGGGCCGACCTGGCAGGCGCGTTCTTCGCGGACGTATTCGGCGAGCACTGCATCCTGCCCGAAAGCAATTTCCGCGTTCCGCAGGGGCCCGTCTCGGAACATGGTTGGTATAGCTGTGTGGCGCTCGACTGGGGCTGGTCGGCACCGACCGCCGCCATGCTTGCAATCCAGCCGCGCATCCCCGGTCTTGTCGGGCCCGGCGGCCGAGTGTTCCCCAAGCATTCGTGGATCATCGTGGACGAGGTGCACAGCGCTCGTTCGGACGACCCGAACGCGGGCAAGGGCTGGCCGCCCCAGATGGTGGCCGAAGAGGTGCTGGCAGCCTGCGAGCGCTGGAACATCCGCAAGCAAGGTGTCGGAGACGACGCGCGGGGCCTGCAGAACGACACCCTGCTGGAACAGCTCGGCCGCTACGGGCTGCACCTGACCAAGCCGCGCAAGGACCGCATTTCCGGCTGGGTGAAGGTGAAGGCCATGATGGCCGCCGCCCGCGACGGCGACCCCGACATGCCCGGCCTCTGGATTTCCGAGCGCTGCCGCTATGCCCTCGAAACCTTGCCGCTCCTGCCGCGCGATGACGTGCGGATGGAGGACGTGGACACGACCGCCGCCGACCATGCGGCCGACGCCATTCGCTACCTCGTAAATTCCCCCGTGATGCTGGCCAGGCACGGGCGGATTGCTGCTGGCCACTACTAGGAGACCAACCATGCCCCGTTTGATTGATGACAGTACCCCGATCCGGCCCGATGTGCCGCTCGGCCTCCACCCCGATAGCCTACTGGGCTTCTCGGAAGCCCTGACCACCGAGGGCACCTTGGGCCCGAACGTGCTCGCTGCCGCGCGGGAGAGCCTGCGCCTGTGCTACGATCTGTTCGGCCGGATGAACGATGCCGAGCGCGATTTGCAGGCGATGGCCGATCCCGCGCGCCGTCGCCAGCACCCCGCCGAACGTGGCGGCCGCACCGACTACACCGACAATGTGCGGATGAAGAACGGCAAGCCTACCCGCGTCGTGGACGCGGAAGAGTTCATTGTCGCGGCCGAACAGGCATTCGCCCGCGTCGGCCCGGCCATTGACCGGCGGTTGAAGGAGCTCGACGGCTACCGGAACACGCTGGAACAGCGGGTCGCAACGGCGCTCGACCATCCGGCGCGCAAGACGCCGGAAGGGCTCGCCCTGGCGGCCGAGGTGCGCGCGCACATCAAGGGCATGAAGAAGCCCGACGAGCGGATGAAGTTCGTGACGCAGGCCATCGACGCGGGCGATATCCCGACCGTGGCGGCGGTGCTCCATGCCCAGCCGTTCCTCTCTGGGCTTGAGCCCGAAACCCATGCCACGCTCCGGGCGCGCGCGGCGGCCAAGTTCGCTCCGGTCGATGATGCCCAGCTTGCCGCCACCGAGGCGGCGATCAAGCACGTCACCGCGTCCGGCTCTGCCCTGGTGAAGCGCTTCGGGGATGTGACCGCGCTGCGGAACGCCCCGGCGGCGAAGGCCGCCAAGAGCATCAAGGCACTGGAAGGGGCGGGCCGGTGACGCGGCCCGATCCGATCTCGGTCCTGTTGGCGGACAGCTACATTGCCCGCCACGGTAGCGGGCCGAAGGGGGAGACGGCGGCCGAGCTGGGCGCGCGGCTTGTCGGGGAGGCCCGCGCCGTAGCGCTGGACCGGGCGCTGGCCAACCTCGGCCGGGGCGTCGAGCCCTCGCAGGCCGACATTGACCTGTTCCAGGGCGATCCGCACATGAACCTGCGTTACCTCGACGCGCGGGACGAGGCGCTGGCACTGCATGGTGACGAGCTCGCGTGGGAGCCTGAGCCCGAACCGGAACCGGAGCTCGACGAGGACGGGCAGCAAACGTGAACGGGCCGGGGATCATCGCGGCTGATGAGGACGGAACGGGCGTCAAGTATGTCAGGCCAGCCGAGCAAGAGCGGCCCTGCCTACGCTGCCACAAGCCCTTCATGAGTCATGGGCCCGGCAACCGCTTGTGTGGCGACTGCCGGACCCGTGATGTTAGCCCGTTCGAGCCGGGTTAGAATTCGCGGAAATCTCCAATGGCGCTGTCGATGACGGCGGCGCGAGTGGTAAGCGCGTCAGGCAGCCGTTCGTTGCCCGCCATGTAACCACTCAACCATGCCATGCTCACCAACATTTGCCGGGCGCGCTCATGCGCTGTCAGGTCTGGTGCCACGATGGCGGCCCGGAACAAGTCCAGAGCCACGACACCTTCAAATGTCCCGTCGTCGTCCACTTCAATGAGAAATTCACGGGTGGCTTCGAGGCTGCTGTTCAGTGAAATCAGGGCCCGCCGCGTCTTCGCGGGCATGGTATAGCTATCGGCCAGTTCACTCAGGCTACGCATTTGTCATTCCTTTGCGGTGCTGGCGCTGATCGTCAGACATGAAACGGCGTTCGCCGACGATCAGCGCACAGTGTTGAAGTTTGTGCATTGTCGTCGGCTCGCAGGGTCCACGCGGCACAGGGGATCGCCCTGGGCCTGCAACGCGAATGAAGGGCTTGTTGTGTCGCCCACCGGCTCGGACCCGGACTGCACCGGCGATGGTCATGCTGTCCCGAGCGAATTGACGGTAGGCAGTCTTGGGGCGGCGTGTCTACAGGTTTTAACGTTGTACTGATGTTGCCGGATTCAGCGATCCTTGGGCTCCACCACTTGGCCATAGCCTTCGGGCAGTTTCATTGGTCGAGGATCGGCCTGAGCCTTCTTCTCAGCCAACTCGATCTTGTTGCGACGCTTGATCGCCTTTTGGGTCATGTCGCTGTTTACGTCGAGCAGGCTCAGCACGCCCCGCACAAAGGGTATGGTGCGGAACACTGCCAAACTGCCGGCGAAGTAAAGAATGCCAGGGAGTAGCCAGCCTAGGTCAATGGGTTGAAAACGCTCGGGCATGGGGATGGTCAAGCCCCAGTTCAGCGCCTTACCCGCGATGAGTGCGACGACAGCGACAAAATCTAGCCCTAGGAGGGCAACCCAGAAGAGCATCTGAGCCTTCAGGGCTTTGTGATAGCGCTCTGCATCCTCCAGTTCCAATCCATCCGGCTTGAGTATACCGGCCGTAAAGATCATTGCTGGGAGAATCACGGCCGATTGAATGCTGAAAAACGCGATCAGTTCGGTCGTTATGTCCTTCATAGCGCTGTGCGGCAGAAAATAGGCTCCTATGGCCGCCAGCAAGGCAGCGGAAAAGAAGTCCCATTTCTGCAGCATCCAACGCATCTAAGCGGTGCCTCTAAGCCTCGATTTTGCCATTCTCAATGAAGTAGTCGTAGGCGGCTCTCAGTTTCGCTCTAACGTCCGTAGGGTCGAGAAGGCTGCCTGTGGACAACACGCGAACAGGGTAGCTGAGACGAATGTCTTTCCCGGTCAGCCTGCCATGCTTCCCAACAGCGGTGATTTCGCCATCGGGCAGATTGCGAAGGGCCTGTTGCATCGGCGCGCGCGTTACACGGCGTCGTTTGGTTTTGTACCCGATATGGACGGACACGTCCAAGTCTGCGCCTTCTGGGATACTTTCCAGCAGGTTCTGCACGTCGGCCTCATTGTTCATGATCGCGCGAAGGACTTCAACTGCACGCTGCCCCCATGAACGCCGCGCCCCAACGTCTATGTGCTGATCAACCTCCCCTTCGACTATAGGTTCGTGCGGCAACCTTGCCGGGGCGGCCTCTACAGCTCCCGTACCACCGACGATGATTTCGCGTATATCATCGAGGTCGCCGCCTACCTCGTCGCTGTCGAATTTGGCAGTGAGCAGGACATGGCCGTTTTGAGCCATCTGGGCGGTTCGCTCAGTGAGCAACCACGTCAGATATTGCTCCAAGTGCTTAGTGGAGAGAGAACGGCTCTGAATCGTCAAGACGTGATTGCCGATGACCATCCAGTACATCATCGAATGGATGTATTCCCTTCCGGCCGGAGGTGGCTGCTGTTCCACTGGAAGCATTGCAGCGTCAGGCTCATTGTGGAGCAACGCCTGCATGTAACCTCGGGTATAAACGGTCAGATCGCCAAAGAAGCTCACGCCGTCGTCATGATACAAGTTCATCAACAGGGTGTCGGAGTTGTCAGGCGGCACGATCCACGCGCGCCTGTTCCAATGCTCCGCCAAGGCACCACCGCCAAATTGGTCGGTGAGCGCCCCACGCACACGCGCTTCCAGAGTTGCTCCGTTCAGCGCCCCAACCGGGTCATCCATGCGTCGATAGTGAACAGTGAGAGATTTCCTCTCCGTCATTGCCCCCAGCCTCCCATAACAGCGGTCTAGAACAGTCAGCGTCCAGAACGTGAAGAAAAATATGGCTCGTTACAAGGGCACGATGACGAGTGGGCTACTTATACCACTGATCTTTAATGTGGTTAGAAACCTCATCCGACAGATTATGCCAAGCCGCGACGTTGTTCGAGGCGTCAACGACATAAACGGTGTCACGGGCGTCCATAGCGGACCAGACAAAATCCGCAGCCTGGCTCGCGGTGTAGGCCGAGTTCACGTACCATAAGGACTTATGGATTTTGGCCCAGCTACCAAGCTCTTTGATCTTGGCTATCACGCCATCGTAGTTCTGGCCGGGCTGATACAGATCGTACGAAATGTGAAGGTTATTTGCCAATCTGGCCTCCTGTTCCTGGGCCAGCTCTGCCGACCTTCCCCGTCCCTAGCACGGTTGGAACGAAAAGTGAACACGCGCGATGTGAGCGATAAGATGGCGACCCCGGCGTGACTCGAACACGCAACAACCTGCTTAGAAGGCAGGTGCTCTATCCAGTTGAGCTACGGGGCCCCAATACGGTTCGTTACACGGTTCGCTGGATGACCGGCAACGGCTAACCTACAATACTCCCATCCCTTTCGCGGCCCAGACCCTCCGCTTAGAAGTCTCGCGCTCTATCCAGATGAGCTACGGGCGCGCGCGGGATGTCCCATAAGCATCCTTTGCGGATCGTGCAAACCGCGTTAGCAAGTGCGTCCATGACCGATCCCCAGCTTTCGCGCATCGATGGCACTTCGGGTGCCCGCCGCCACTTTCGCTATTTCGACTATGTGATGGCCTCGTTCGTGGCCATCCTTCTGCTGTCGAACCTGATCGGCGCGTCCAAGCTGGCGCAGGTTGGCGGCTTCACCTTTGGCGCAGGGATCCTGTTCTTTCCCGTGTCCTACGTAATCGGCGACGTGCTGACCGAGGTCTATGGCTATGCCAATGCGCGGCGCTGCGTGTGGATGGGCTTCTTCGCCATGGTCTTCATGGCGTTCATGAGCTTCGTGGTCGTGGCCATGCCCCCGGCGCCGGGCTGGGACGGGCAGGCGGCCTATGAAAGCGTGTTCGGATCGACGTGGCGAATCGTGATTGCGTCGGTTGCCGCCTTCTGGGCGGGGGAGTTCGTCAATTCGTTCGTGCTGGCGCGCATGAAAGTGCTGACAGGCGGCAAGCATCTGTGGACCCGCACCATCGGATCGACGGTGTTCGGCCAGGCGGTGGACAGCCTGATCTTCTATCCGGTCGCCTTCCTCGGCATCTGGACGGTCGATCAGGTGCTGACGGTGATGGTGACGAACTGGGCGCTGAAAGTCGCCTGGGAGGCAGGTCTGACGCCGTTGACCTACCTTGTGGTGGGATGGCTAAAGCGGCGCGAAGGGGCGGACGTGTTCGATACCGATACCGACTTTTCCCCCTTCGCCAAGGCGCCATCGATCTGATTGCCTGAAGGCTCCCCGCGCCCCGGCATGGTGCGGGGGCGCTGGGATTGTTTCCTTCCGGGAGAGTGCCGCAGGGCTTCCGGCCCGGCCGTCCGGTCAATCCGCGATCAGGCCGATCAGGACATAGACGATCAGCGCCGTGCCGAAGCCGAGCAGGGTGGCAAGGGCGAAGGCCACGCGCACGAGCGTGACATCGATGTTGAAGTAGCGGGCGATGCCGGCGCAGACGCCCATGAGCTTGCCGCGCGCCTTGTCGAGCTGAAAGCCGCGCGACGGGGTGACGGGACGAGGGGCTGCATCATCAAAGCGAAGCTGGGACATCAGATCATCTCCTGCATGGCGGCAGCAGGGGCTGCCGAGGGCTGGCCGGGGCTGGCCGGGTTGTGGACGGTGCCTGCGATGAGTGCGAGGCTGAGGGCGACGGCGCCGAGCGCGCTGCCAAGCCGAGTGAAAGCGGTGCGCATCAGATCAGTCCTTCGGCACGGGCTGCGGGCGCGGCATGGCCGGACGGGACTTCGGGAACGCTGACGGTTCCGGCAATGAGCGCGAGGCT
>JBKBUD010000370.1:0-1770 GCA_046290865.1 Novosphingobium sp. | reverse complement strand
CCTCGCAGACGAGCACGCTCGCCGGCGAGGTTGCGGTGACGATCGCGGAAGTCAGGTCCAACGGCACGGCACTGGTGCGCGGCGAAAAGCGCATGATGCTGAGCCAGGGACAGGAATGGGTACAGTTTTCAGGCATCGTGCGCCTTGGCGACATCGATCAGGAAAACCGCATTCTTTCCAGCCAGGTCGCGGATGCGCGGGTCGAATACACCGGCAACGGTTCGGTCGGCCGGGCAAGCCGCGAGGGCTGGCTCTCCAAGTTCTTCAACGCGATTTCGCCCTTCTGAAGGTTGATGCAATGCTGGTCCGGTTCATCCTTCCTGTTCTTGCAGCCTTCGCGGCGGTCCTTCCCGTGCCCGCCATGGCCGAGCGCGTGCGCGACCTTGGCGAGTTCCAGGGCGTGCGCGCCAACCAGCTCACTGGCTATGGCGTGGTCGTCGGGCTGGCCGGAACGGGCGACGACAATCTCGAATACCTGACCCAGGCCATGAAGGGGACGGCAGGCCGCCTTGGCGTGCAACTGCCTACCGGGATTTCGCCAGGCCTGAAGAATGCCGCTGCCGTGCTGATCACCGCCGAGCTTCCCGCCTTCGCGAAGCCGGGGCAGCGCATCGACGTTACCGTCTCGACCATCGGCAAGGCCAAGTCCCTGCGCGGCGGGGCGCTGATCCTTGCACCGCTCTATGGCGCCGATGGCCAGATCTACGCGATGGCGCAGGGCAATCTGGCCGTCGGCGGCCTTGGCATCGCCGCGCGCGATGGCTCGCAGCTGACCGTCAACGTGCCGACCGTGGGCCGCATCGCCGAAGGGGCCAGCGTGGAGCGCGCCGTCGCCACCGGGTTCGACAGCGGCGACGTGGTGCGCTGGAACCTGTTCGACGCCGATTTCATGACCGCCCAGCGCGTGCGCGACGCCATCAACGCGCGCTTTCCGCAGTCGGCCACCATCGAGGACGGCGTGACCCTCGCCCTGCGTCTCCCCGCCGGGGCCGACAGCCGCGCGACCACCATGGCCGCGATCGAAATGCTCGACGTGACCCCTGCAGAAACCGCCGCAAAGGTGATCGTCAACAGCCGCACCGGCACGGTGGTGATCAACAGCGCGGTGCGCCTGTCGCCTGCCGCGATCAGCCACGGCAAGCTGGTGGTGAAGATCGACGAGAAACCGCAAGTCTCGCAGCCCGCGCCGTTCAGCCGTGGACAGACCGCGGTTGTCCCCAACAGCCAGATCGCTGCCGAGGAAAAGGTCGCCAAGGTCGCCCTGTTCAAGCCGGGCGCTTCGCTATCCTCGCTCGTCGATGCCCTCAACAAGCTCGGCACCAGCCCTTCGGACCTTGTGGCAATCCTCGAGGCGCTGAAGCAGGCAGGCGCGCTCAAGGCGGAGATGGTGGTGATATGACCGCGATTTCAGCCACCACCAACCTGTCGCTCACGGCCAAGGCATCGACCGAGCGCGAGAAGCTCTCGGGCGCGGCCAAGCAGTTCGAGGCGATCTTCGTCCGGCAGATGCTGGCCAGCGCCCGCGCTGTCGATTTCGGAGGCGACGACGTGTTCGGCAAGATGGACCAAACCTTCGTGCAGATGCGCGACGAACGCTTTGCCGACATCGCCTCGCAGACCGGGGCGCTGGGCTTTGCGAGGCAGATAGTGAACCACCTCGCGGCGCTGCTTCCCAAGGACGCTGGCACCGAGGGAGGAGCGTAAGTCATGGCCTCCGACCTTCTCTCGATTGCCCGCAGCGGCGTGCAAGCGGCGCGCATCGGCCTCGAT
>JBKBUD010000060.1:0-12831 GCA_046290865.1 Novosphingobium sp. | reverse complement strand
CTGCGGGCGCAACTGGCGGGAACGCAGGTCCGCGTGGTCGAAGCCTTGCCACCAGTGGTAGATACCCAGCTCACTGCCGGTCGCGGCAATCGCAAGATGGCGCCGGAAGAGTGCGCCCGGCAGATTGTGGCGGGCATGGAGCGCAACGTTACGGAGGTGAACGTCGGCATGGTCAAGGTACTGCAACTCGTTCACTCGATCTCGCCCGCCTTGGCGCGCCGGATTATGCTGAAATTCTGACAGGGGAAGATCATGGCAGGCACGGTCCTCGTTTCCGGTGGCAGCGGCTACATCGCCGGGTTCCTCATCAGGCAGCTTCTGGCTGAAGGGTGGACCGTCCATGCGACAGTCCGTTCCCTCTCCCGCGAAGCGCAACTGCGGCCGCTGCTGGGCGGGTCCGAGGAGACGCTGCGGTTCTTTGCCGCGGACCTGACGGCGAACGCTGGCTGGGCGGAGGCGATGGCGGGGTGCAGCCATGTCGCGCATGTTGCCTCGCCATTCACCACGACTGCGCCGAAGCATGAGGATGACCTGATCGTACCGGCGCGCGAGGGCGTTTTGCGGGCGTTACGTTATGCGCGCGATGCCGGGGTGACGCGGTTCGTGCAGACCTCTTCCGTCGCCGCGATCGCCTATGGCCATGGCAAGGGCGTGTTCGAGTTCACCGAGCAGGACTGGACCAATCTCGAGGGCGAGGACGTCTATGCCTATGTGAAGTCCAAGACCATTGCCGAGCGCGCGGCGCGCGAGTGGGTGGCGGATGAGGGCGGGGGGATGGAGTTCGTCTCGGTCAACCCGGCGGCGGTGCTGGGGCCGGTGTGGAGCGATGACTTCTCGCCATCGATCGAGGTGGTCAAGCAGTTGCTTTCAGGGGCTTTGCCGGGCTGTCCGGACCTGGGCTTCGGGATTGTCGACGTGCGTGACGTTGCGGACTTGCATGTGCGGGCGCTGACGGCGCCAGGGATTTCGGGCGAGCGCTTCATTGCCTCGGGACCATTCCTCAAGATCGCCGACGTGGCCAGGGTGCTGAAGGCGCACCTTGGGCCGCAGGCGCGCAAGGTGCAGACCCGCCGTCTGCCCGATTGGTTGGTGCGGACGGTGGCGCTGTTCAACCCGGTGATCCGTCAGGTAACGGGCGAACTCGGCAATGTGCGCGGAGCGAGTTCTGCCCATGCGCAGGAGCGCCTGGGCTGGACGATGCGGCCGGTGGAGGAATCGATCCTCGACTGTGCGCGGAGCTTGATCGAGCGCGGGGTGGTGAAGGTCTAGATCCCGGCGAACCACTGGTAGCCGGAATGATCCTCCCAATAGCCGCCACCGCCGCCGTGGATGCCGGCGAGAGTTTCGACCGCCTCGATCTTCATCACATACTTGGCCTGCTTGTACCCGAGTGCGCGCTCGACACGCAGGCGGATCGGGGCACCATGACCGACCGGCAGGGGCTGGCGGTTCATGGTGTGAGCGAGGATCGTCTGCGGGTGCATGGCATCGATCATGTCGATGCTCTCGTAGTAAGGCTTGCCTGAGAAATCGTCTGCGCAATGAAAGACAATGTATTGAGCGGATAAGGAAACTTGCGCCTGACGCAAGAGCAGGGCGAGCGGCACTCCGGTCCATTCCCCAATCGCGCTCCACCCTTCGACGCAATCGTGGCGGGTGATCTGCGTGCGCTGCGGCGCGGCCTTCAACTGCGCGAGGGTCAGGCTGAACGGGCGCGCGACCTTGCCGCCGATCTCGAGCTTCCAGTCTGCGAAGTTGCTGGCCATGTGCGCCTGGTACTCGGCCGAGCCGGGCAGGCGATTGCCGTTCATGCGGAACTTCGGCGAAATGTCGGCGCGGGTGAATTCGGGCGCGAGAGCGTTGCGATCGGTGACCAGCCGCTGGCCTGACAGCGTGGCTTTTTCGCCCAATGTCAGCACCTTGCGCACTGTAGGTGAGGTGGTGATCTTCTCGCACCCGGCGAGCAGCAGGCCACTTGCCCCGACGAGCGCACTGCGCCGCGTAATGATCGTCATGGCTTTGGCCTCCGCTCGGCGGGCAATCGGTACCAGCCGGTGATGATCGAGCGCAATTCGTTGAACGGCCCTGCCAGCAGGACCATGAGAAGATGGATCAGGATGAACGCCAAGAAGCCTGTTGCACAAAGGAAATGTATGGATCTGGCGGATTGTCTGCCCCCGAAAATGTCGAGCAGCCAGGGGAAGGCTGCGTTCAGCGTGGGCGACATGGTCATGCCAGTCAGTACGACCAGCGGAATCAGCACGAAGATGACGCCGAGGTAGGCGATCTTCTGCAGGGGATTGTAGGCCTTGGCCGCTTCGCCTGTAGGGAAGCGCAGGCGGGCGTGTTCCTTGATGTCATGCCACAGATGCGACAGCTTCCGCTCTTCACGCGTCAAAGCAAGATCGCGCGACAGGTGTCTGGAAAAAAACGCATAAAGCACGAAAAGAACAATCGAAACGACCAGCACCCACGCGAAGAAGAAGTGCCATTGGCGGCCCTCGGCGAGGCTGTAGTAGTTGGGGATGGTGACGAGCGGCGGGAAAGCTCTGGTCGAATGCTCGGAAAGGCCCAGAAAACCGGTCGTATCGATTTGCAGCGAGCCGAGGCGCAGGAAGCCCTGCTGGCCCTGCCGTCCGATCTCCAGCCACGGCGTCTCGAAGGTTGCACCGTACTTGCCCCAGTAGAGCCGGGGGTGGGCGTTGAAGATCGTCGCGCCGCTCATCAGCATGACGAAGATCGTCAGCGCGTTGGTCCAGTGCCATATCCGGACCGGTAATCGCGTGCGATAGACCAACGGCCGCGTTTCAACCGCTGTAGCGGTTTCCGGTAACGTAACGGAAGACGGAGCGGCATCCACGGCGGGGTTCCTGCTGCTGTTCGGGAACCAGTGTGCCACAACATGCGGCCGCGAGGAAGATACAGCCGCTCTGCTGCGCTTTCAGGCCGGATGGCGCGCCGCGAGCGCGATAAGATCTGCGCGGCTGAAGCGGCGTTGGCTGGCCTTGGCGATGCAGGAGCGCGGGACGGGCCGAAGCGCAGCCCATGCCGCCTTGCCGATGAAACCGAGCTTGCGGGCGTTGGTAACGACGGTGCGGTGGTCCCAGGCATGGTCGCCGCGCTTGGCAACCTCGCGGGCGATTTCGCCGTAGATGCCGGCGGCGGCGAGGATGGCCCAGCGCTGGCGGCTCTTGAGGCGGGCCGCGCCGATACGCGCCGAGCATTCGTGGATTTCCGCCGTCTCGCACATTCGCGCGACGAGGCGGGTCAGCGCGGGGCGATAGTGCGGCTTCATCTGCTCGCCTGGCGGGATATCGAGTTCGGAGAGCCAGTCGAGCGGGATGTAGCAGCGGTCGGCGGCGTCATCCTCCTCGATATCGCGGGCGATGTTGGCGAGCTGGAAGGCGAGGCCGAGGTCGCAGGCGCGGTCGAGCGTGTCCTCGTCGTCGGGTAAGACGCCCATCACGACGGCCATCATCACGCCCACGGCCCCGGCGACGTGCCAGCAGTAGCGCATCAGGTCGGCCTCGGTGTGGGGCTGCCATTCGGCGGCATCGAGCGCGAAGCCATCGATGACGGCGCGGGCCATCTCGATCGTCAGGCCGGTCTCCCGGGCGACGAGGCCTAGCGCGTCGAAGGCGGGATCCCCCGTTTCCCGGCCGGCAAAGGCGAGCGCGGTCTTCTCGCGCACGAGGGCTAGGCGTTCGGCAGCGCCCTCCTGCAGGCCAAGCGCGCCGCCGTGATCCTGCGCGTCGACGATGTCGTCACAGCGGCGGCACCAGGCGTAGAGCAGCCAGACGCGCTCTCTCGTCTCGCGATCGAAAAGGTGGCTGGCAGCTGCAAAGCTTTTCGAGCCCTTCAGGATCGACTTGCGGGCGTTAGTAACGAGAGATTTGCGATCCTGCATTGCTCAGAGATCTTCGGCCTTCATCGCGAAGATCGGCTTGTGCGGCACGTGGGCTGCCATGCGCGCCAGCAGGATATCGAGATCCGGTTCGGCGATGATGATGCCGGCGTGGGCCTCGCGGATGAAGCCGACCTCGATCATGTGGCGGTTGAAGGCGAGCAGGTGGTCGTAGAAGCCAAAGGCGTTGAGCAGGCCGACGGGCTTGGCATGATAGCCCAATTGCGCCCAACTCACCGCTTCCCACAGCTCGTCCATTGTGCCGACGCCGCCGGGGATGGTGAGGAAGCCGTCCGAGAGGTCGGTAAAGGCCTTCTTGCGTTCATGCATGCCGGGCACGACGTGCAGTTCCGTACAGTCGGTGTTCGAGACTTCCGCGCCGACAAGGGCTTCGGGGATCACGCCGATCACTTCGCCGCCAGCGTCGAGCGCGCCATAGGCAACAGCGCCCATCAGGCCGAGCTTGCCGCCGCCATAGACCACGCCGATGCCACGCCGGGCGAGTTCGGCGCCGATCTGGCGGGCAAGGGTTACGTAACGGGTATCGGCAGGCGAGGCAGAGCCGCAGTAGACGGCAAGACGTTTCAAGAAAGATCCTCCAGCATCAGTTTCGCGGTGGCCTTGGCCGAGCCGACCACTCCGGGAATCCCGGCGCCCGGATGCGTTCCCGCGCCGACCAGATACATGTTCGAAATGGCATCGTCACGGTTATGCGCGCGGAACCATGCGCTCTGGGTAAGGAGCGGTTCGAGGCTGAAGGCGCTGCCGAGGTGCGCCGACAGGTCGGTCTTGAAGTCTGCGGGGGCGTAGTGGAACTTCGTTACGATACGCGAATGGATGTCAGGGATGAGGCGGCGACCGACCTCGTCGAGGATGCGCTTTTCGAGGATCGGGCCGATCTCGTTCCAGTCGACCGGCAGCTTGCCCATGTTTGCGACCGGCACGAGGGCATAGAAGGTGCTCATCCCCTCGGGCGCCACCGAGGGGTCCGTCACGGTCGGATGGTGTAGGTAGATCGAGAAGTCTTCGGGCAGGACGCCGTGCTTGTAGATGTCGTCGAGCAGGCCCTTGTAGCGCGGGCCGAACAGGATCATGTGGTGGGGGATGCCGGGCCAGGTGCCCTCCACGCCGAAGTGGACGACGAAGAGGCTCGGTGAGAATTTCTTTTTGGTCAAAGCCTTTGCGCGGCGTTGTGCATGTGGATTGTCAGGCATGAGGTCGCGGTAGGAATGGACGATGTCGCCGTTTGACGCGACGGCATCGAACTTGGCGGACCAGCCGCTCTTCGTCTTAACGCCGGTAACGCGGGTGCCGAGCGTTTCGATGTGGGTAACCGGATCGCCCATGCGCACTTCGCCGCCAAGGCGCTGGAAGTGGGTGAGCATGCCCTGAATCAGCTTGTTGGTGCCGCCCTTGGCCCACCACACGCCGCCATCCTTCTCCAGCTTGTGGATCAGCGCGTAGATCGAACTGGTGTTCATCGGGTTGCCGCCGACGAGCAGGGTGTGGAAGCTGAACGCCTCGCGCAGGCGTTCGTCCTTCACGTAGGACGAGACCATCGAATAGACAGAGCGCCAGGCCTGATACTTTGCGAGCGCCGGGGCGGCCTTGAGCATGCTGGCGAAATCGAGGAACGGGACCGAGCCCAGTTTGACGTAGCCTTCCTCGAACACACCCGCCGAGTACTGCAGGAAGTCGTCGTAGCCAGCGACATCGGCGGGGTTGAGCTTGGCGATCTCGGCGCGGAGCTGGGTTTCGTCGTTCGAGTAATCGAAGTTGGTGCCGTCGGGCCAGTTCAGGCGGTAGAAGGGCATGACCGGCATGAGCTCGACATCGTCGGACATGCGGTGGCCCTTCAAGGCCCAGAGTTCCTGCAGGCAGGCGGGATCGGTGACGACAGTGGGGCCAGCATCGAAGGTGAAGCCGTCCTTCTCCCAGTGGTAGGCGCGGCCGCCGGGCTTGTCGCGCGCTTCGATGATCGTGGTCTGGATGCCGCCGGACTGCAGGCGGATGGCGAGGGCGAGACCGCCGAAGCCGGAGCCGATTACGCATGCGCGCTTCATCGTGGGTTTCCTGCAAGGGTAAGAGGCTTGGGCCGCGCGCCGAGGCCGGTCAGCACGCCAATGGCGCGGGTGATCGGGAGCGGCGGCTTGCCCGCGAGGATGCGGGCCTTGTCGAATACGGTGGTCTTGCCTGCGTAGAAGCGCTCGATCAACCCGTGGCGCAGGCTGTAGAAGCGTTCGAGCACGCGGTAGCGCTTGTCAGGCTCGGCTCCTGCAAAGAGCAGGGCGGAGAGCTGGCGCAGGTAGGCGGACTGCGCCCAATGCTCGCGCGCCCAGTATTCGCTGAACTGGGCGAGGGCTTCACCGGAAAGGTCCTGCTGCCGGGCGAGGGCGAGGGCGTACTTCACGGCTTCGGGCAGGGAGTAGCTGGTGACGGCCTGGAATAGGCCAGCCCGGACACCGGCGCGGGCGACTGGGCCACCGCTGGCGCGCCAGAAGGCATCGAAGTTGCCCCCGGCGACGACGGGGAGGACTCCCTGTTCTTCCTCCAGTACTTCCGCGATCTGCCAACCCTTGGCCGCAGCGTATTCGTCGATGCGTGCGCGGATGGCGTCGGCATCGAGGGCGGGGCCGTCGGAGTAGTAGGTATCCTCGACGAAAATCTCGTCGGCGGTGAAGGGCAGCGAATAGACGAAGCGGTAGCCGTCGATCTGCTCGACCGTGGCGTCCTTTACGATCGGGGCGTCGAGGCCGTGCGGGGCGGAGAGGCGGAAGCGGCGGCCGACGAACTTCTGCCAGCCACCGGTCAGGTCCGTTACGTTACGCAGGCCGCGGGCGTCGATCACCCCTTTGGCCTCGATCCGGGTGCCGTCGGACAGGGTGGCGTTGGTGGCGCTGCAAGCGAGTGCGCGGACGCTGGTGAGAATCGAGTGTTCGCCGAGGCGCTGACGGACGACCTTGTCAAAGCGGTGGGAGCTGATCGAGTAATAACTGGTTTTCAACCGGCGTTCGAAGCGGGGGAAATGCACGGTGTATTCGGGCCACGCTGCGACGACCATGCCGTCGAGCAGCTCGCGTCCCGCCTTGTTCACGTCGGTACCGAAGAACGACCAGACGTGGTTGCCGCCGATCGTCTCGCCCTGTTCGACAAGCACGATATCGAGCTCCGGGCGGGCCTGACGCAGGGCGAGGGCAACGAGGCCGCCGGCCAGCCCTCCGCCGAGGATCGCGATGTCGCAGTTCCGCACAGTCATGACCCTAGCGCTTAGGGGGATGCGGTTGCCGGTGCAACCATGGGCTTGTGACTGTCAGTGAGACCCGTCAGAAAGGGCATGGATCGGGGGAAGCTTTCGCATGACGGCAGGGATTTCGTTGCGACCGGGCAAGGCGGGCTGGATTGCCGCCGCCGGGGTGGCGCTGGGGATTGTGGTGATCCTGCTCGGCATGGCCCGGCCGCCGATCTGTCCATGCGGCACGATCCGGCTGTGGCAGGGCGTGGTGGAGTCGGCAGAGAACAGCCAGCAGATTTCCGACTGGTACAGCTTCAGCCACGTGATCCACGGCTTCCTGTTCTATGGCGCGGCGCATCTGCTGTGGCGCAGGGCGGGGCTCAAGGCGATTTCGCCGCAATGGGCACTGGCGCTGGCGGTGCTGGTCGAAGGATCGTGGGAGATTCTCGAGAATTCGCCGATCATCATCGATCGATATCGTGCGGTGACGATCTCGTTCGGCTATTCGGGCGACAGCGTCCTCAATTCCTTCTGTGACATGGCGTTCATGGCCTTGGGCTTTGTCTTCGCCAGCCGCGCACCCGCGCTGGTAACAGCGGTCGTCGCCGTGGTGTTCGAACTGTTCACGCTCGCCATGATCCGCGACAACCTGACGCTCAACGTGCTGATGCTGGCCTGGCCGGTAGAGGCGGTGCGGCAGTGGCAGGCAGGCGGCTGAACCTGCTGGCTGCCTGATTTTCTTGACCGAATGCCTCAATGGCCGGGGCACTCGGTTGCCATTTGATACGCATCAATGTCACCTTTCCCGATGAGCCGAGAACGGCCGCATATGGCGTCAGACCATGGAGAGGCATGATGAGCGAGCAGGCAGCATCGGGCGGCGACTTTGACGTATTGATCGTCGGCGCGGGAATTTCCGGCATTGGCTCTGCCTGGCACCTGCAGGAGCAGTGCCCCGGCAAGACTTATGCGATCATCGAGAGCAAGGATACTTTCGGCGGCACGTGGGAGACGCACAAGTACCCCGGCGTACGCTCGGATTCCGACCTCTACACCTTCGGCTATCGCTTCAAGCCCTGGGTCGGTGCACCGATTGCCAGCGCGCAGGCGATCCTCGACTACATGGGCGAGGTGATCGAGGAAGGCGGGATCGACCAGCACATCCGCTACGGCCACACGATCACCAGCGCGAAATGGGACAGCGGGACAAACCGCTGGACGCTGGAGGCGAAGACCAAGGACGGCGGTAAGGCGACCTTCACCGCCAACTTCCTGTGGATGTGCCAAGGCTACTACGACCATCAGGTGCCCTACATCCCGAAGGAGTGGCAGGGCGTCTCGGACTTCAAGGGCCTGTTCGTCCATGCCCAGTTGTGGGATCCTGCGACCGACTGGGAAGGCAAGCGCATCCTCGTGATCGGATCGGGCGCGACGGCGGCGACGGTGGTGCCGGCCTTTGCCGAAAAGGCGCAGGTGACGATGCTGCAGCGCTCGCCCACCTACTTCTACTGCCACCCCAACCAGAACGAACTGGCCGACCGCCTGCGCCAGATCGGCATCGATGAGCCGACCATCCATCGCGTGGTCCGAGCGCAGATCATGCATGACCAGGCGCTCATGGACAAACGCTGCGTCGAGGAACCCGACGTGGTGTTCGAGGAGCTGAAGATGGCGGCGCGCGCGTATGCCGGCGAGGACTTTGCGTTCGAGCCGCACTTCACGCCGAAGTACCGGCCATGGCAGCAGCGACTGGCCTTCTGCCCCGACGGCGATCTGTTCCGGGCGGCGTCCGAAGGCAAGGTCAAGGTCGTCACCGACACCATCGACCGCTTCACCGACAAGGGCGTGCTGACCAAGGGCGGCGAACTGCTCGAGGCGGACATCATCGTCGCCTGCACCGGCTTCCACCTGAAGGTGCTGGGCGACATTCCGTTCGAAGTGGACGGCAAGGCCGTCAACTGGGGCGACACCGTCACCTATCGTGGCATGATGTTCACCGGCGTGCCCAACATGGCGTGGGTGTTCGGCTACTTCCGCGCGAGCTGGACCCTGCGCGTCGACATGATGGGCGATTTCGTCTGCCGCCTGCTCAACCACATGGACGAGCAGGGCGCGAAGAAGGTTGAGGTCGCCTTCCGCGACGCGGATGCAGGAATGGAGATCCTGCCCTGGATCGAGGCCGACAACTTCAATCCGGGCTACCTGATGCGCGACATGGACAAGCTCCCCAAGCGCGGCAACAACGACGTTTGGCGGCACAACCAGAGCTACTGGCTGGAGCGCGAGGCCTTTCCCGCGATCGATCTCGACGGGCAGGAGTTCGTCTATGACGGCGTGCGCCGGGATGCGCCGCTGGCGGAGGCGGCGGAGTAGGCGTCGGCGCGTTACTTTCCGGAGTCGGACGATTCCACTGCGCGCCGCTCCAGCGTCCGGTCAGTTTTCGCGGTTAGTTGCATGCCGTCAGGCGCAATCGTCACGACTGTGGTCACGGTCGTGCGGCGTATGATCCGGCCCGTGCTGTCAGTGTCGAATTGTTCCGAGATATCGCCGGATATCCGGTCCCTGCGTTGCGCCGCCAGAGCCGCATCGGACGTGAAGGGCTTGCCGAGGATCTGGCCGACGATGACATCACTCTCTGCCCGCTTGCGGCGGATGTGATCCGGGTCGAGCGGGTAGCTGACGGTATAGCTCTTTCCGGTGGCGCTGGAGGCGATCAGCTTCAGCCTGCCGGACCTGGCCGCACCCTCGACCATCAACGACCGGCCATTGGTCAGGTCAGCTGGCCCAAGATCGAAATGCTCGACCGCGCCGAGCACCGTCAGCGGATCGCATTCGATCTTGAATGCATTCCACGTGAAGATCCAGCGACCGCAGGCATCACGCGTGTATCCGCCGTGAGTCAGCCAGAGATCGATGCGGGCCTTGAACTCTGCTTCGTTGACGAGGATGCGGCTCCCGTCCGGGGCGAACCGGATCGTCGCAGGAAACTTCCAGGAGGAAGCGCGCTCTGCCTCGGTCGCAGTTGGTGGAAGATCGTAGATGAATGTCGATCCGGCCTCGTCGGATACCGTCGGCGTGACGAGGATCGTGTCGCGGTCGAAGCTGGTGCCGCCTTTGCCATTGTCGGATTGCTGCGTGCTGACGACGAGATAGGGGGTGGCAGCTGCGTCATCCGCCTGCGCCGCAGCGACCTGGATTGCAGCGATCAGCGATGAAACGGCCGCGGCGAGCATTTGTCCGGTTCCCATCAGCGAACGGTACCCGGACCGGCAGTAGGGTCAACCGGATACGGCAGGCCGGATGGTGTCATCCGACCTGCCGATCCTGTCAGGCGATCAGAATTCGCCCGCGACGCCCACGCGAACGGCGGTGTTGGCGCCGCCGCCGTAGGAGATGCCAGCGGTCACTGCCATCGGGTTGGGGCCGCGCAGGCGCATGGCGAGCGAGGCTGCGACTGCCTGTTCGTCGCGGAAGTTGGCGACGTTGACGGAGTAGGCGACCTTGCCCGGTGCCGAGGGCATCGGGGCCGGGGTCATCGCCACGGCGGCAGCGATACCCTGACGGGCGTCGCGGCGGTCCTGCTTGACGGTATTCTCGAGCGTAGTGACGCGCCCGGTCAGCGAGAACAGGCTGGTGCCGAGGGTATTGATCTGCCCCTGCAGGCGGTTGTCGGCTGCAGCGCGAGCATTGGCTTCGGCATTGTCGGCCGCGAGACGACGCGCGCCTTCCTCGCTGATGGTTTCGTACAGACGGGTGTCCTCTGCCGCACGCTTGTTGGCTTCGGCCGTGTCTGCCGCAAGGCGGGCAGCGGCTTCACCGTCAAGGCCGTTCTGCAACGAAGTGACCGCTGCCGAGCGCGTGTTGGCTTCGAGGTTGATCGCGTGCTGCAGGGCAGCGTCGGCCGTGGAACGGGTCGAGGCCTCGGTGTTGATGGCGGTCTGCAGCGCCGCGTCACCTGCGAGGCGGGCATTTGCTTCTGCGGTGAGGTTGGTCTGCAGCAGGGCTTCGGCGGCCTTGCGCTGGGTCGATTCCGCGTCGAACTGTCCCTTGTTGACCGCATCCGTCGCGTTGACGGCAGCAGCGACATTGACCACGCGGCGTTCGGCACCGGCTGCACCGACCGACACGGTGTTCACCTGGTTGGCGACAGAGCCCTGACCGAGTGCGACCGAGTTCTGCGCGGTGGCGCTGGCTCCAAGGCCGAAGGCGCTGGAGTTGACCGCCGAGGCGCTGGCATTGGTACCGATTGCCGTCGAGCTGCCACCGGTTGCCGAGGACTGGTAGCCCACTGCAAGCGCATTGGCTCCGCTGGCTTCGGCACCATAACCGACAGCGGTGCTGTTGGTCGCGCTGGCGATGGTGTTGCTGCCCAGTGCGCTGGCACCTGCGCCAGTGGCTTCGGCGTTGAAGCCGAGCGCAACGTTGCCGATGCGGGACGCAGTGCTGTCCGAACCGATGGCGACGGCGCCGGGGCCGGTTGCCACGTTGCGGTTGCCGAGCGCGACGGCACCCTTGCCGGTAGCGGTGTTGTCGGCGCCGATGGCGACGGCCCCCTGTCCGGTCGCCACGTTCGGGTCACCGATGGCGACAGCACCGTTGCCGGTCGCCTGCTGGCCCTGGCCGAGAGCGACAGCGCCGTTGCCACTGGCGGACGAACCGCTGCCGCCAGCAAGCGCGCCATCGCCTTCCGAATTCTGGACCGGGCCGCTGGTTGCGATGAGCTTGGTCACCTGCGCGAGGTTGACCGCGTCCCCGCCATTCACGGCCTCGCCCAGATTGGTGATCCGGCTGCCGTTCATGTTGATGCCATCGGTGACGGCGATGGTCGGGGTGATGAGGCCATCTTCATTCAGAAGGGTGGTGACCTGCGTTTCGAGGGTTGAGCGCAATGCGTAAGGGCTCACGAAATCAAGGTCGCCGATCGTCGTAACGCCAGGGTTTCCGACGAGTGTTGCGGTGCCGCTGATCTTGCCAAACAGGACCTGACCGTCCATCGATACGACTTTTCCGGTCAATGCCGTCGAGTTTTCGGTAATGACTGTCGGATTTTCAGTCTTCAAGGTTACAGTTGCTGTGGATCCATCAGCAAGCGTTGTCTCGATGTCGCGAAGATCGACGCTGATTTTGCTGGCTTCAAGCTCATTGAACGAGAAGCTGGTGGCCGGATCATAGACGAACTGGCCAAACTGAAGCTTTCCGATCACGTGCGCATCGTAGTCACTCTTTGCGCGGACATCGAACGAGTCCTTGATATCGAAGAGCAAGGCGCTGGGCAGGAACGGATTTGGATCGAGGTTCAGGCCACTTACCTGCAACTTTCCATCGAACTTAACATTGGCGTCGATGTCGAAAAGCGCTCCGCCCGGGATTGGCGTGATGCTCGCCGGTCGATTCTGTGTCACAGTACGCGTGCCGAATACTTCGCCTGAGCAGGCACTTCCGAAAGTGTTCGGACAGAAATCGTCAAGCGGAATCTGTGAGACATCCGTCGATTGCGCAATCGCGAACTGCGGTGCAGCGGCAATGGCGGCTGCAAGCACCGACATGGACACGTAAAGCTTCAAGCCCTTGTTTTTCAGTGCGCCCCGACGGCGCGTAACACCAGTGGAGGGAGGTTCCACCCAGATAATTGTCGATAGGTCTGGTAGCTGACGAGCGGCTTTGCCGGGTAACCGGTTGGGCTGAAGCCTCGTGA
>JBKBUD010000369.1:0-1771 GCA_046290865.1 Novosphingobium sp. | reverse complement strand
GGTAAACAGCACAGCGCCAATGCGCCGCAGCTTCCGACTTTTGGCCGTGCCGACCGAACCCCCTTGCCCGAGCCCGACGCGTCTGCAACACATGAAGCCCTGATGGCAGACCCGCGCATCTCCCATATCGAGCTGGACGAAGCGACGATCATCTGGCGCAACGCCGATATCGAGCAGGAGCGCCGCATCGCGATCTTCGACCTGATCGAGGAAAACACCTTCAAGCCGCTGCGCGCGTTCGAGGCCGGGCACACCGGGCCCTATCGCCTCAAGCTCTCGGTCGACGACGGACGCCTGGTTCTGGCCATTGCGGATGACGATGGCACTCCGCTGGAAACGATCATCCTCGGCCTTGGCCGCTTCCGCCGCCCGATCCGCGAATACTTCGCGATCTGCGACAGCTACTACCAAGCCATCCGCAAGGCGACCGCGTCCGAGATCGAGACGATCGACATGGCCCGGCGCGGCATCCACAACGATGCTGCCGATACGCTGCTCGAACGGCTCGAAGGCAAGATCGATACGGACTTTCCCACGGCCCGCCGCCTCTTTACCCTGATCTGCGTGCTGCATATCAGGGGCTGAATCCAGACTCGGGGCGCGCAACTCTTCCAATGTCGAAAAAACGGAATACTGGCCGCCCCGGCGCGGCGCGAAGGCGCATTCTCGGCGTCCTGCTGCTCGTTGCGCTGATCGTGGGCGGCGTCGCATGGTGGAAGGCGCGCACCTGGATGCCCGACCGGCGCGACTATGCAGTGCAGGGTGTCTGGCTCAGTGACGACGATGGTCCGATCGACTGGCGCCTGCTGCGCGCTGCCGGGGCCGATTTCGCCTATCTCACTGCCAGCGAGGGCACCTCGACCCGCGACACCGCCTTTGCCGATGGCGTCATCGCCGCACGCCAGCGCGGGATGCAGGTCGGCGCGCTCCACGTCTATGACCTCTGCGCGCCCGCCGATGCGCAGGCGGCAAACTTCGTCACCGTCGTCCCGCGTGACAAGGATCTGCTCCCGCCGGCGATCAGGCTCGACATCGATTCGCGCACCTGCCCGCAGGTCCCCGGCGAAGCGCAGATGCAGAGCGAGCTGACCACTTTCCTCAACCAGGTGGAAAAGCACGCCGAAAAGCCGGTGATCCTGATGGTTTCGCGCAGCCTCGAGAAGGAATACCACCTCGCCGCGCGGATTGATCGCAATATCTGGCTGGCACAGGATTTCCTCGCGCCGACTTATGCCGGCAGACCGTGGGTGATGTGGACCGCCACCGACCGCTTGCGGCTGGATGCCAGCACGAAGCCGCTGCATTGGGTAGTGGTGCAACCGTGAGGATTCCGGTGTGACCGACCTTCTGAGCAACTCGCGCGAAGACCTCATCGCCGCCGCCCGGCGCGCGATGGACACGGCTTACGCCCCCTACTCCGGCTTTCACGTCGGCGCGGCGCTGCTGTTCGATGACGGCGCCATCGTCACCGGCGCCAACTTCGAAAACGCCAGCTACGGCCTCTCGCTCTGCGCCGAAACTGTTGCCGCCTCGATCGCCTCCCACGCCGGACGGCGCGTCGGCCTGATCGCCGTGGCGGTGCTCGGCGGGATGGGCGGTGCGGTCGAAGCGGCGATCAGTCCCTGCGGCCGCTGCCGTCAGGTGCTCAACGAACTGGCGGCGCTGGGCGGCACCGATCCGCTGGTGATCTGCGTCGGCGCGCAGGAAACCGTGGAAATGCGCCTCTCGGTGCTCTTGCCCAACGCCTTCGGCCCAGCCAATCTCGCCTAGC
>JBKBUD010000059.1:0-12864 GCA_046290865.1 Novosphingobium sp. | reverse complement strand
AGCCGACCACTGGCGACAGCTATGCGAGGAACATGGCCGCATCGCCTCGCTGATCGAGGTCACGGCGGACGGGCCATACAGCTACAACTGTGTTGCGGCAGAGCTGGCCCGGCAGGGCATTTCGAGGCTGAACACCGTCACGGAATGCCTGATGCGGGTGATGGAGATGTCCCGGCAGGCCAGCCCATCGCCGGGGCGCGGCTCCGAACAGTTCTGGGAAGACACCACGCCGCAGGTGAGGCGCCACACGATCCCGGTGCTCTATGCCGCAACCGGCACGGTGCGCATTGCGGACCTGCTGCGCTTTGTGCGGTCGGCCCCGCAATCGCCGGAACAGATGCATGATCCCGAGTGGCAGCGCGGGTCGTTCTTCTGCGAGTGCTTTGCCCGCGCGGCGGGCGTGCTGGATAATGCCACGGGCGAGCGCATGGTCGCCTACTGGCGCAATGATTTTGCGACGCTGGACCCCAAGACGCGCGGCAACATCGTCATCTCGCTGACGACGGCGCTCGACCGGTTTCAGCATGGCTGGCTGGCCCGACTGTTCTGCGGCCAGACAACATTCGTCCCGGAACTGACGTTCCACGGGGCGATCATCCTGCTGAACCTGCCCGCGCTGACGCTCAATGAAGATGGCATCATCGCCCAGCAGCTGTTCAAATATGTCTGGCAGCGGGCGGTGCTGGCGCGCAACGCGCTGCCATCCGAACAACAGGTGCGCCCGGTGTTCCTGTGGGCCGATGAAGCCCAGTATTTCGTGAACAGCTACGATGCGGAGTATCTGTCCACCTGCCGGGGCTCGCGCGCCTGCACGGTGTTCCTGACGCAATCGCTGCCCACCTTCTATGCCCGCATGGGCGGTGAACATGCCCGTGACCGGGTGCATCACCTGGTGGGGAATTTCGCGACGCGCATCTGGCACAACAATGCCTGTGCGGAGACCAATGAATGGGCGGCCAAGACGTTGGGCCGCACTCTGCACACCCGTGCCAATTTCAGTGAAGGCCACGGCAGCACCAGCAATGTCGGCCTGAACATGGGCGAAGGCACGAGCTGGGGGCAGAACTGGGGCAGCGGTGGCGGCACCAGCTCCAGCCAGCAGGGCAGCAGCAGCTCCGGCAACTGGAGCAGCGGCGGCTCGGTCGGCGGCAATGACAGCCGTGGCCGCAACCGGGGCCATGGCCAGTCCAGCAATGTCAGCCAGGGTTACAGCGAACAGATGGACTGGCTGATCGAGCCGGGAGCCTTCGCCCACATGCTAAAAACCTGCGGCCCGGCCAACGGCAACCGCGTCTCGGCGGTCTGGTTCCAGGCGGGCCGGGTCTTCCGGGCCTCGGGCGGCAACGCCCTCATGGCGGAGTTTGTGCAATGAAGAAGCCCTCCACACAAAGCATGATGATGGGCCACCCGGTGGTGGCGCTTCCGGTCGCCGTTGCCACGCTGGCCACCCTTTATGCCTGGTCGCAGAACAGCGAAGTATGGTGGCTGGCGATTGTGATGCTGGCCTTCATGGGCCGAGTCATGAAGGCCAACGAAGCGCGGCGGGACTACCTGCAATGGAAGCGGGAATGGGACGCCATGGACCCCAACCCGGCCCTCCGAATGCGCGCCGTGCATGTGGCCGGGATGGTGGGAAGCGCCCTCCTGCTGGTCGCCGGAGCGGCCAGCGATCAGGTCGGGCTTGGGGCGGCGGTGGGCGGCCTGATCCTCGGCGCATTCCTGTGGCTCATGCTCTGGGGCTTCTACGCCGCCTGGAAACAGAGGCCGCGCCACCGAGCCCGCACCGCCACCCCGGTGCGTCTGGCCATCACGCGCCCGGTGCTGCCGGCGCTGTCGCTGGCCGACTGCTATGCCGCCCTTCCAGCGCATAGCCGCGCGGTGCTCGATGCGTCCCGCTGAGCGCCTTAACCGCCCCGATGCCTTGTGCTGCACTGCACGACAAGGTGCTGCGTCGTGGCCGCGCCACCCCATGAATAAGTGGCCGCTTATGTCTGATTTTGCTATACTGAGACTGACTGAAACGCCTCTGGCAAGATGGCGTTCATTCACGTTCATTGAGGAGAACCGGGTATCTAACCAATCTGCCGCATACTCACGGCTGCCCCCTCTACCTGCCACGAACGCGCTGCCCGCCTTGCCGGTCCCGGCAAACGCCCTGCTCATGCCCGGCGCAATGAGGAGATGCGCGAGGCGCTCGCCCGAGGGAGCCCGATGCCCATAATGAAGCCACACCATCCCAAAACCCTGCATCGCGACCTTCTCGACGCAGGCGGAATAGGTCAGTCGGCATGGGAACCACGGCCTGACGATCGGCGCGCCGACCTCGCAGATCGACGGCTCAGCGGTTGCGACCGCATGCCACTTTGCCTACCAAGCTCGCGTCCGTTGACACAGACCTTCGCGGGCTTCGACGAGATCCTCGAAGAACCCGCAGAGGTCCGTCGCAGTATCGCAACCGGCCGATAAGCGGGCAAGATGGGTTCAGTTCTTAAACTTTGCCGATGCAATCGCTTGCTGCTGGACCTGTTGTTTGAAAGTGATCTGACGTTGGCGGTGTTGGACCCCCAAGGCTCCTCGATTTTCACCTAGTGGATCGTCTCCGACATTCCGATCCCGGAATATCGGCATGACCAACCAGACAACTTTCTGTTATCGCTCAACTTATCGATACAATAAGCCCAGCTGAAGCTGGGCTCTTCCGTTTCGGTTGAACCACTAGAGAGGCATGTGAACCTCCGCGACCATCTCGCGGTAACGCTTCCCCGCCTTGGCAACGAGCCAGCAGAATTGAGCGTGAGCGCCTTCTGGTCTACGATCTACGCCTGCGCCTCGATTCACAAGAAAGGCGTGGTCGGGCACAAGTGACGCGGCCGCCCCAGCCCTCACGTATCCGCTGCGTCCGCCGACCGTGCTGCCTTCGCTGGCTTAAGGTGACCACCTGTAAGTCCGGCATCTCAGCCAATCAGGAAGGCCGAGGCGAGCGAAGCGCCAAAGCTGACCAACGTGGCAATGACCACCGGAATGGCCGGCTTGAGACCCGTTTCCATCAACAGGTCCAGCCTGCTGCGCATAGCGGTAGCAATCACCGCGACCAGCAGCAACGTCTTCGATCCGCTCAGCGCCGCATCTCGCGCCACATCGGGTACGTGGAGCAGCGAATTGCCAAGTACCACGATGAAAAACGCGACAATGAACCAAGGCAGCGCCAGCCGCTGCCACAGCGGCGCGTCGCCCTTGCTCTGCGCACTGCCGATGGCCAGCCCTGTCAGGATCACCACCGGCGCCAGCAGCGCCACGCGTGAAAGCTTTACGATCGTCGCATAGCTGCCGGCCTCGGCTGAGAAAGCATAGCCCCCGCCGATCGCCTGCGCGACGTCATGGATCGAAGCGCCGATGAGGAACCCGGCCTGGCCGTTGGTGAGGTGCAGGTATTCCGCAAGGATCGGGTAGAGCGACATCGCCAGTGCACTGGCCAGCGAGACGACCACCAAAGTGATCGCGAACTGCGACTGGCTCAGCCGTTCGCGCCCGATGATGCCATAAAGCGCCATGGCCGCGCTCGCCCCGCAGATCGCCGTCGCCCCGCCCGCAAGGATGCCCGTGTAGCGCGATTCGCCAACCAGCCGCGCGCCGACAATGCCCGCAAGGAAAGTCACGGTCATGATCGCCACCAGCGCAAGGAAGGGCTGCGGCCCCAATGAGCCGATCTGCCCGAACGTCACCTGCAGGCCAAGCAGCACCACGCCAAAACGCAGACAGGTGCGCGAGGCGAAATCGAGGCCCATGTGGCTGCGTGGATCGCGCGCGACGAAGCTAAGCGACAGGCCTATCAGCAGGCCGAGCAGGATAATCGGGAAGTGATAGTGTTCCGACAGCCACGCCGCCGCGGCCGCCGCGATAACACAGATCGCCAGCCCGTGGAAAACCGTCTCGCGCTCTTCCACAACCACTGGTGGCGCCGCGGTCTGCGCCAGATGCATCTCGCCGAACAGGTCAGCTGCCGAAGGCAGCGTTTCCCAGTCGATTTCAGCCCTGCCCACTTCCGTTCTCCAGAAACAGCACGCACCGTATGTCCTACGGTGTCATATTATGCTTCCCTTACGCGCCGAAGCGGCTATCGTGCAAGCGAGAAGCACCGCACAAGCGGTCTAAATTCTTGGGAGACGTGGACATGGCGAGTGGAGCGGTGAAAGGCATGAGCCGAGGCGCGATCTATGTGCTGGTTTCGCTGCTGTTCCTTGGCAATGCGCTCAACTATGTCGACCGGCAGGTTCTCGCCCTACTCAAGCCCACACTTGAGGCGGAGTTCGGCTGGACCGACGCCGATTACGCCCACCTCGGCTCCTCCTTCCAGATCGCGGCGGCAGGCACTCTGCTGTTCGTCGGCTGGTTCGTCGACCGGCTGGGCGTGCGCCTTGCCTATGGCATCGCCGTTATCGTGTGGAGCGCGGCCGGCATGGCCCATGCGCTGGCGCAGACCGTCCAGCAGTTCGTCGCCGCGCGGATCGTGCTAGCGGCAGGCGAATCCGTCTCGACACCTGCCGGTCTTAAAGCAGCGGCGACCTACCTACCCCTCGCCCAGCGCAACATGGCCATCGGCCTGATCAATACCGCGCCTAACATCGGCGCGATCCTCACGCCCATCCTGATCCCGCCCTTCGCGCTCGCGTTCGGCTGGAAAGCAGCCTTCGTCGTCACCGGTGCGCTTGGCTTCCTGTGGCTCATCGGCTGGTGGCTCGGCACCCGCAATCTTCAGTCGATCAACAACGTGCCCGAACGTGCCCGCGTGCCGTGGGGCGAGCTGCTGCAGGATCGCCGCACCTGGACGGTGATCGGCGCGAAGTTCTGCACGGATGCGGTGTGGTGGTTCGTACTGTTCTGGATGCCCGATTTCTTCAACCGGCAGTTCGGCCTCAGCCAGGGCGCGCTGGGCTTGCCAATCGCGATAATCTTCACGCTTGCGGCGCTCGGCGCGCTGACCTCGGGCGGCCTTTACCCGATCCTCTTGGGCAAGGGCTTCAGCGTGAACCGTGCGCGCAAGAGTTCGATGCTGTTCTACGCCCTTGTCGTGCTCGCCATGCCGCTCTCGCTCCTGACACAAAGCCAGTGGATCGCTGCGCTCCTGATCGGCCTCGGCCTCTTCGCGCACCAGGGCTTTTCCACCAATGTCTTCGGCATGACTGCCGACGTGATTCCCGCCACCCGTGTCGCCAGCGTGATCGCGCTGGGAGCCATCGCTGGGAACCTTTCGGGCACTGGCATCATCGAGTTTGCAGGTTGGTCTTTGACCAACGGCTTGGGCTACGCTCCCCTGTTCGCGATCTGTGGCAGCGCCTATCTAGCAGCCCTTGCCTTCATCCACCTGATGCTGCCAAAGCTGGAACTCGCGGCGGATGATTAATTTAGCAACTGAACATTGCGATCAGCGGTGAGATAACCGTGTGCGGAATTATGGCCGTGCTTTTCATGCCAGAAAACGGGTGCTGATTTGGTATAGGGTCATCGCGCCTATGACCGGTGGCGTGGCATCTATTATCAGCACCTTGGTTCGGACGCGTGCAGGATTTGACTTGCACGTGTGGCACAGAGCGCCGATTTTTTGCGCGGTGAGTTTTTTTGTCAATGCCATTGCCGGCTATTGCATAGCGTTTGCCCTTTATTCGGCGCAGCGGAACCGCTCTTGGTGTCTCATTCGCATCCCTCGTTACATACCCAAAGTTAGTACGAGAAATATCGATAGCTATTCCGATTTTTATCAATGAAATCAAAACCTGATTTATCGGCCAGTCGACAACGAGCCCTTTCCGCTAGAATAATCTTATCGGCTATGCGGCACATTGCTTGTTTTATCTCTTTGGTGCCTGGTTTATGGAGGCAAGTCATGTGGCAGCCTGAAAAGAGTTCAAATCACAGCCCTGATTATGCGGGGTTCATGCCGCTAATCATATGGTGGTTGAGCTTTAGCGCAACTTTCACCTGGCTGCTCTTTGAAATATCCTCATGAAAAAGGCATTCGTGATGATTATCATAGGCCATTGAACGGCCGTGATAGCCCTGGTGGTCATCGCAAGCAGGATCCTCGACCGCGCATTATTCTGATACGGTGTTGGCTGTTCCCACGGCACCGGAGAAAACAACCAGAATGCGCACTTTCCCATCGCCGGTATTCTTGCCGTTGTGCCGTGAGCCCAACGCTTCGACAAGCGTATCGCCTTCACGGTATACCCTCACGCCATTCACCCCGTAATCGACCGTAAGCTCGCCCTCGAGAATTCGCGCAGTAAGCGGTGCTTGGTGCCTATGCCAGCCCGTGACCTGCCCCTGCTCCATGGTCACGGTTGCCACGGTTATCTGCGCTGGGCCGGAGGGGTATTCAATTTGCTGCCCAATGACAGTGGTCTGAGATTGGTGGAGAACTTGGACAGGGGGATAACTCGTCTTAGCCGATCCCACATTGGCCAAGGCAGCCATCATGCCGACGGCCAGCGGGAGAAACGTCGATTGCCTCTTCACCGGAGCGCTCCCCTTCAGAAAACTCAAACGAAGGTGTGCCATCTTCCATGCCGTGATCCAAACGTCGATGACCATCATTGTGAACGACGTTTATGGGTTCTGAAAATTCCCAGTCACACCCTGACTGACGCCGAATGACCGTGTAGCCCGCCTGTTTGCGGACTGAAGAGCCTCATTCTCCCCGGTCACCGCTGTAAAAATGCACCCGATTACCGGCGGCATCTTCCACGACGGCAGCCGTAACGTTGAACCTGTCGTGGTGTACAGTGAAAAGTCCCTCAGCCGCTTCCTTGGCATCATCGAAGTTATCGAATGAGCGACAGTTCATCAGTCGATCTTCCTTAAGCCAAATCGCTTTGTACTCCATCAAAGCCTCGCCTTTTTGCATTCACACTGACACGCTCTGCAGCAATCAAGTAGCCTTTCAATCAGCCGCCTGTAAGAAACTTAACTGCTCGCAGATCGGCTAATCGTTGCTGCGGGAGTGCTTTGGCTCACTGCGACCAGTCGTGTCATACACACTTTTAAGATCTATGCTTTCAGCCGATATCATTTGTCCCGGGACGCTATAGATTATGCTTAAAGCTTCAGTCCTCACCTCCGCTTCGGCATGACGATCGTCAGAAGGCCTGATAACGCCATTAGCACAATCGCTGTGCCCAGCGTATCACCAACAAAGACTATGGCGATCTGCTTAATGCCTGTATGTAAGCGGCTAATAGCGTACAGATAGCCATTCAGCAGTACTGCGTTGGTCGCCGCTGCTGCAACCGAGAGGGCGACAATGCTTGCCGGGCCAAGCCCTGCCAAATCCGGGCCGATCTTCACGATCTTACAATAGCCGGTAACGGCAAGTAGCGGCGCGATGCCTGAAGAGATTACAAGCCCAGCATTGTAGGCCCAGTCGACCTGGGTCTCAGTTGAGGCTGCCAAAAATGCGCCCATAGCCAGCCCCATCGCCCCCAGCTTACCGAACAGCAGAACGGCAAGAAGGCGGACTGAGGCAGGCAGGAAAATCCAGTTGGCCCGCGCAGATTGCGCCGTTCCCGCAAAGGCCCATTCATTGAATGAAAATGCGGCAATCCAAGTCAACACCACGCCGAGAATTATCGAGACTGAACGCACAAGAGCTTGCTCGCGGTGGCTCATGCAGACTTGTCCAGTCCGGCAAAAGCTTCGGCAAGGCGCCGAGCATAGTCCTGAGACAGTGCGGTTGGCTCTACAAACTTGACCCGCTTGTCGCTGTCACTGACCCGCAGGCTCACCATGCCGTGATCTCGCAGCGCCATAACCCGGCGAAACGCCGTGGTCTGCGACACGCCTCCCAATGAGCGCATGACGTCACTGACTGCGATCTCTTCGCCAGCATGCCACCGACAGATCAGTTCCCGCAGCAATTCGTCTTCTTCCGCCGTCATGGCGTTGAACGGCGACAAGCCCCGGATGGCCGAAAGGAGGTTCAGGAGCTTGATGTGAAATGAACCGCGCATTGGCCAAATAGCCTTTTTGATTAGAGCCGGGTCTTATTGGAATACCAGCGTACTTTTATTCACACCCCTTTGCGACGAGATAGCGTGAATTGTGGCATCGACCGGTATTGCCCGATGCGTGCATAGCCGGGAGGAATTGTGATATCCATCTGATATGACGGATGCATAACGGGCGTTGATGGCGCCATTCGTTCCTGCGGCAAAGCGTGGAGATCAACCTCGAACGTCGGAGATGCGCGAAGTCTTGGACGCAATGCTGTATGTTGCCGCGAGCGGAGGTGTGTGCCGACTTTTGCCCAAATGCTTTCCACCGGTATCGACCGCGGCGGCGCCCGCGCCGATAGAACTGATGTGCGGGACCCACGCCTTCTGCGGCCTCCAGCGCATCGTGCAACTCGACCAGAGTTATAACCGGATCTTGTCCAATCAGCTCGGCGACGAACTCCAGTTGCGATGCAACGCATACCCCCAACCGACATTCCGACAATGACGCTTCAGCTTGTCGCCCTCGACTATCCTGAGGTGCATCAGCACACTGGTCGCATCCTCGATGATCACCGCCACAATAAGCCGGCAGCAGGCATGATCGGTGTGCTCTGCGAACATGCGGATGGGCTGTCATTTCCCGCAATGTCCGCAACGCTCACGGTCCGGTCAGGCTGTTTTTCCTCGCGACCGCGCAATTTGCTTGAACGCACATTAAAAAAGAGGCTCCGGACCGACGCCCGGAGCCTCTCCTTCCGCCCGTGGGAGGGGATGGGCGGCTATTGGAACTTGGCGCGCAGGCTTACGCCAAAGTAGCGGTCGGCGTCGCGCGGGATCTGCAGGCGCTGGCCGGCGCTGACGTTGAGCAGCGCGTAGGACTTGTCGGTGATGTTCCGTGCCAGGAACGATAGCCGGTAGTTGTCGTCAGCATCCGAGAAGCCGACAGAGGCATTCCAGATGCCATATGCATCGATCGGGCCGCTCTCGCCAAGGTCGGAGAACTGCTTGCCGACATGGCGGAAGTCGGTGTCGAGATAGACCTTGAAGCCGCCCAGATCACGCTCGTAGCTGCCGCCCAGCGTATAGGTGAACTTCGGCGCCAGTGGCAGGCGCGTACCGTTGCGGGCGTCAGGCGCATTGGTGTTGGGGTTCGGGTTGAACTTCAGCACCTTGGCATCGGCATAAGCACCGCTCGCGCGCAGCGTCAGGCCATCAACAGGCACCGCCAGCAGGTCCACTTCAAAGCCCTTGCTGCGCACCGAACCGGCGTTGGTAAGGTTCGAAACCACCGCGCCGTTGAGCAGCACGAAGTTGTTCGCCTGGAAGCCGTTGTAGGTGACCGTGAAGGCCGCCGCGTTGAACTGCACACGGTTGTCGAGGAACTGGGACTTCAGGCCCACTTCGAACGCGTTCGAGGTTTCCTCATCGATCGGGATCGCGTTGGTTGGCGCGGTGTGATTGAAGAACACGTTGAAAGCCGGGCCCTTGTAGCCACGGGTGTAGCTGCCATAGAGCATCACATCCTCGGTCGGCGTGACCTGCAGCACAGCGCGGCCCGAAAGGTTGCCGTTGGTGCTCGATCCGGTCGAGGTGCTGGTGCCATTGCCGCCCGAGGCAAGCGTTCCGCCCGCCGGGTTGCCGTTGGTTCCGGGGCCGGTGGCGGGCAGGCCGGTGGTGCGGTTCACCGCAGGCGCGCGGGTGTGCGTGAACGACAGGTCATCCCACGTGTAACGCAGGCCGCCGGTCAGCGAGACCATGTCGCTGAAGCGATAGGTCGCCTGACCGAAAACCGCATAATTGCGCGATTCCACGTCGCTGAACGAGGTGGCGGTGGGGAAGATCGTGTTGACCGTGTCCGACAGGTTGCATGGCGTTGCGCCCGATGCGGCCGTTGGCAGCGTCGAGCTGGCACACGTCACGTTGTTGCGTGTGAAATCCTGCTGGTTGTTCGAACCCCACGCGAACGCGCCGACCTGGTAGAAGAACGGCTGGGTCTGGTCCGAGGCAAGGCGCACTTCCAGGCTCAGCTGCTGGGTGCGAACCTGGCCGAAATCGTGCAGTTCGCCGGTGCCGACAATAGCGCGCGGCAGGAAGTCGCCCTCGCGTATTTCGTCGTTCTTCCAGTTGCGATAGCCCGCGATCACGCTCAGCGTGTGGCTTTCGAACACGTCGAAGTCACCCGACGCGGTCAAACTCCACTGGCGGTCCTTGGTGCGCGTGACAAGGTTGTGGTTGATATAGCGCTGGTTCAAGCCCTGCGCGACGCCGCCAGGCAGACCCAGTTCGGCATCGAGCACCGCGCCCCGGCTGACCGTGGTGACATCCGCGCAGCAATCGTCGTTGGCGCGGAAATAGTCGGCGATCAGGCGGAACTTCGATCCACCGTTTTCGTAATCGATGATGCCGCGCGCACCGTAGTGCTCGTAGCCGTTCACCTTCTCGTTCTTGCCGCCGTAGATGTTGGTGATGTTGCCGTCATAGCTGCCGTAAAAACCGGTGACGCGCGCGGTCAGGCCTTCGGACAGCGGCCCGGAAACTGAGGCGCGCAGGCGGTATTCGTTGCCCTCGTAGGCCTCGATGCGAGCCTCGCCCTGCAACGTGTCGGTGCCACCCTTCGAAACGATGTTGACAAGGCCAGCCGAAGCATTCTTGCCGAACAGTGTGCCCTGAGGGCCGCGCAACACTTCAAGGCGCTGGGCATCAACGAGGTCCATGAAGGCCTGGCCCGAACGGCTCAGCACCACGCCGTCGACCACCGTCGAGACGCTCGGTTCTGCCGCAACCGAGAAGGTGATCGTGCCGACGCCGCGCATCACGATGGCGCTGTTGGCGCTTGTCGTGCCCTTGCGGAAGGTGACCGAGGGCACCAGCTGGGTCAGACCTTCGAGGCTGGTCGTGCCGGTCGACTCGAGACGGTCAGCGGTCAGCGCCGTGATGGCGATCGGAACGTCCTGGACGTTCTCGGCAACCTTCTGAGCGGTAACGACGATTTCGCTGATTCCACCCGAATTCTCCTCGGCGCCCTGCGCGTGGGCAGTACCGGCAAAAGCGAGGGAAAGCACGCTGGCCGACAGGGCCAATGCGCGCGCGGATGCTGAATGCGTGAACCTCATGGATCTCTCCCCTGCAACAAGCGGTCTTCACAAGGGTGGTCATGCCCCCTCGTCGATCGGCCGCGATTGGTGCTTGATCTGCTATGGCTCGGGCGATATGTCAAGCGGTGTCAGAAAAAGGGACAAAGCCTGCGGCAAACGCGCCACACCACGCGCTGCAAGGGCATCGGGATTGAGGGAAAACGCTGTTGAAACTGCGGTTGGTCGCTGAAAATGACGGTTTTGATCTCCGATTCGGGGATGACATCGTGCTGCGACATTCCTCACTATGTCCTGCGGTAGTCATGGCGCGCGGCGAGCCCACGGTTGCCATGTATCGCGGCAACTTCTCGATCTCCGATGCACCCTCGGCCCAAATCGCGCCGACCGAATGGCGCGAGATCGCGAACGGCATTGAGTGGATCGCCGGTGACCAATCCGTCCTCCGCCTGACCTTCGCCGAAAACACCCTCACCATCGAAAGTCTCCTCGCCAACTACGACCGTCTCCACTTGCGCTTCCACGCACAGTCCGGCGATTGCGTATGGGGCGGTGGCGAGCAGATGAGCTACCTTGCCCTCAACGGCCGCAAGTTCCCGATCTGGACGAGCGAGCCCGGCGTGGGCCGCGACAAGTCGACCGAACTGACGCGGATCATGGACGCCGAGGGCATGGCCGGCGGCGATTACTGGAACACCAACTACCCGCAGCCAACCTTCCTCACATCGCGCTGGCTGGCCGTCCATCTCGATGCCAGCTGCTACAGCGTTCTCGATTTCACCAGTGCCGACAGCCACACAGTCGAAGTGTGGAGCAACACGGCACGGTTCGAGATCTTCGCCGCCGACGGCCCGCAAGACCTCGTCAGCCAGCTCTCCAACCGATTCGCCCGCCAACCCAAGCTGCCGGACTGGGCCATCAACGGCGCAATCGTCGGCCTCAAATCGGGCGCCTCCAGCTTTGACCGTCTCGACAAGTTCATCGCAGCCGGTACCGCCGTCTCCGGCCTGTGGTGCGAGGACTGGGCGGGCATCCGCGAGACCACGTTCGGTCGCCGCCTGTTTTGGGACTGGCATTCCGGCGAGCGCAGCGCCGCCCGCTACCCGCACTTGCGCCAGCGCATTCAGGAGCTCGAGGCCCGGGGCATCCGCTTCCTCGCCTACGCAAACCCCTATATCGCGGTCGACGGCGACCTCTATGAGGAAGCCCGCGCAGGCGGCCACTTCTGCTTGTGCCAGGATAGCGACGCCGTCCACCTCGTAGATTTCGGTGAATTCGACTGTGGCGTGGTCGATTTCACCCGCCCCGAAACACGCGCCTGGTTCGCCGAGCGCATCCTTGGCCGCGAAATGCTCGACATCGGCATTTCAGGCTGGATGGCAGACTTCGGCGAATACCTGCCGACCGATCTGCGTCTCGCCGACGGTTCAGACCCGATGGAAGCGCACAACCGCTGGCCAGTGCTCTGGGCCGAAGTCAACGCGATGGCGCTGGCCTCGCGCGGCAAGACCGGCGATGCACTGTTCTTCATGCGCGCCGGGTTCTCCGGGGTGCAGGCATATTGCCCGCTTCTGTGGGCTGGCGACCAATCGGTCGACTTCACCCGCCACGACGGCATCGGCACGGTCATCACAGGAGCGCTTTCGGCAAGCCTCGTCGGCAATGCCTACAGCCATTCGGATTGCGGCGGCTACACCTCGCTCCATGGCAATGTCCGCACCGCAGAGTTAATGCAGCGCTGGTGCGAGCTTGCCGCTTTCGCCCCGGTCATGCGCAGCCACGAA
>JBKBUD010000368.1:0-1784 GCA_046290865.1 Novosphingobium sp. | reverse complement strand
TCGAAGAGGTAAGGGTGAAAGGGTGCGGCAAGAGCGCACCGCGCGACCGGCAACGGAAGCGGCACGGCAAACCCCACCCGGAGCAAGATCGAATAGGGACTGCGCGCTCTTCGGAGCAGGCCGGTTTCGGGCCAGCAGTCCGGGTTGATTGCTTGAGCGTTCCGGCAACGGTCCGCCTAGAGGAATGGCTGCCAGCGGCGATACGGTCCACTTGTGGGATACCGTCGGCGCTACAGAACCCGGCTTACAGGCCCCTTGGCGCTTCGATGGTTTCCTACACGCCCGCAAGGCGTTAGGGAAAGGTCATGTCTGCCGGCCACCACCATCATCATCACGACCATGATCACCATGGGCACGGCCACAGCCACGCCCCCGCCAGCTTCGGCCGTGCCTTTGCTGTCGGCATCACGCTGAACCTCGGCTTCGTGGTGGTCGAGGCCGTCTATGGCTTCATCGCCGGATCGATGGCGCTGGTCGCCGATGCCGGACACAACCTGTCGGACGTCCTCGGCCTCGTCATCGCCTGGATCGCCAGCGTGCTGGCAGCGCGCCCGCCCTCGGCGCGGTTCACCTATGGCTTCAAGTCCAGCTCGATCCTCGCCGCCCTCGGCAATGCCGCGTTCCTGCTGGTGGCGCTGGGCGCGATTCTGGTCGAAACGATCCGCCGTCTGATCGAGCCGGAGCCGGTCGCCGGAGGCCCGGTCATGGCCGTGGCTGCGGTCGGCATCGTCATCAACACCGTCACCGCGCTGATGTTCATGCGCGGGCGCAAGCACGACATCAACATTCGCGGCGCCTACCTGCACATGGCGGCAGACGCTGCGGTTTCGGCGGGCGTCGTCGTGGCTGGCCTGCTGATCACGCTGACCGGCGCGCAATGGATCGATCCCGTCACCAGCCTTGCCATCGTCGGCATCATCGCCGTCGGCACCTGGGGCCTGCTCAAGGACTCGCTGCGCATGGGCCTCCACGCAGTGCCGCCGGGGATCGACGAGCAGAGGGTCCGCCACTTCCTCAATTCGCTCAATGGCGTCGAGGCGGTGCACGACCTGCACATCTGGCCGATGAGCACCACCGAGACCGCGCTGACCGCGCACCTCGTCATGCCGGGCGGTCATCCGGGCGACAACTTCCTGCACCAGCTGGCGCACGAGCTCGAACACGATTTCGGCATCGGCCACGCCACCGTGCAGGTCGAGACGATCGACGGGCACGAGTGCGCCCTGCTGCACGACCACGTGATCTGACCTGACCAAGCGGGCATAGCCCCAAGGGACATGTCGCGGCGCAGGTCCGGAAGGTCCATCTGTCGTTTCGGAGACGTTCCGACCGGGCCAGAATTACCCCTCCGACCCGGTTCCTCCCTTGATGCCCGGCTACTCGTTCCCTTCGGCCGGGATCATTCTTCTAGAGGCGCGCTGCCCCACGCAGCGCGCCTTTTTTTCATTTTACATTTTGAAATCAAATACATGCACCATGGGCCATGTGGTTTACGAAAGCGTAGCCACCACCTTGGAGCGCGGAGGGGCGGGCCGGCAGCCTGAAGTCATGCGCCGGACAGCCATGTTTCGACCAAGGAGTTAGAAAATGAGCCCCAAGTTCCTGATCGCGGCCCTCGCCGCCACTGCCGCCACCGCTGCACCGGTGTTCGTCACCCCGGCCTTCGCCAACCATCATGAAGAGACCAAGATGGTCGGCGGCGCTGCCATGTACCCGTCGAAGACCATCGTCGAGAATGCGGTGAACTCGGCCGATCACACCACGCTGGTCGCCGCCGTCAAGGC
>JBKBUD010000058.1:0-12982 GCA_046290865.1 Novosphingobium sp. | reverse complement strand
AGGCCTATGGCAACCGTGACGTCTACGCGGCCTACTTCGAAGTCGACGCGCCGATCCTCGATACGCTGGAAGTCAACGCTTCGGGCCGTTACGACCACTATTCCGAGGGTTTCAGCCACTTTTCGCCGAAGTTCGGCGCCAAGTTCCAGCCGATCAAGGAACTGGCGATCCGCGGAACCTATTCGGAAGGCTTCCGCGCTCCGACGTTCGCCGAAATCGATCCGCGCAGCTCGTTCTCGGGCTTTGTCGGCTATACACCGAATGACGCCTTCAAGGCTGCCCACCCCAACAATGCCGCTTACTCGACCACCTATTCGGTCGGCCGTGGCTTTGTCGGCAACCCGGACATTCAGCCGGAAACGTCGCGCAGCTTTACGCTCGGTGTCGTCTTCCAGCCGACGAGCAAGATCAGCTTCACGGTCGATTACTTCAACGTGAAGAAGAAGGGCCTGGTTACCGCCGGTCCTCGGGCTGGCGATGCGATCAAGGCTTACTATTCCGTCGCAGGGCAGACCTTCGCCTCTGCCGCCGCTGCTTCGGCAGCCGGGTGTGCTGCAGTCGCTGCGGTGGCCGCAGGTTACTCGTGCAACGTGATCGACGGTGCAGATCCCTTCGCGCTCAACGCCCTGCCCCGCCTGCTCGTCGTCAACGCGCCTTACGTGAACTCCGACTACGACCTCACCAGCGGTCTGCAGTTCGGCGCGAATGCGCAGTTCGATCTCGGCAATGATGTCCAGTGGCTGAGCCGCCTCGATCTGCAGGCAACGCTGAAGTATGACCGCCACCTCGATAATGGTGACGTGCAGCACTTCACCGGCACGGTCGGTCCGGCGGATCTGTCGTCGGGCGGTGGTACGCCGAAGTGGCGCGGCAACTGGCAGAACACGCTGGTTCTCGGCCAGTTCTCGCTGACCGCAACCACGTATTACGTGGGAGCCATGAAGGGCGTCGCGGCCGATCAGGGCAATCTCGACACCTCGTGCGCAGCCACGCTTTATGGTGGCGGTCCTGCCTTCTGCAAGATCAAGCGCTTCGTCTATGCTGACCTGAATGCGTCGTTCGAAGTGAACGACAACTTCAACTTCTTCATGTTCGTCGGCAACTTCACCAACGCGCGTGCGCCGCTCTATGCGAACACGCTCTACACGACGCAGCCGAACTACCTCGCATCGTGGCACCTGCCCGGTCTTATCGGCCGCACGTTCCGCGCGGGCGCGAACTTCAAGTTCTGATCCCGGTCTGGCGTAAATGGGAAAGGGCGGCCATCAGTGCCGCCCTTTTTCATGTCCTTCTTCCGCGGTCTGCTGACTGCCTTCGTGGCGACAGGCGAGCGGGGCATTGCACCTCATTCACCCCGCACTATCTACCGAGTCACTCTTCAGGAGAGCCAGGTGCGAAGCGGAATGGCGGCAAAGATCGGGCGGGGCATCGCCCGTACACTCCTCGCGCTGGGATTGATCGCGGCGGCAGTGTTCGCGGCGTTCGGCTACTTCGACCGCGATCCGGTCAACCTCTATCCGGCGCGAGGCCCGGCCAAACCCGTCGCCGTGGTCAATTTTTCCGGGGACATGGGCCTGCGCTTCCTGCTTGGAGCCTCCACGTCGCGGGGCCTGACTGAAAACGGCTACCAGGTCGTTGGCCTCACTTCGCCCGTCCTGTTCCGCACCCATCGCACCGCCGCACAGGTCGACGCGATCATTGCTGATGGCATCCGCACGGCACTCGCTCGCACGGGCGCGCAGCGCATAGTCGTCATGGGGCAGTCTTACGGCGCGGACGTCGTGCAGACCGGGCTTGCCCATCTGCCCGCAGACTTGCGCCCCAAGGTCGCCGCGATCATCCTGATCCTGCCAGGCGACACCGTCTATTTCCGCGCCGATCCCACCGGCCAGGCCTATCGCGGCAAGTCCGAGAGCGATGCCGCCGCCTCCGTCAACACCCTGACCTGGGCCCCGCTCACCTGCATCCAGGGAATCGAGGAGCCAGACAGCCTCTGCCCCCACGTCCGTATTCCTGACGCACGCGTCATAAAAATGCCCGGCGGCCATAACATCAACCACGACGAGGACGCCCTCCTCGCCCACGTCCTCACCGCCATCACCAGCGCCACGAAGGCACCGCCTGCAGAAAAAACTGTCCTACAAGGTGCGACCTGACATAGCCTCCAGGCCATGTCGCCCCTCGCCCGCAAACGCCCGGTTTTCCTGCCCTCAAGCCGACTCGCGCGTCACTCTTCCCCCCTCCAGCAGGCGGGAGGGGCCGGGGGTGGGCACTCACCACAGAGCCACCCGAAATCCGTCACCAACAAATCGCAAAACCAAATCAATCACACCCAACTGATCGAATGCAGTTATTCTCCTGAACAGTGTAAACTGCGTAAACCCCCCGGCGAATTTCAGGGCCGGCCAACGTCAGTAATCGGCCGCACCCCAGTTCTTCGGCGGGCGCTGGTTGCTTGCGTCGTTGGGGATCTGCGCCGCCATCTGCCGCGGCTGCTCGAAGGCCTGCGTGCCCATGTAGCGGTCGAATTCCTCGAGGAAGCGGCGGGTCAGGCGCTGGTCATCCTGCGGCGCAATCGCCTCGCGCAACTCAGGAAAGCGGCTGCCTTCCTCCTCGTAGACGTGGTGCAGCACCGCGCCGCGGATATGGCCGAGCTTGTCGCGCCAGTCCTGCCCCATCGGGTCGAGCGTCTCCAGCGCGCCCATCTGGATGCGCGTCATCGCGTGCTCCTCGTAGGCCATGCCCGCGCTCGCCTTGCTGCTCTCGTTGGCCATCGCCGGGTAGAGCACCGCCTCTTCGGCATTGGCATGCGCGGTCAGCACCATCGACAGGTCGCGCAGCGCCGCGCGGCGCTCGGCCACCGAGTTCGCGCCGAGCGCCAGTTCGAAGCAGGCCTCGATCCGGCGGTGATGCTCCAGCGCGTGTGACAGCCAGTCGCCGGGCTTCGCCAACCGCTGCGCCTTGTCGCGCGCCTCGCGGCGGTCCTCGTCGCTTTCGGGCGGGGTGATGGCGGCTACGATCTTGTCGAGAAAGGACATTTGCTGCGCTCCTGCTCAAGCTTTGCCTTGCAGCGGGCGGGACTGGCGGCGGTTCCGACGGTAGTTGCCGGGCTCGGCAGACCGTGCCCTGGCTGACGCGAGCCGCGCAAAACGCGCAGCAACGCACGTCTGTCACTCGCCATTCATGTTCGCCCGGTCTATGGCGCAGGCGATGAGCGTGGCAGACATCCCCTTCCCGACCGACCTTGCCGACCTGCGCGTCGCGCTGTTCAGCGGCAACTACAACTACGTGCGCGATGGCGCGAACCAGGCGCTGAACCGCCTCGTCGGCTATCTGCTGCGGCAGGGCGCGGACGTGCGGATCTATGCGCCCAAGGTCGAGAACCCGGCGTTCGAAGCCACCGGCACGCTGATTGGCGTGCCCTCCTTCGCCATTCCCGGCCGGCCCGAGTACCGCTTCCCCCTCGCCCTCTCGCCGCGCGTCCGCCGCGATCTGGCAGGGTTCGACCCACACGTCGTCCACGTCGCCTCGCCCGATGTCGTGGCGCACCGTGCGGTGTCGTGGGCGCGACATCGCAAGCTGCCGATCCTCGCCTCGGTCCACACCCGGTTCGAGACCTACTTCCGCTACTACAACATGGCTTGGGCCGAACCCGCCGTCGAAGCCCTGATGCGCCGCTTCTACCGGCGCTGCGATGCTCTGGTGGCACCGTCGGAGTCCATGGCACAGGTGCTGCGCGACCAGCGCATGAACTACGACATCGACATCTGGTCACGCGGCGTCGATCGCGAGATCTTCCATCCCGGCGCGCGCAGCCTCGAATGGCGCCGCGAACTCGGCATCGCCGATGACGAAGTGGTGGTCGGCTTCCTCGGCCGACTGGTCATGGAGAAAGGCCTCGACGTCTTCTCGGATTCGATCGACCAACTCATCCGCAAGGGCGTGAAGCACCGCGTGCTGGTGATCGGCGAAGGCCCCGCGCGCGAATGGTTTGCCGCGCGGCTGCCCGACGCGGTGTTCGCAGGCTTCCAGGGCGGCCACGATCTCGGCCGCGCGGTGGCAAGCATGGACGTGCTGTTCAACCCCTCCGTCACAGAGACCTTCGGCAACGTCACGCTCGAGGCGATGGCCTGCCGGGTGCCGGTGGTGGCCGCTGCGGCGACCGGGAGCCAGAGCCTCGTCGACGACAATGTCTCGGGCCGCCTGATCACGCCGGGCGCCGTCCGGCAGTTCGCCGAGGCCTTGCGCTGCTATTGCGAGGACCCGGACTTGCGCGCGCGCCATGGTGCAGCAGGCGAGGAACGCAGCCTCGAATTCTCGTGGGACCGCATCAACCAGGCGGTGGCTGACACTTACCTGAGGCTGGTGCGCCAGAAGGCCAAAGCGCAGCACAAACGCTAGGTCAGCGCAGCACCCTCGCTGCGGTCATGCGCCGGGCGTAGAACAGGAAGAAGACCAGCGCCCCCCAGATCAGCACGGTGAACACCGCCATCGCGGTGGTGCTCATCTCCGCAGGCCGCTCGGTCAGCATCTGGTAGCCCTGGCTTATTGCGAGCCCGACCAGCGAGACCGCAAAGGCAGTCACCGCATGGCGTGACCTTGCAAGCAGCAGGAGCGACCCTGCCAGCGAGCCCCACACACCGACTGCCCAGAACGCGATCAGCCACGCCGGTAGCGCCTCGACATAGGCACGGGCCGGGGCGGACATGGCCGCCATCGTTGCCGGATCACGTAGTGCGGTCATCAGATAATCGAAGCAGCCAAAGCTGTTCCACAGCAGGCTGATGACGCCGATGGCCCAAAGGTGGGCTGGCGTCTGGACGGACGCGGATCGTCTTGTTTGCCCCATCGCGGGTCTCCCCCCGGAACCGCTCTGCAAGGGTTCCGGAGTGAAGATACCATGGAGCACCGCATCCTCAAAGCGCCGCAAGAGCGCGGATTCGACGAGCATCAGAGGCGTTCGATCCTGCGCGCGGCTTCGTCGAGGATGTCGGCGATGGCGTGGGCGGTTTCGGTTTCGAACCCTTGCGCCATCACCCGGTTGCGGACGGCGGCGTGGAGGTTACCCATGGCGCGACGCACCGGCGGGCTGTCTGCCCGGTCGCGCTGCTCGCCCAATGCCTTGAGACGACCGAGGATGGCATCCAGCTCCGGGTCCTTGCCGTGGAGTTCGGCACGTCCGTTGTCGGTGACTGCAAAGGCCTTGCGCGGCCCCTCCCCGGCTTCCTCGGCAATCATGCCTTCGTCCACCAGCAGACTGAGCGTTGGATAGACGACGCCCGGGCTAGGCGCATATTCGCCACCGGCAAGATCGCCAATTGCGCGAATCAGATCGTAGCCGTGGCGCGGCTGTTCGGCCACGAGGTGCAGCAGCAGCAGGCGAAGTTCGCCGCCGGCAAACATGCGTCCGCCACGACGACCTCCACCGCGACCGCCCCGGCCACCACCAAAGGGGCCATCTTCACCGAAGGGTCCACCCTTGCCGAACGGACCGCCGAAACGCCCGCCCATCATCGCCATCATCCTGACGGCATGTCGACCGCGCCCGTGGCGGTCATGTTCGAATCTCATGTGCTCATATCCTTTCATGATGCGTCTAAGATATATCTTAAAAGCATTCTGACAAGTGCCCCGTGCAATTTTTTCGCGCGCGCCCTATCTCGGCAGCGATGGCTGATCTTTTCGCCCCGCCGCCACAGGACCGCCCGCCGCCCGAAGCCAGTGCCGAAGCACCGCTGGCCGACCGGTTGCGTCCGCATGACCTGAGCGAAGTGATCGGACAGGACCACCTGACCGGACCGGACGGCGCGATCGGGCGCATGGTCGCGGCGGGCAAGCTGACCTCGATGATCCTGTGGGGCCCGCCCGGCACCGGCAAGACCAGCATCGCCCGACTGCTCGCCGAAGCCGTGGGCATGCGCTACGTCGCGATCAGCGCGGTGTTCTCCGGCGTGGCCGACCTCAAGAAGGCCTTTGCCGAAGCCGAGGCCATGGCGCTCGCCGGCAGGCGCACGCTGCTGTTCGTGGACGAGATCCACCGCTTCAACCGCGCGCAGCAGGACGGCTTCCTGCCCTTCGTCGAGAACGGCACGGTCACACTTGTCGGGGCAACGACCGAGAACCCCAGCTTCGCGCTCAACGCCGCGCTGCTCAGCCGCGCGCAAGTGCTGATCCTGCACCGCCTCGATGCCGCCGCACTCGGCACGCTGCTCGACCGCGCCGAGGACATCACCGGGCTTCGCCTTCCCCTCACCCCGCCCGCACGCGAAGCGCTGCTTGCCTCGGCCGATGGTGACGGGCGCTTCCTGCTCAACCAGGCGGAGATGCTGTTCGACGTATCGCTGCCCGCGCCGCTCGATCCCGAAGGGCTGGGCAAGTTCCTGATGCGGCGCGTGGCGGTTTACGACAAGGACCGCGAGGGGCACTACAACCTGATCTCGGCGCTGCACAAGGCGGTGCGCGGCTCCGATCCGCAGGCGGCGCTCTACTACATGGCGCGGATGCTGGTGGCCGGCGAGGAGCCGCTCTACGTGCTGCGAAGGCTGGTGCGCATGGCGGTGGAGGATATCGGCATGGCCGATCCGCAAGCGCTGGTGCAGTGCCTTGCCGCCAAGGATGCCTACGAATTCCTCGGCAGCCCCGAAGGCGAACTGGCGATCGTGCAGGCCCTGCTCTACATCGCCACCGCGCCCAAATCGAACGCCGCCTACATGGCGCACAAGTCGGCGTGGAAGTCGGCGCGCGATACCGGCTCGCTGATGCCGCCATCGAACATCCTCAACGCGCCGACCAAGCTGATGAAGGACATCGGCTATGGCAAGGGCTACCAGTACGACCACGATGCCGAGGACGGCTTTTCCGGCGCAAACTACTGGCCCGAAGGCATGGCCCCGCAGACTTATTACGCCCCGGTCGAACGCGGTTTCGAGCGTGAGGTCGCCAAGCGCCTCGAATGGTGGGAGCGCAAGCGCCGCGAGCGCAACGGCGAATGACGCCTGATCATTTTGGGAACCGCTTCGGCCACTTCATCGCCATCGACTGGTCCGGCGCGGCGGGCGAACGGCACAAGGGCATCGCGCTGGCCATGGCCTCACGCGGCAATGCCGCCCCGATGACCATCCGTCCGGGACACCGCTGGTCGCGTTGCGAAGTACTGGAGTACCTGCGCGAAGATCTGCCCGGCGACGCGCTCGTCGGCATGGATCTCGGCATCTCGTTGCCGTTCGCGGACCGCGGCGGGTTCTTTCCCGGATGGGCCGAAACGCCAGAAAATGCGCGTGAACTCTGGGCACTGATCGACGACATCTGCGCCGATGAACCCCACCTCGGCGTCTCGGCGCTGGTCGATCACCCGGACCTCTCCGTCTATTTCCGCCGCCATGGCGGCCGGGAAGGCGCACAGTTCGGTGGCGGTCAGGGGCGTTTCCGCGTGACCGAGGCCGTCCAACGGCGGATGGGCTGCAAACCCTACTCCAACTTCAACCTGGTCGGCGCGGCACAAGTCGGGAAGTCGAGCCTGTCCGGCATGCGCCTGCTGCACCGGCTGGAAGGACGGGCGAGCGTCTGGCCGGTGGATGGACTGCCCGACAAGGGGCCGGTCGTCTGCGAAATCTACACGACGATCGCGGCAATGGCAGCGGGCCGCACGGCATCGCGATCAAAGATGCGCTCCGCCACCGAACTCGACGAGGCTCTGGTTGCACTCGGCTCGGCACCATCCGGCCTGGCAGGCCCGCTTGACGATCACACTTGCGACGCGATCGTCACCGCAGCGTGGTTGCGCACCGCCGCCCACGATCCCCGCCTGTGGCACCCGCGCGAACTTTCGGATGAATTAGCCCGCACCGAGGGCTGGACGTTCGGGGCCCTCTAGCGCTAGGGAGCGCTACGCGCAGCGCGCAACGCCGGCTTAGCTCAGTTGGTAGAGCACCTGATTTGTAATCAGGGGGCCACGGGTTCGAATCCTGTAGCCGGCACCATCACCCCCACAGCACAGGCCGTGACGGCCCGGAAGCGCGCCTGTCGCCTAGCGGTCGTTGGCCGCAAAGCGCGAGAGCAGGCGCTCGAGGCGCTGCAGTTCCTCTTCGCGCAACTGGCGCATTTCCAGCATGATCGCGGAAAGCTCCGGCGAATCCAGCGCCAGCGTCAGGTCGTTCAAGGCTACGTCGCGATCCTCGACAGGGCAAAACGCATCGCGCAGATGCGCCGCGATTTCGCGCAAGCGTCGTTCATCTGGAAGGGACGAGCCTCGGCCGGACATGGTGCCCGTTACCATAGCTTGCTGATTTTCCGAACAGATTGTCGCCCACCCTTGTTCCGATCAAGGCGCACTCAGCTTGTCCGATAACAGCATCGGCTGACCGATGACGAGATTCTGCGGGACACGGCAGATCAAATATGGTATAAAATGAAACCAGTTTCGCAGGACACCCCTGCTGTGCAGCCTTACCGGAGATTGTCTTGAGCCAGCACCAGTCCCCTACCGACCTGTTCGATAACCCGCTCGGGCTCGACGGGTTCGAGTTCATCGAGTTTTCCGCGCCCGAGGCTGACACGCTCGAACCGGTGTTCCAGCGCATGGGCTTCACCCACATCGCCAACCATCGCTCGAAGGCGGTTCAGCTGTGGCGTCAGGGCGGAATCAATCTGATTGCCAACCACGAACCGCGCAGCCCGGCCGCCTACTTTGCCGCCGAGCATGGCCCCTCGGCCTGCGGTATGGGCTGGCGCGTGCGCAATGCCGCCAAGGCCTATGCCATCGCCATCGAGCGCGGGGCCGAACCGGTCGAGGTCAGCACCGGCCCGATGGAACTGCGCCTGCCCGCCATCCGCGGCATAGGCGGCTCGATCATCTACCTGATCGACCGATACGAAGGTGGCGCGTTCGGCAATCTGTCGATCTACGACATCGACTTCGAATACCTTCCCGGCGTGGACCGTCATCCGGTCGGCGCGGGCTTCCACACCATCGATCACCTCACCCACAACGTCTATGGCGGCCGCATGGCGCACTGGGCCGCGTTCTACGAGCGCGTGTTCGGCTTCCGCGAAATCCGCTATTTCGATATCAAGGGCGAATATACCGGCCTCACCAGCCGCGCGATGACCGCGCCCGACGGCAAGATCCGCATCCCGCTGAACGAGGAAGCAAAAGCCGGCGGCGGCCAGATCGAGGAATTCCTGCGCGCCTACAACGGCGAAGGAATCCAGCACATCGCCTTTGCCTGCGACGACCTGATCGGTGGCTGGGACCGTCTCAAGGCGACCGGCACACCGTTCATGTCGCCCCCACCCGACACTTATTACGAGATGCTGGACGAACGCCTGCCCGGCCATGGCGAACCGGTCGAGGAATTGAAGTCGCGCGGCATCCTGCTCGACGGCTCGACCGCGGCCAACGACCCGCGCCTGCTGCTGCAGATCTTCTCCGAAACCCAGATCGGCCCGGTGTTCTTCGAGTTCATCCAGCGCAAGAAGGACGAGGGCTTCGGCGAGGGCAACTTCACCGCGCTGTTCCAGTCGATGGAGCGCGACCAGATGCGGCGTGGGGTGCTGAAAGTCGAGGAGACGGCGGAATGATCCCGCAGATCAAGCGCATCCACCATGTCGCCTACCGCTGCCGTGACGCGAAGGAGACCGTCGCGTGGTACGAGCGGGTGATGGGCATGCGCTACACCACCGCCTTCGCCGAGGACAAGGTGCCCTCGACCGGCGAGGATGATCCCTACATGCACGTCTTCCTCGATTGCGGCGGCGGCAACGTGCTGGCCTTCTTCGAACTGCCGAACCAGCCCGAGATGGGCAAGGACCCGAACACCCCCGCATGGGTGCAGCATCTGGCGTTCGAAGTGGAAGACGAAGCCGCGTTGCAGGCGGCCAAGGCGCATCTCGAGGCCGAGGGCATCGAAGTGCTCGGGCCCACCTATCACGGCATCTTCCGCTCGATCTACTTCTTCGATCCCAACGGCCACCGGCTGGAACTGGCCTGCAACATCGGCACGGCCGAGCAATACGCCGAACTCGCCGAGCTTGCCCCTGTCATGCTCGAGGAATGGAGCCAGACCAAACGCGCGCCGCGCCACGCCGAGTGGCTGCACAAGGACCCCGCTATCGCGTAGCCCGCGCCCGCAGTTCGTCGAGCACTACGCGGAACGCGGGCGAGTGGTTGCGGCGGTCGGGGTAATAGAGGTGGTGTCCGGCGAACGGCGGGCACCACTCCTCCAGCACGCGGACCAGCCTTCCCGCCGCGACATGGACCAGCAGGGCCTGATCCTCGATCACGCAGGCGAGACCGTGACCACCGAGCGCGGCGTTGATCGCCATCGCGCTGTCGTTGACGACAACCGGCCCGCCCACGCGCACGTTGAGGGCCTGACCGTCCCGCTCGAACTCCCAGGCGTAGAGATTGCCGCGCGTGGCCATGCGCAGGTTGATGCAGCGATGGGCAGTGAGCTCGCGCGGCGTCTGCGGCGCTGGATGCCGCGCGAAGTAGGCCGGTGATCCCACCACTGCGAGACGCAGATCGGGGCCGATGCGGACCGCGACCATGTCCTTCTCGACGCTCTCGCCAAGGCGAACCCCGGCATCGAAGCGATCCGCCACGATATCGGTCAAGGCACCGTCGATCGACAGTTCGACCTCGACATCGGGGTAACGCGACAGCACGGCGTCAACCGCGGGCCAGAGCAGCGTTTCTGCGGCATGGCGGCTGGTGGTAATGCGCACCAGTCCGGCCGGCGTGCCGCGGAAGGCAGCCAGCGCTTCGAGCGAGCCACGAATATCGCCGAGAGCGGGGCGCAGGGTCGCCAGCAAGGTTTCTCCTGCCTCGGTCGGGCTGACGCTGCGGGTGGTCCGCGCGAGCAGGCGCAGGCCAAGCTGCTCCTCCAGCCTGCGCATGGTATTGCTCACCGCCGATTGCGAAGTCGACAGACGCGCCGCAGCGCGGGTGAAGCTGCGCTCTTCCGCCACGGCAACGAACACCGCCAGATCACCGAGGGCATCACGCATGATTTATCCGATTTGGGTATAGGTTCATGTCAAAACCACGGTCTAATCGAATGAGTGGAAGTGGTCTATGTCCTTGTTCAGCGATGGCCAGCACATGGCCCGACGAACAAGGACCCCTTCACATGCAGCAAAGAACCCTCGGCCAGTCCGGCCCTACCGTCTCCGCCATCGGCTATGGCTGCATGGGGCTGGACTTCGGCTATGCCAACAAGGTCTCGCCCACGGATGGCATTGCGCTGATCCGGGCGGCAGCCGAACGCGGCGTGACCTTCTTCGATACTGCTGAAGTCTATGGCCCGTGGACCAATGAAGCGATGGTCGGCGAAGCGCTCGAACCGTTCAAGGGACAGGTGGTGATCGCCACGAAGTTCGGTTTCGACATTGACCCCGATACAGGCGCGATGCGCGGCACCGACAGCCGCCCCGAACAGATCCGCCGCGTGTGCGAAGCTTCGCTAAAGCGCCTGCGCGTCGACACTCTGGATGTCTTCTATCAGCACCGCGTCGATCCGAAGGTGCCGATCGAGGACGTTGCTGGGGCGGTCCGCGACCTGATCGCCGAGGGCAAGGTGCGCCATTTCGGCATGTCGGAGCCAGGAGCCGCCACGCTGCGCCGGGCCCATGCCGTGCAGCCGGTCAGCATGCTCCAGAACGAATACTCGCTGTGGACACGGCAGGTCGAAACCAACGGCATCCTCGAGGCCTGCACCGAACTGGGCATCGGGCTGGTTCCCTACTCACCGCTGGGCAAGGGCTTTCTCGCCGGTGGCATCACCAGCGCAGAGCACGTGGCGCAAGGCGATTTCCGCGCCACCCTGCCTCGCTTCCAGGCCGATGCCATTGCCCACAATCTCAAGCTGCTCGATCTGGTCAAGAGCATCGCTGCCCAGCACGACGCAACGCCTGCGCAGATCGCGCTCGCCTGGCTGCTGGCGAAAGCACCGTTCATCGTCCCGATCCCCGGCACCACCAAATTGCACAGGCTGGAAGAGAACCTCGGCGCTGCAGATATCGTGCTGACGCAGCAGGATATTGCGGATATTGAGGCGTTGCTGGCCACGGTGACAGTTGAAGGGGCGCGCTATACGCCGCAGGGTGAGGCTGCCACCGGGCTTTGAGCGAGAGGATTCCAACGGGCATGACCAAGATCGTCGTCAACGGGCAGGAGCGTGAAGTGAAGGCTTCGCCCGATACGCCTCTGCTCTATGTGCTGCGCAACGAGCTTGGGGTGAAGGGCGTCAAGTTCGGCTGCGGCCTCGCGCAATGCGGGGCCTGCTCGGTGCTGCTGGGCGACGAGGAAGTGCGCTCATGCGTCACGCCGATCGCAGCGCTCGAAGGCAAGCCTGTCACCACGGTCGATGGCCTGCCTGCACGCTGGGCGCAGAAGAAGGGCTTGAAGCCCGATCCGCAGCGGCTGCACCCGGTGCAGCAGGCCTGGGTCGACGAGCAGGTGCCGCAGTGCGGGATCTGCCAGTTCGGCATGATGATCAAGGTCACCGAACTGCTCGAGGCCAACCCCAAGCCCACCGACGCGCAGATCACCGAGGCGCTGACCACGTCCGGCCCCTCGCCGCACTTGTGCCGCTGCGGCAGCTATGCCGCGATCCTCGAAGGCGCACATCGCGCGGCCAGGCTCATGGCCGAGGAAGGCGCGGCATGAGCGCGGTTCTCGACATCCATGGCGCAAGCCTGTCGCGCCGCGCCTTCATCGGCACCGGTGGGGCGCTCGCGGTTGCCGTAAGCCTTCCGGTCAAGGCCTCGGCTGAGGCCGGCGCGAAGACCACGCTCGATGCCGCCATTCCCGCCAACTGGATCGAGATCGACGCTGCGGGCGCGGTCACCATCCGCACCGGTAAGTGCGATTTCGGCCAGAGCAGCGTCAACACCGCCTATCGCCAGATCGTGGCGGAAGAACTTGGCGTGCCGCTCTCGGCGATGACCACGGTGATCACCGGCGATACCGACCGCACGCCCG
>JBKBUD010000367.1:0-1810 GCA_046290865.1 Novosphingobium sp. | reverse complement strand
GCGAGCGAGCTTTCGATCGAGGCTGCGCGGGCGAGCAGATCATCGACCGAGCTGTCAGCCGGGTGGGCGACGAGGAAATCGTGGATGTAGCCGAGGCGGCCGCCGTCGAGCGGTGTGGGCACTTCCTCAAGCACCCGGAAGCCGAAGTTTTCGAGCACCGGCACGGCATCGGACAGCACGATGGCGCCTTCGCGCTGGTAGAGCTTGAGGCGCAGCGCGGCCTCGCCGGGGTTGCGGTGCAGGCGGACGGCGCGGCGCGGGGCGTTGCTGCCTGAAAGCGTGCGCAGGACGCGGATGTCGCGCGCCGCTTCGGCAGCGCCCGATGCGTTGCGGTAGGCGATGGGAAACGCGTCGGCATAACGCGCGGCGATGGCGGCGGCGCGGGACGGTTCCTCGCTGGCGGCAAGCTCGGTTTCGACCGCGCCCGCCCAGCCGCGAACCATGCCCTGCACCTGCATGTCGAGCGCAGTCTCGTCGACCTGGCCGTCCTGTTCCCGCACGTCGAGCACGAAGCGCAGCATGGCGAGCGTGCTGCCTTCGACCTGCAGCGACCAGTCGATCACCTGCGCCCCGGCAGCGGCTTCGAGCATCGCGCGGATGGCGAGGCGGACTTGCGTGGAAAGCACGTCGCGCGGGAGCCAGACGAAGGCGAAGAGGTGGCGGGCGAGTGGCGCTTCGACAAGCGCGAGGCGCGGGCGGGGCCGGTCGACCAGGCTCATCATCGCGGTCGAGACGCGTTCGAGATCGGCATCGTCGAAGCTGACGAGGAGATCGTGCGGGAGGGCGGTGAGCGCGTGGACCAGAGCCTTGCCGGCATGGCCATTGGGGGCGAACCCGAACTTTTCCATCAGCTCGGCCAGCTGGGTGCGCAGCCGGGGCACGCGATCGGGCGCAGCAGCGAGCGCGGCGCTGGTCCACACCCCGGCGTGGACCGACAGGGCGACCACCTTGCCGCCTTCGATGCGCGGAACCATGAACAGGTCGAGCGGAACGCGGCGGTGGACGTTGGCGATGCGGTTCGCCTTGACGATCAGCGGGGCGCGGCCCTTTCCGCTTTCGAACCAGCGAAAGGCGCGCGTGAAGGAACTGTCGGCGAGCAGGCTGCGGTCGCTGGCGCGGCAGATGCCGAGCGGCTTTTCCTCGGTGCCATCACGATGCCGGGTGACGCTGCCGAGCTGGGTGAGCATGCCATCGGCGAGCCAGCGCAGGAGGGCGGCGCCTTCCGGGTCGGCAAGGCCTGCGGCATCCTCGCGCATCGCGGCCTGCATCAGCGGCCAGTCGATGACGGCGGCGCGCACGTCTGCCAGCGTCTCTTCCAGCGCGGCTACGAGGCTGCGGCGCTGGCGCGCGTCGGCGCGTTCGGTTTCAAGGTAGACGATCGATTCGCGGCGCTCGCCCGAAGCATCGCCTGCAGGGAAATCGGTGAGGTTGCCTTCGGCGTCACGACGCACCGCGACCACCGGGTGAACCAGGCGGTCGATGGCGAGGCCCTGCCCGGTGATGGCAGAGGTGATCGAATCGACGAGGAAGGGCATGTCGTCGTTGATCACGGCGATGCGCAAGTGGCGGCCGCCGCTGTCCGAACCGCTGACGCTTTCGATGGCGATGGCAGGATCGCTGCCCTTGCGCACGGCGGCTGCACCAGCGGAGAAGCGGGCGGCTTCGGCAAGGCGGGCAGTGTCGAAATCGAGCGCTTCATCGGGCAGGAGCGCGGCGGCGAAGCGCTCTGCCAGCGCGAGGGCAATCTGGTCGGAGGGATCCTGCGAGGCTGGCGCGGCAGGGGCTTGCGAACGGCTTGCGGACGTTGACG
>JBKBUD010000366.1:0-1811 GCA_046290865.1 Novosphingobium sp. | reverse complement strand
GCGGGCGCGAGCGGAACGAGCGATCCCGAAAGAATCACGTCGCCCGCATCGAGCGTCACGCCATAGGCCCCGAGGGTATTGGCAAGCCACGCCACCGCCTGCGCTGGATCGCCCTGGACCGCGTGGCCATAGCCCTCTGACAGTGCCTCGCCGTTCTTGGTGACGGCGACGTGCAAGTTCGGCAGGTCGAGCCCTGCCGGGTCGAGCCGTTCCTCGCCGATCACGTAGACACCGCAGGAGGCGTTATCGGACACGGTATCAACGATCTTGATCTTCCAGTCGTCGATGCGGCTGTCGACGATCTCGAAGCACGGCGCGATGCTCTCGGTTGCGGCGATAACGTCGGCGGCGGTAACGCCCGGACCGTTGAGGCTGCTCTTCAAGATGAACGCGATCTCGGCTTCTGCGCGCGGGGCGATGAGCGCCTTGGCGTCGACGTCGATATCGCCTTCGACGTGCATCCAGTCGGTCAGGAAACCGAAGTCGGGTTGGTGGACGCCGAGCATGTCCTGCACCGCCTTGCTGGTCACGCCGATCTTCTTGCCGACGACCTTTTCGCCGTCAGCGACGCGGCGCGACAGGAAATCGAGGTTGATCGCATAGGCGTCATCGATCGTCAGCGAGGGGTCCTGCTCGATCAGCGGGACTATGGTCTTGCGGGCGCGCAGCGCGTCGTAAAGCGCTGCGCCATAGTGCTGGATCTTATCGGCGGGCATTCAGGAACTCGATGGCATAGGCGTTGAACTCGGCGGCGCGTTCGACCTGGACCCAGTGGCCGGTGCGGCCGAAGGTAATCGCGCGCACGTCGGGGCAATGGTCGAGGAACAGGCGTGAGTGCGCTTCCGGGCAGAACTCGTCGTTGAGGCCCCACAGCACGAAGACCGGCTGGGTGATTTCGGGCAGGCGCGGTGAAAGGTCGGGCGTGCGCATGCGCACCAGCACGTCCTTGGGCTGGGTGCGCGCCACCGCGAAGCGTTCCTCCACCAGCGCATCCGGAATCTTCGGTGCAAAGTCCGGGTGGACGAGGTTCGAGACGAGGCGCTTCTGTTCGGCCAAATTGAAGTCAGGCCCGCCGAAGCTCGAGACCATCTTGGTGATGCCAGGCATCACGAAATAGGCCTCACGCTCGGCCACGCAGCCCGGCGCCATCAGCACGAGGTTGCGGGTGAAGCCGGGGTGGTCAAGCGTCATCAGCAGGGCAATGCCCCCGCCCAATGAATTGCCGACGAGGCTCGCGCTGGTCACGCCGTGGGCGACGAGCGCTTCGTACACTGTGTCGGTGAACAGCTGCAGCGTGTAGTCCAGTCCCTCGGGCTTTGACGATCCGCCATAGCCGATAAGGTCGGGCAGGATGACGCGGTATCCCGCATCGACGAATGCATCGATGTTCTGGCGGAAGTTGGATGCGCCCGATGCGCCGGGTCCGCTGCCGTGGAGGAACACGACCGCCGGGGCGGAGGCGTCGCCCGCTTCGGCAATGACGATGTCGTAGCCACCGGTAACGCGGTAGCTGGCGGTCTTGAGATCAGCCATGGGCGCGCTCACTCAAAGGAAGGTGAAGGAAGGTTCGCGGCCGAGCATGCCGCCGACAAGATCGGCAGTGCGGTTTGCCGGATCGTTGGCGACGTGGGCACGGCCCGCGTGAAGATCGAGCCACGGCTGCAGGATCGGGCTCGACATGTAAATGGCGCGGCCGCCGAGCAGCTTGACCATGTCGTCAACCAGATCGGCCATACGGCGTACCACGCTCGCCGAATTGTAGGCGTAGAACGTGCGCTTCTCCATCGGAATGGGCTCGCCTCGCTCGGCAT
>JBKBUD010000057.1:6517-13180 GCA_046290865.1 Novosphingobium sp. | reverse complement strand
GTCTCTCCGGCGAGGCGCAGCGAGTTGGCGACGACAATCAGCGAGCTGGTCGACATGGCAACGGCGGCAATCAGCGGGGTGACGTGACCGAGGATGGCCAGCGGCACTGCCAGAACGTTGTAGCCGATGGCGAGGGCGAAGTTCTGGCGGACCACGCGCATGGTGGCGCGTGAGACGCGGATGGCGCGGGGGATGGCGAGGAGGGAGTCTCCGGTGAAGACCATATCTGCCGCCTGACGTCCGACGTCGCTGGCCGAGCCCGGCGCGATGGAGGCGTTGGCCGCGGCAAGGGCGGGACCGTCATTCAGGCCATCGCCTGCCATCATGACCTTCCAGCCGACGCGCTGCAGGCGCTGAAGGGCTTCCTGCTTGTCGGCAGGAGAGGCGGCGGCCTGGGCGGTGAGGCCGGTGGCGCGGGCGACTGCGGCGACGGCGGGGACGGAGTCTCCGGACAGGATCGATGGATCGACATCCAGCGCCTTCAACTGCTCCAGCGCTTCGGCTGCATCGGGGCGCAGGCGGTCGGCGAAGGGGATGACGCGGACGGCATCGCCTTCGATGCGGAAAGCCGTGGCCATGCCCTGCGACGAGGCGGGGCGGCCCAGCGCCACCGCGAGGCCGTTCCAGCGAGCGGTGATGCCCTGCCCTGCTTCTTCCTGCACGTCTTCGAGAACGGCGCTGCGAATGCCACGCGCGCCCAAGGCCTGGACGAGGCCGAGCGAAAGCGGGTGGCGGCTATGGCTGGCGAGCGCCATTGCGACCGACGCTTGCGTATCCGTCAGCGCACCGAGCGCGACTTCATCGGGAACGGGACGGCCGAGGGTGAGCGTGCCGGTCTTGTCGAGCAGGATGCGGTTGACTTCAGCCATGCGTTCGAGCGCGGAGCCGTCCTTGACCAGCACGCCGCGCTTAAGCAGCGCGCCAGCCGCGACGACTTGCGCCACCGGCACGGCGAGGCCGAGTGCGCAAGGGCAGGTGATGATCAGTACCGCGATGGCGATGACGAGCGACTGATAGACCCCTGCCCCGGCAATCATCCATCCCGCGAAAGTCAGGGCCGCGAGGGTGTGGACGGCAGGCGCGTAGAGGCGCGAGGCGCGGTCGGCGATGCGGACGAACTTCGAGCGCGACTGGCCCGCCGCTTCCATCAGCCGGGCTATTTCGGACAGGGCAGTGTCCTGCCCGATGGCGGTGACGCGCACGTCGACCGGGGCGTCGACATTGAGCGTCCCGGCGTGGACCTGCGTGCCGGGGGCGGCTTCTACCGGAGCGCTTTCGCCGGTCAGCAGCGACTGGTCGAAGCGGGTCGTGCCGCGCAGGACTTCGCCGTCGGCAGCAAGGCGTTCACCCGCCGCGACGCGCATGAGCATGCCGGGTTGCAGGGATTTCGTATCGAGCCAGCGGGTTGCGCCGTCCGCCTCGACGACCATCGTGCCGGTAGCGACCTGCCGCAGGAGGGCATCGACGCCGGAGCGGGCGCGGTCACGCATCATGGCGTCAAGCACGCGGCCCGCCAGCAGGAACATCAGCAACATGAGCACGCCGTCGAACCACGCCTCGGTGCCGCCGGTCAGCGTCTCGTAGAACGACAGGCCGGTGGCGATGGTCACGCCGATGGAGATCGGCACGTCCATGTTGGTCTTGCCATGGCGCAGGACCTTCCACGCCGAGGCGAAGAACGGGCGGCCGGCATAGACGATGGCGGGTACGCCGATCATCGCCGAGACCCAGTGGAACAGTGAGCGCGTGGTGCCATCCGCGCCGGACCAGACGCTGACCGACATCAGCATGACATTCATGCAGGCAAAGGCCGCGACGCCAAGCGGGGCGAGCAGCGGTTTGACGGCCGAGACGGGCTCAGCCTCGATCTCGCGCGGCTGGGCGTCGAAGCCGGTGGCGGCGAGCGTTGCCACCAAGGTTGGCGTCTCGACCTGTGGGGCGTGGACGACTTCGACGGTGCGGGCGGTCAGGTTGGTCCGTGCGCTGGCTACCCCGTCAAGCGCCGACAAGGCGCGCTCGACCTTGCCCATGCAACCGGCGCAATGCATCCCGGGCACTGCGAGCACGGTGTGGATCGCATCTTCCGGCACAGCGCGTAGACGGGCGGGCGCGTTCACAGCACTTCGCCCACGGTGCGCCAGACCTTGCCCTCGGCTTCGACCGTGACCCGCAAGCGCCAGCGACCAGCTTCAAGCGGGGCCACATAAGTACCCGGTGCGATCTCGTGCATAGTCAGGTCGGTTTCCGGACGCTGGCCCAACGGGTGTTCGGCCACGGCGGTCACCTTGGCGGCAGCGATGGCACTGCCCTTGCTGTCGCGCAGGGTGATGGCCGCCCTGCCCTGCGCATCGCGAGCGATTTCGGCTTTCCAGCCGAGCGCCTGTTCCGCGCTGGCCTCCTTGAGCCAGCCGTTGAACTGCTGGCTGGCAACGTAGGAGTTCTCGACCACGACGCCACCGAATGTCGAGGTGGCAAGGCGGGCCATGAGGACGTTGACCGCGATGACCACGCCGAAAAAGCTGACGAGGATCAGGGTGATGTGCTTGCCCGTGAAAGGGCGCGCAGTACGGCTGTGCTGGGTCATTCGCCGTGTCCTTCTGGAAGGGTGAAGTTGGTCTCGCTGCGGTCCATGCCGCCTTCATCATCGGGCGCAGTCAGGACGAAGGCGAATTCGCCGTGGCCTCTTTCGCGATGGCCCTCGCCATGTTCGCGGCGGTGTTCGCCAAGTTCATCGCGGCGCTGATCCACAACGTAGATGCGGAGACGCTGCGTGGTGTCGGCGGGGACGCGGAACGTGAGGTCGCGCTTGGCTGCGGCAGCGTCCATCTCGTCGGTGAACATGGCCGCGCCTTCGAGACCGTCGAGAGCGACATGGAAGGTGCGCGGGCGCTCTTCCATGTTGCGCAGCTTGATCGTGTAGGCATTGCGGACGGTGCCGTCCGAAAGCATCACGAATTCGGGGTTGCGGTCCTTGGCGACAGAGATATCGAGCCGGGCACGCTGGCCGAGCATGAACAGCATGGCCGCGCCGATCGCCGACCACACGCCGAGATAGATCAGCGTGCGCGGGCGGAAGATGGTCTTGAGGACCGGGGTCGATTCCTCGCCCTTCTTCTCCTTTTCGGCATCGACCAGTGTGCAGTAGTCGATCAGCCCGCGCGGGCGGCCGACGTCGGCCATGGCCTTGTCGCAGGCGTCGATGCACAGGGCGCAGGTGATGCAGCCGATCTGCGGTCCTTCGCGAATGTCGATGCCGGTGGGGCAGACGGCGACGCACTGCATGCAGTCGATGCAATCGCCCAGCGGAGTGGCCGCCTTGACCGCGCTCTTGACCGAACCGCGCGGTTCGCCGCGCCAGTCCTTGTAGGTGACGATGAGGCTCTTCTCGTCGAGCATCGCGGTCTGGATGCGCGGCCAGGGGCACATGTAGATGCAGACCTGCTCGCGCATGAAGCCGCCGAAGATGAACGTGGTCATCGTCAGGATGAAGGTGGTACCATAGGCAACCGGATCGGCAGCGCCGGTCCAGAAGTCGTACTGCAGAGTGGGCGCATCGGCGAAGTAGAAGATCCAGGCGCCGCCGGTGGCGAAACTGATCGCGAGGTAGATCGTCCACTTCAGCGCGCGGCGGCCGATCTTCGATGCGGTCCACGGTGCCTTCTGCAGGCGCAGCTGCGCGTTGCGGTCACCGTCGATGAAGCGATCGACGTGCTGGAAGAGGTCGGTCCACACCGTCTGCGGGCAGGCATAGCCGCACCAGGCGCGGCCCACCGCCGAGGTGACGAGGAACAGGCCGATGCCCGCCATGATCAGCAGGCCCGCCACGAAGTAGAATTCGTGCGGCCAGATTTCGATGTCGAACATGAAGAACCGGCGGTGCGCCAGATCGATCAGCACCGCCTGGCTCGGGGCATAGGGGCCGCGGTCCCAGCGGATCCACGGCGTGCCCCAATAGATGCCCAGGCACACGATCATGACCAGCCACTTGAAGCGGCGGAATGGTCCGTTGATGGCCTTCGGGAAAACCGCCTTGCGCTTTTCGTAGAGGCCGATTTCGTTCGAGTGGTCCGCGCTGAGTTTGGGATCGTGCGCAGTCATGACCGTGTTGTCCTGTCTTCGGGTTATTTGGCGGCAGCAGGTGCTGCAGCAGCTTCGGGAGCGGCAGGAGCGGGTGCTTCCTCGCCGCCACCCAGCGAGTGGACGTAAGTTGCCAGCATCTTGACCGTGACCGGATCGAGACGCGCACCCCATGCCGGCATCACGCCGTAGCGGGCGTTGGTCACCGTCTGGGTCAGCGTCTTGCGGTCACCGCCATAGAGCCAGATCGCGTCGGCGAGCTTGGGCGCCCCCACGGCGCGGCTGCCTTCCCCATTGGCACCGTGGCAAGCCACGCAGTTGGCAGCGAAGATCTCCGCACCGCGCTGCGAGGAGCCGCTCGGCTTTTCCTGGCCGCTGATCACGCGGACATGGCTGACAACGTCCTGCACCTGCGCAGGCGTCAGGATGCCATCGCGCCCGAAGGCCGGCATCTGGCTCATGCGGGTGGCGTCGTCGCCGGGCTGGCGCACGCCATGTATCAGGGTCTGGTGGATCGTCGCAACGTCGCCGCCCCACAGCCAGTCATCGTCGTTGAGGTTGGGATAGCCGGCACTGCCAGCCGCACCGTTGCCGTGGCACTGGATGCAGTTGACCTTGAACGCGGCACGGCCACCGTCGATCGCGGCGCGGCGCAGACGGGGATCGGCGGCGATCTGTTCGATCGAGGCCTTGTCCAGCTCGGCCATGAGCCCCGCCTTGCGCGCGGCCTCGGCCTTCATCTCCTGATCGAGCTGGCCGCGGCTGGTCCAGCCGAAAGTGCCCGCCGTGGCGCTGTCGATCATCGGCCAGGCCGGATAGACCACGCAGTAGGCGATCGCGAAGGCGATGCAGGCGTAGAAGCTCCACAGCCACCAGCGCGGCAGGGGATTGTTGAGTTCCTCGATGCCATCCCATTCATGGCCGACGGTTTCGACGCCGGTTGCGTCGTCAATTCTCTGCTTAGACATCGTCTTCGTCCTTGAAGATCGAGTTCGCGACTTCGCGGTTCAGCGGCTTGGCGCCGGGACGGAACGGCCAGAGGCACAGCCCCAGGAAAATTCCGGTCATGACCACGAGACCCCAGCTGTCAGCGAGATGCCGCAGCAGGTCGTAGGTGGAGTGGGTGCTCATCGACCCTTCTCCTTTGCGAGCTTCTCCTGCGCCGCCGGAGCGTTCACGTCCACAAGCGTGCCGAGCATCTGGAGATAGGCGACGAGCGCATCCATCTCGGTCAGACGGGTCGGATCGCCGTCGAAGTCACGCGCCTGCGCCTTGGGGTAGCGCTTGAGCAGATCGCTGGCGTCAGCGTTCGGGTCGGCCTGGGTCTTTAGGTCGTCGTTGGCCTTCTCTATGTCGGTCTTCGAATAAGGCACGCCGACCTGGTAGAGCGTGCGCAGTTCGGCCGTCATGTCGCCCGGGTTCAGGTCATGCTCGGCAAGGTGCGCGTAGGTCGGCATGATCGATTCCGGCACCACGGCGCGCGGATCTTTCAGGTGCTGCACGTGCCATTCATCGGAGTAGCGGTTGCCGACGCGGGCAAGGTCTGGCCCGGTACGCTTCGAGCCCCACTGGAACGGATGGTCGTACATCGATTCCGCGGCCAGGCTGTAGTGGCCATAACGTTCGACCTCGTCCCGGAACGGACGGATCATCTGGCTGTGGCAGACATAGCAGCCCTCGCGGACATAGATGTCGCGTCCGGCCTGCTCGAGCGGAGTGTAGGGGCGCATGCCGTCCACCTTCTCGATCGTGTTGTCGATCCAGAACAGCGGGGCGATCTCGACGATGCCGCCCACGGTCACCGCGGCGAAGGCCGCGATGCCGAGGAGAGTCACGTTGCGCTCCAGTTTCTTGTGCTTTTCCACGATGGTGGTCATGGGATTTTCTCCGGATGCGTCTGATCAGGCCACGGCGGGCGCGGTGAGGATCGGACGGTCCTTTTCGGGATCGTAGGCGGCGTCGCGCATCGGCGCTTCTTCGCGGCTGTGGCCAAGGATCGTGCGCCAGACGTTGATCGTCATGATCACGGCTCCGGCGAGATAGAGCAGGCCACCGAAGGCGCGCAGGAAGAACATCGGCTTCAGCGCGGCGACGGTTTCGGCGAAGCTGTTCACCAGGTAGCCGTCAGCGCCGTATTCGCGCCACATCAGGCCCTGGGTGATGCCTGCCACCCACATCGAGGCGGCGTAGAAGACGATGCCCACGGTCGCGAGCCAGAAGTGCCAGTTCACCATGCGCAGGGAGTACAGGCGCTCGCGGTTCCACAGGCGCGGGACGAGGTAGTAGATGGCGGCGAAGGTGATCATGCCGTTCCAGCCGAGAGCGCCGGAGTGGACGTGGCCGATGGTCCAGTCGGTATAGTGCGACAGGCTGTTGACCGACTTGATCGACATCATCGGGCCTTCGAAGGTGCTCATGCCGTAGAAGGCGAGCGCCATGACCATCATGCGGATGATCGGATCGGTGCGGACCTTGTCCCAGGCGCCGTTGAGCGTCATCAGGCCGTTGATCATGCCGCCCCAGCTCGGCATCCACAGCATGACCGAGAAGACCATGCCCAGCGTCTGCGCCCAGTCGGGCAGAGCG
>JBKBUD010000057.1:0-6507 GCA_046290865.1 Novosphingobium sp. | reverse complement strand
GTAGTGGAGGTGGTGCGGACCGGCCCAGATGTAGAGGAAGATCAGCGCCCAGAAGTGGATGATCGACAGGCGGTAGGAATAGACCGGGCGTTCGGCCTGCTTCGGAACGAAGTAGTACATCATCGCCAAGAAGCCGGCGGTGAGGAAGAAGCCTACCGCGTTGTGGCCGTACCACCACTGCACCAGCGCGCCCTGCACGCCGGCGAAGATCGGGTAGCTGCGGCTGCCGACGAAGCTGACCGGCCAGTTCAGGTTGTTGACTATGTGCAGCATCGCCACGGTGACGATGAACGACAGGTAGAACCAGTTGGCGACGTAGATGTGCGGTTCGGTGCGCTTGACGATCGTGCCGACGAAGACCGCAAGATAGGCGACCCATACGACAGTCAGCCACAGGTCGACGTACCATTCGGGCTCGGCGTATTCCTTGCCCTGCGTGATGCCGAGCAGATAGCCGGTTGCCGCCAGCACGATGAACAGCTGGTATCCCCAGAACACGAAACGGGCGAGGCCGGGGAAGGCCAGCCTCGCCCGGCAAGTGCGCTGCACGACGTAGAACGACGTGGCGATCAGCGCGTTGCCTCCGAAAGCGAAGATGACCGCAGAAGTATGCAGCGGGCGCAGACGGCCGAACGCGGTCCATTCCAGACCGAGGTTCAGCGCCGGCAGCGCCAGCTCGAGGGCGATGTAGAGCCCTGCGAGGAACCCGGCCATGCCCCAGAAGACCGTCGCGATCACGCCCCAGCGGATCACGTCGTCGTCATAGCGGCCTTGGTCGGGGGCCATGATGGCCTTCGACAGATCCAGCCCGCGCAGCGTGACGACCAGCCCGATGATGCAGGCCAGAGCGACGATGCCCATGTGGATCGCGAAACCCGTGTCGACGGCTGCAGCGCAGGCGGCGACGGCGATAAGGAGCGCAACGAGCCAAAGCCCTGAGCGCGATAGTGCCGATTCCATGGAGCCTTCCCTTCCATGAGTGATGTGCATTTCGCGCTGCACTCACCCGCGGAAAGGAACATTGATCCGAGTCAAATCGCGTAGAATCAGACTACTACTTTAGTCGTAGACGGTGATTTCGCATTTTTGCGTTTCGTCAATGTCTCGTGATTCGGTGCGGTGCATCAGGCTGTCCAAGCCACGGACGATCTGGGGCCAGCGAGGGGCTGGCCATCCGTGGCGCAGGACAAGTGCAATGAAGAAGCTGATTACCGCCGCCCTGCCCCTGGCATTCGCAGCCGCCGCGCTCGCCCCGGCACCGGCTCTGGCCGGCTCGGCCGAAGGCAAGCTGCAGGTCAAGGTGCTCGGCACCGCAGTGCTGCCCGACGGCAAGGTCGTCGCGGTGAACAATGATCCGCTCTCGCTGACCGTTGGCGCCAACACCAAGGCCAATGACAACTACGTCCCCACGCTGGCGATCGAGTACTTCCTGACGCCCAATATCTCGGCCGAGACGATCTGCTGCTTTACCCAGCACCACGTCAGCGGCACCGGCGCTCTGGCTCCTGCCACCAACATCGTCGATCACGTGCTGGTGCTGCCCGCAACGCTGACGCTGAAGTATCACCTGCCGCTCGGCAAGGGCATCAAGCCCTACATCGGCGCCGGTCCGTCGATGTTCCTCATCTTCGGCGAGAAGCCCGGTTCGAGCATCACTGGCCTTGGCGTCACCAAGGTGAAGATGTCCAACCAGGTCGGCTTCGCGTTGCAGGCTGGCGTGGACATCCCGGTCAACGACAAGGGTCTTGGCGTATCGCTTGATGCCAAGAAGTACTTTCAGGACACGACCGCCCACTTCTACGCAGGCAACGCCGAAGTGCTGACCACCAAGCACTCGCTCGACCCGTGGGTGCTGAGCGCGGGCCTCGCCTACCGCTTCTGACGAAATCCCCTTCCCGTCCGGCGCCCCCCACGCGTGCCGGACACGGGGACGGCGGGCAGGATATCACGAGGTTCTGGGATCACCTCGCTGGTTTCCTGCCCGCCACTTTTTTGTGTGCAAGACTTACAAATCCTCCGGTTTCCGGGCGCTTGAGCCCTGTTGCGCCGCAGCCACAGGTGTGGCCGAATAGGCGGAACTTCCCCAAAGCCTGATTGCACCAAGCGGCTGCCGTGGCGCATGGAACCTCCAGCACCTGTCAACGAACAGGTTGCCGACGTAACTAGAATTGCGCCATTTTGGGAGGATACAACAATGGCTAACCCAGCCCGCATTCGCAGGATTCTGCTCTCGACCGTCGCCTCTCTGGTGATCGCGACCCCGGCCCTCGCCCAGTCTGCCGACGAAGCCCAAGCCGACGATGCCGGTACCGGCAACGAGATCGTCGTGACCGCCACCAAGCGCGCCCAGACGATCCAGGAAGTGCCTTTCTCGGTCAACGCACAGACCGCAGCCGATATCGAGAAGACCGGCGCCACCTCGATCGAGGACATCTCGCGTTCGGTCGCAGGCCTTACCGTCCAGAACCTCGGGCCCGGCCAGAGCCAGGTCTCGGTCCGCGGCGTTTCCGCAGGCCAGATCGTCCGCGACCAGCCCGGCGTGAAGGAACAGGTCGGCATCTACCTCGACGAATCCGTCACCTCGCTCTCGCTGTTCACGCCGGACTTCGACCTGTTCGACCTCAACCGCGTCGAAACGCTGCGCGGCCCGCAGGGCACGCTGTTCGGTTCGGGTTCGGTCGGCGGCACGGTCCGCTACATCACCAACCAGCCCAAGCTTGGCGCAACCGAAGGCCAGGTCGCCGCTGACGTCAACGTGCTCAAGGGAGGCGATGTCGGCTATTCGGCCAAGGGCGCGGTCAACGTGCCGCTGGGCGAAAACGCTGCGCTGCGCGTCGTCGGCTATGGCGAGCACTTCGCCGGCTTCATCAACGCCGTCGGCCCCGCTGCCGGCAAGAACATCAACGACGGCGAGCGTTACGGCGTACGCGCGGCAATGCTGTTCGAGCCCGTTGCAGGCGTGAAGATCACCCCGCGCATCGTCTATCAGGACATCAAGACGAACGGCTTCAACCGCGCCGATGTCTACCATCTTTACCAGAGCCCGCTGGCCGGTGCCCCGGCACTGCCGGAGAACACGCAGTACCTGAAGCTGCGCGAAGGCTTCCGCGACAAGACCACGCTGGCCGACCTGACGATCTCGGCTCCGGTTGCCGACACGATCGACATCACCAGCGTCACCACCTACATCCACCGCGACATCCTTGTCAGCCGCGATGCTTCGGCGCTGACCGGCTCGGTTTCGGTCTCGCCGTTCATCACCGCACTTGGCGCGGCTCCTGCGCTCGGCAACCTGCCGTCAAACCTAAAGGACGCCACCAAGCTCAAGACCTGGACGCAGGAACTGCGCCTCGCCTCGTCTGACAAGGGTCCGTTCCAGTGGGTGATCGGCGGCTTCTACAGCAAGATCGACCGCAAGTACGCCCAGCGCCTGCCCACCCCGGGCTACGATGCACTGGTCGATGCAGCACTCGGCGCAGGAGCGTCGGCAGGTGCCGCCAACGGCTTCCCGCTGAACTCGCCGTACAACGCCGATATTCCTTATGATATCGAGCAGTTCGCTGCATTCGGCGAAGCCAGCTACAAGACCGGCGATTTCAAGCTCACCGCCGGTGGCCGCTACTACGACTTCAAGGAAAGCCGCGACTTCATCTCCGGCGGCGTCTTCGCCAACGGTGACCGCAACATCGGCGACAAGACCAAGAGCAACGGCTTCAACCCGCGCTTCATCGTCAGCTACCAGCCGAGCCGCGATCTTTCGGTCAACATCCAGGCATCGAAGGGCTTCCGTCTTGGCGGCGTGAACGATCCGCTCAACATCCCGCTCTGCTCGGGCGGTGCGAACGGACCTGACGCGCAGACCTATGGCAATCGTCCGAACTACAAGGACGAAAGCCTGTGGAACTACGAAGCGGGCGTGAAGCTTGCCAGTGGTCCGGTGACCTTCAACGCGGCAGCGTTCTACAACGACATCCGCAACCTGCAGGTCACCGCCGACGCCGGCAGCTGCTCCTCGCGCGTGGTGTTCAATGTGCCCAAGGCGCATACTGCGGGCGTCGAAGTGGAAATGGCAGCCGAGCTTGGCATGGGCTTCTCGCTCGCGGTCAACGGTTCGGTGATCGAGTCCAAGTTCGACAGCAACGTCAAGGACGGCAATGGCGCGATCATTGCTGGCATTCGTGATGGCAACCGCCTGCCGACCGTCCCGAAGTTCCAGATGTCCGCGACCGCCGGTTACACCACCGAGATCTCGAACGGCATGGACTTCTCGGCCAATGCCAGCTTCCAGCACGTCGGCAACCGCTTCACGCAGCCGTCGGACCAGGAAGCCGGCTCCGGCGCGTTTTCGAACTCGATCTTCTTCAACCCGGCAACGCTCGCCAACGGCACCGGAGCCTACAACTTCGGTTCTTACCAGCTGCCCAGCTACAACCTCGTCAACATCTCGGCGGGCGTGAACTGGGACAACGGGCTGTCGGTGCTTGTCTATGCCAACAACCTGTTCAACGAAACTCCGCTGCTCTCGCTCGATCGCGAGCGCGGTGGCCGCGCGCGCCTCGGCTACAACGTCGGCACGCCCCGCAAGATCGGCATGACAGTGCGCAAGTCGTTCTGATCCCGCAGGATCGGACAGCAAAAAGGCCGGTCCCCTTCGGGGGCCGGCCTTTTACGTTCCAGATGCTTTCGAAGCCGGATCAGCCGGCCAGCGAGACCAGGGCCTGGCGATTGAGGATCTCCACCTCGCGCCGGGAAGGCAGCTCGATCACGCCATCGTTCTTGAGCTTGGTGAACTGGCGGCTGACCGTCTCGATCGTCAGGCCGAGCACATCGGCCACCTGCTGGCGCGAGAACGGCAGCGAGAAGCGCTTGGCAGGGCCAAACGCTGGCGTGCAGCCGGTCTCCGCCAGCCGGTCGGACATCTCGAGCAGGAACGTCGCGATCTTTTCCGAAGCGTTCTTGCGCCCGAGCAGCATCATCCACGATCGGGTGCGGTCAAGCTCGGCCAGGGTGCGTTCGAGCAGCTTGTGCTCGAGTTCGGGATGCTCACGGGCGAAGCGGTCAAAATCGTTGCGCGAGAACACGCAGACGCGGGCGTCGGTCAACGCGACGACGCTGGCGCTGCTGGTCTGGCCAAAGGGGCGACCGATGAAATCGGAGGGATAGGCGACGCCCACGATCTGCTCGCGACCGTCCTCGGTGCTGGTGGTGAGCTTGAGCACGCCTTCGATCACGTTGGCGACGAGAAGCGAGTCGTCGTCCTCCCAGATCAGCGGCTCGCCCGCGGTCACAGTGCGGCGGCGACCAATGGAATTGAGCGTTTCAATCTCGCGATTGTCGAGTCCGGCGCAAATGGCTCGATTGCGAACGACGCATGTATCACAAGAAGACATGGCACTTCGTTATCATTCCGGACCTTTTCCGGCAATTGGCGAAAAGGATCGGACAAAAGTCTATCCGAAAGACAAAAAATAGGGCGGACCAGAAAGCCGGACCGCCCGAGTTGGGGAGAAATCGCCGAAGCGGGCGGTGGGCCGGTGGGGGCTTGCTTCCCGCTTCGTCGAAATCAGAACTAGGCGTAAGGGCGGGCACCCGCGTTGACGGATGTCAAAAACGCAAACAATTTTTAGGATCAGCGCAGGTTGATCAAAGACCGGGCAGTTGCGTCACATCATGATACTGGCCACGGAAGAACAGGAGCGGAGTGCCCTCCTCGCGCCGGTCCAGCGCTACGACCGCGCCGACGACCAGATAGTGATCGCCGATGTCCTCGATGCGCTCGACGGTACAGTCGATCCAAGCGATCGCATCTTCCAGAAGCGGCATGCCCGAAGGCGTGTGATCGTGCGCCAGTTCGGCGAACTTGTCCTCGGCCCGTGCGGCAAAGCGCTTGCACAGCTCGAGCTGATCGGAACCGAGCACGTTCACGCAGAACCGTCCTGCCGCCGCGATCTTCGGCCATGTGCTGGAGCGCTTGTCGGGAAAGAAGCCAACCAACGGCGGATCGAGCGAAATCGAACTGAACGAGCCTACCACCAACCCGTGGCGCGTGCCGTCTGCCTCGACCGAGGTGATGACGCAAACACCGGTAGGCCAGGTGCCGAGCACGTTACGGAAATGGCGGGGATCGATCATGCGTGCCTGCCTGTCGGCAAACGACACGCACGTCAACCGTCCCGGAAGTGCGCAATGCTATTCCGGGCTGGAAGCTATTCGAAAAACGCGATGCAGCGCACTTCGATGCTTTCGCGCGTCCTGGCATCGGGCAGGCTGGTGTCGTGGAACGCCGTATGCGGGCAGCGCCAGGTGACCGAATGGTCGCTGTCCTGGAACTTGAACAGCAGCACGTCATCGGCCTGCATGTTCGAGAAGTACCACCAGCGATGGCGATCGCGATGGCGGAAGATCGTCGCGGCGATCATCTGGTCCTCGCCCTCGACCGGCGCGGTCAGAGCGTCGCCGACGGGGAATTCGTCGACCACGAACAGCGTGTTGGAAGCGGTTTCCTCG
>JBKBUD010000365.1:0-1821 GCA_046290865.1 Novosphingobium sp. | reverse complement strand
TCATCTCGACCGGCTCGTCCGCCGTCGCGGCCAGATAGCTCGCCTCGGCCAGCATGCTCGCCTGGATCGGCAGAAGATCGCGGAAGATGCCCGACAGCGTCATGACCGCATCGATGCGCGGGCGCTTCAGCTCCTCGAGCGGGATCAGCACGGCACCGCAGACGCGGTTATAGGCATCAAGCCTCGGTCTGGCACCCATCAGCGCCATGGCCTGGGCAAGCGGCGCCCCGCCGGTCTTCAGATTGTCCGTGCCCCAGAGTACGACCGCGACCGTTTCCGGCAGGCGACCATCAGCCTGCATGTAGCGTTCCAGCACCCGTGCGGCCTGGCGCTCGCCATCCTGAACGGCAAAGGCGCTCGGGATGCCGAAGGGATCGAAGCCGTGAATGTTGCGGCCGGTGGGCAGAAGTTCGGGCGTGCGCAGCAGGTCACCCGACGGCGACGGCGGCACGTAGCGCGCATCGAGCGCCAGCACGAGGCCATCGAGTTCGCGATTGGTGACGAGCTCGCTGTTCATCGCCTTGAGGCGTGCGATGCTCTCCTTCAGGTCCGGCGAACCGGCCTTTTCCGCCTGCGCGACGGCCAGATCATCGCCAACGGCAATCGCAAGAACCAGTGCCTGGCGATCGGCATGGCTGACGACTGATGGCATGCCGGCGCCAACATGCTCCAGCATGTCGAGCCGCTCGTCGCGCCCCATGCCGCGACCGGCAACATGCAGACCATGCGGGATCAGCGCATATTCAAGTTCCGTCATTTCAGCCACGAGCGACCGGATGACCTCGCCTTCCGTCTGCGCGAGCCTGTCGCGACCAAGCTCAAGCTGGGCCGCCTGCACCTGGATCAGTTCGAACAGGCGCTCACGCTCGACAAACGCATCAGGTGCAGCCTGCCGGTAACGGTCGAGGCTCGCCTTCAGTTCGCTCAGACCCTTGTAGAGCCCGGCATGGGTGATCGGCGGCGTGAGATAGGAGATCAGTGTCGCAGCCGAACGGCGCTTGGCAATCGATCCCTCAGACGGATTGTTGGCCGCATAAAGATAGAAATTCGGCAGCGCGCCGAGAAGACGATCCGGCCAGCAGCTTGCCGACAGGCCAACCTGCTTACCAGGCATGAATTCGAGCGCGCCATGCGTGCCAAAATGCAGGACGGCATCAGCCTTCCAGGTTTCGCGCAGATAACGGTAGAAGGTCGCGAAGGCGTGGTTCGGGGCAAAGCCGCCCTCGAACAATAGCCGCATCGGATCGCCCTCATAGCCGAAGGGCGGCTGGATCGCGACGAGCAGCTTGCCGAACTGGCGACCAAGAACGAAGAGGCCACGGCCATTGCTGAGCACCCGGCCAGGCGCCGGTCCCCACTGCGCTTCGATATCGGCGAGATGCCGCTCGCCACGCACGTGATCATCGACAGAGACCACCGCATGCACATTGGCCTCGGCACCATAAAGCGCGGCATTGCCTTCGAGGATCGCAAGCCTGAGCGCCTCGGCATCCTCGGGCACGTCGACATCGTAACCCTCGGCTTTCAGCCGCGTCATCGTCTCGAACAGGCTCTCGAAAACTGAAAGGAAGGCGGCGGTGCCGATGCTGCCGCTGTTCGGCGGGAAGTTGAAGATCGTGACTGCAAGGCGGCGTTCGGCGCGGGCCGCCCGCCGCAGGTCAACCATCGCCGCCAGCCGGTCAGCAAGTAGCGTCACGCGCTCGGCGTCCGGCTGCATGCAGGCGCGACCCGAGGGACAGGCATCGAGCTGGCGCGAGCAGATGCAGGCCTTGGCCTTGGCGGCACCATCGGAGCGTCCGCCGAAGACCATGGAGCCGATCG
>JBKBUD010000364.1:0-1823 GCA_046290865.1 Novosphingobium sp. | reverse complement strand
GAATTCCTGATCGGCTTCGGCGCGATTGGCGGGGACGTCACGCTATCGCCGTCGGGCGATCTGGCAGAGGCGGCTGCACGGCTCTACGCCTGCCTGCACCACGGTGCCGCCGCGCCACAGCAGCACATTGCTGTGGCACCGATCCCCGACCACGGCATCGGCGTGGCGATCAACGACCGCCTGCGCCGCGCCGCGGCCTGATCGGCCTTACTGTTCCTCGGCGGCGTCGCTCGCATCAGCGGAATCGCTGTTGGGCGTGACGCCGTTCTCGCAGACCAGCTTGCCCGAACCCATCGCGCTGACCTTGCAGGTGGCACGGCCAAATACGCGCACTTCGCCCGAGCCCATGATGTTGGCGTTGACGTGACCGTTGGAGGCGAAGCGGGCATTGCCCGAACCGGCGACGTCAACCTTGACCTCGTCGACGGTCAGTCCGTCCATTTCCGCATCGCCGCTGCCGGCGACGGTCATCTTCAGTTCCTTCGCCTTGCCCGCCGCGCGCAGCTTCCCCGAACCGACGACATCGATGCCGAGCTTCTGCGCCTCGATTGCACGGGCTTCGACCACGCCCGATCCGGCGACAGTGATCTTGGCATCGTTGCCGCCGAGCTGGTCGGTGGTGAGGTTGCCGGACCCTGCCAGCACCACTTCGCTGAGCGCCGGAAGGGTCACGTTCACTGTCGCCGCGCGAGTGGATTGCCCAAGCTTCCAGTCGTCGCGCGTGATGCCGAGCTGGCCATCGGACAGGGCAAAGCGCAGCTTGTCGGCACCTTCGCCCTCGACCGTGATCGCCAGCTTGTCGCCGCGCGTGACGCGGACGTTGTCGGGCCCCAGCAAGGCGACGCCGGTGGGCGCGGCACCGCTCATGTCGAGCTCCGACAGAGGCACGCCCTTCTTGCCGTTGAACGAGATGTTGGCGCCGTCACAACCGGCAAGCGCGGTGGCAAGACCCATGACGGCTACGCCTGCCAAAGTCCGCCAAAGGGGCGCACGAACGAGATTCTGGAACATGCGGAAGGTCTCCTGCGGCTCATGCCTTACTGTATTGCCGTTCTAACACGGTGATACGATGATGGCCAAGTCGTTCGTGGAGCGGCGCAACAGGTTGGTCGTTCAGATCATGGAGCGCAAGCTCTCCCCACCGATCAACCGCTCGAAGAAATCTTGAGATCCGTGACAAGAAATTCGCCGGTCGAGCACACGATCCGCAGGGCGGGATCGGTGATGGGCGTGGCGAACGTCTTTTCGCTGCCTGCAAAGCTGATTGCGACCGAGGTACCCGTCAGCCGCAGCGAGAAGGGCAGCGCATCGCCAACCGGTATCACGCCGATCACTTCGCCTTCCACTTCCTTGCCCTCGGCAAATTCATCCCACTGCAGAAGCTCGACCGCCAGTTTGGGGTCCTTGATCGACTTGTCGACAAGCTTGGCCGGCATTGCCGTAATCTTGATCCCGGCGATGTTTGCCGGCGCAGTTCCAGGATTGTCGACCGACTGCCCGAACCCGATCCGCACCAATGGCGCAAACTGCTTGATCTGGGCCAACTCACGGACTTGCACCTTTCCGGTTACCGTCACTGCTCCATCGGGCACGGGCAGCACCAGTTCGGAGAAATGGTCGCTCGGAGTGTCACAGTCATAGGTAATGGCTGAAGTTTTCGCCTGGGCAGGTACGATCGCGGCGAGCAGGGCAGGCATGCAGGCAAGGGTAGACAGGCAGGCAAGGGCAACTGGCTTCACGGATTCATCCTTCTGTCGTGCCGTGGAATTGCCCCGGCCGGCAGCAAGGTCCTGCAGCAGGTATCGAAAAGCCAGCGACGAATC
>JBKBUD010000056.1:0-13309 GCA_046290865.1 Novosphingobium sp. | reverse complement strand
AGGCCAAGGCCTTGGACGAACTCCGGAACAGAGGGAGGCTTGGCAACAACGACCGGCACTGTTTCCACCGCTATCGGCAACTGCTGCGTGCCGGTGCCAGACCCCATGTCCACAATCCGCGCGCGAACGAAACTGACGAAACGGCCCGATGGAAAAGAGGAGAGATAGGCATCACAAGGTGCCCGACTGACGGCGCTGCGGCACAGCCCCCACGCTTCGTCTTCGAGGCTCAAACCGCTGTTGCCCCGATCCTTTGCCGGGGGAACGAAGTAGAACTCCTCGCTCGACAGAGAGCCATAAGTAAAAGGCTCCTGCTCCCCTCCGGTGGCCTTGAGAACGTCATCCCTGACGCGACGGAACAGCAGGCTGATCTCCCGTCCCGGCTGCACGAGGCTGGTGGCAAGTGCCTGCGCGAAAGGACTGTTCGCGCCCTTTCCGTCGAGTGCTGCCGTGCCTGCTCGCGCGCTGAACACCACAAGGCTGTTAGGCTGCGGATTGACCTCGGCGAGGCCCGCCCCGTTGCCCCGCCTCGCACCGTCGATCCTGCGCATCGTCGGTGGCGGAGTACGACAGGCGTCGAGGATCACGACCTTGAGCTTGGATGCACCTTCCGTGGCGTCCTGGAGCATCTGCAGGGTAACGGAAACAAACCGGAGGTCACGCTCGCTCTCGATTCGGGCATCGACCGGAATGAGAAAGTTCTCGCCACCGGACTCGATGCCGTGGCCAGCAAAATAGACCAGCGCCACTTCTGCAGTTTCGGCCTTGGTGCGGAACAGGCGCAGCGCCGCAACCATCTGCTCCTGCGTCTGGTTCTCGAGAAGTTGCACCTGGGAGAATCCCGCAGTCTTTAAGGAGTTGGCGATAAGACGTCCGTCAGCCTGCGGATTGGGCAGTACAGAAACATTGCGGTATGCCGAATTGGCGATCACAATTGCCACCCGCTCCCCGGCCTGTGCGCCGTCCGAGCCAAGTAAAACCATGAAAATGAATGTTAAAAATACGGTAACCTGACGAAAACGCGCGATGCTGCACGGCTGAGAGGCAGACCATGACAGCGAAATCGGCACGCAAACGCCCCCTTTGATTCGCGAGAATTGAAAATCGGGCGATTGATGTCCCCTGGAATGATTATATGCGCAGGCTGGCACTGCGCAATGTCTGTTTGACAAGGCCAGAGCGAAACCCAATATCGAGAGAGATTGTCACTGCTGCGCCCGAAAGCGAAGGATCCAAAGTGCTCAAGACCATGCGACCGGCCATGCTCCTGCTTGCTACCTGTGCCGCACTTGCGCCTCTGGTCCCGACGACTGCTCGGGCTCAGGAGATGACCGTCGAACAGGCGCGCGACAATCTCCGGCGGCAAGTGCAGGCGCGGGAAGGGAATGTGCGTCCCGACGGGCAGGCCACCCGCGGCATCAAGATCAACAACAGCACCGGCGACTACATCGGTGATCCCTACCCCGCGCAATCACAGCCCGGCTTCGCGGCGCCAACCACTGTTCCGCCTGCCGCCGGGCTTGCCCCTCCGCTGCAGTTCCAGGTCGAGTTCGAACTGAATTCCTTCCGCCTGACCTCGGAAACGAAACGCACTCTGGCCGTGGTGGCCGAAGCCTTGCGCGATCCTCAACTCTCAGCCCGGACCTGGGAAGTCATCGGTCACACCGATGCCCTCGGTTCCACCCGCCACAACCAGACCCTCTCCGAAAACAGGGCGGAGTCCGTGGTCGATGGCCTCGAGTTGCTCGGTGCCCGGGCAAGGTTCATCCCCGTCGGACGGGGTGAGAGCCAGCTTCTGGCGGGCATCGCACCCAACGATCCCTCCAACCGCCGGGTCGAAATCCGCATCGCCGACTGATCAGCCCCAAAGGGAGCCGCATTGTTCCTCGCATGCGCTCAAGGGCACTTTAGCTCCCATTCGCCTGCTCCGTTCTTGCAGGCTGCGGTGAAGTTGAACGACGAAACGGAAAGGTCGGGCAAGTTGGCCTGACGCATTACGGCCTGCAGTTGTTCGGGTTCGGTATAGGGCAGGCTGGGCAAACCGGGGCGAAAGTTGTCGCGCAAGGGAGGTGGCATCCTCTCCTGCAGGCTCTGCGATGACGCGTAGCAAGTGATGTTTTCCGGCATGCCCGTAACGTCGGGTTCGATCACGAAGACGTCGCCGGGTCCCGGAATGATCATCACCTGCCCGGCAACCAGTCGCTCAACCGGACGCTGCGCGGTCGGGAAGACCTTTGTCATGCGATGCTGGCCGTCGGTGTAGAAACACGCGACATACGCATCGGCCTGGGCGCTGATCGCAAAGGAGGCACGAAAGGAGCGTTCGATGAAGAACTCCCGGGCGCTCGGCCCGGTTTCGAAGTTCGGTCCGTGCGGCGCGACGCGCAACCGCAAGGGGTTGGGATTCCCGGCGACGGCAAGGGGTGCGGCCGCTCCCCCTGCGACCGTTCCGAAGCTCGTCCCGGTCAGCGCAAACCAGGTTTCGAAGTTGGGCAGCCCCAACGGGGGCAACTGCATCTGCACCTGGAAGTCCGAGATCGCGGTTCGCAGTTCCGGCGTCATGCGGGTGGTGGGTCGTCCGGCAAAGTGCCCAAGCCGCGCCAGTTCGGTCGATATGGCCGAAATCCGTTGCGCTTCCGTCAACCGGCGGAAGACCTTGACCGCCTGCTGCGTTGATTTCGGATCGGTCTGCGCGATCGCCAGACACCGTTGATAGGGCACTTGCGCCCAGGCCCCGACGGCCTGGATGAGACCGAGATCGATGAGCGCCCGCAGCGCCTGGAGCGGCGCATCGCCTCCGGCAAACTCCATGCCGACATACCCGCCCAGCAGACCGACATTGCCACTGACATCGCCACCGGTCGACTTCTGTCGCAGGGCCATCGTCAGACTCTGGGTGGTCAGGGGAATGACGACCCCTTCCCTGTCCTGCAGGAACATCGTGACCGACATCGTCGAATCGATCCGGCGATTGCGCATTCCGATGTTCAGCGGCCCGATCGAGATACCTGCCTCGGGGCTCTTGCCCCCGATGTCCTTCTCCCACGCCGTGACCGACCCGCCGACAAAGATGTCCGACCTTTCGGCGTTCGCGATCTCCTTCTCGTCGGGGTCGATCGAGATCCGGAATACCCGGCTTTTCTCCGACATGCGCGAGAGCGCGGCCACGACCATGTCACGGGTGACGGCACCGGTCGCCACGTCCGCCCTCATGTCGCCGACGCCGATCTTCACGCCATAGGCGTACTCGGTGCGTCCGAGCATCTCGTCCATGCAGCGCAGCGCCGGGTCGAAACTCGTGGCCGAGCTTTCGGGGATTTCCTGCGGCCGTGCCTTCGCGGCAATCTGAGCCGAAACGGCGCCCGGCACCATCAGGGCACACGCCACGAATGTGCCGAACCAGCTTCTCGCAACCATACTTGACGCCCCCATCATCAACCAACCGCTGCCAGGCACGGTCAGCGCGAATTCCGCCGCGCCGCCGGACAGATGCCCCCTGCCACAACCGTCAGGTTACCCACATAGCTGCCGGGTTGGGAATAGTCGTTGGCTCTTCCGGCCATGTCCTCGTCGAGAGCCACGTCGGTCTCGCATTTGACGACGGGGCGGTACTGGTTCGTCGAGCGCGAGCGCACGGCTGCAATGCGGGCACCCTCTCTGGCGGAGATGCCGGCCGTGAACGGGTTGGCAGGCCCTGGCGCCTCCTTCTCCACCTGCGCCTTGGGCTTGGCATCGCGCAGAAGGGCGAAGCCGGCCAGGGCGGGAGTGGGCGTGGTGGTGGCAAGTACAAGAAGTACAAGCGCGGGGGTTTTCGGGGACATGGTCGATCTCCTGGTTTGGGGGGTGGGGGTCAGCAGACGGTGCCGGAGTTGCCGACGCGGACCTTGGTCCGGCGCCACAGGCCGAAATCGTAGGCGACGACGCTGCCGACGCTGGCGCGGGCGCGCCGTCCGCCACGGCCGACCGAGCCCACGGCGGCGCAGACGTCGGTGCCCGGACGCAGGGCGATGGCCGCGACGTGGCCCGCCGAGCCCGACGCGCTGGCCGAGCCTGAAGTCGATGCACCACTGATCGAGCCGACGAAGGTGCGGGCCCGCGACATCGGCGCCAGAGCCACGCTCGTCTGCGACCGGCTGCTGCCCCTGGCCGAAGCATCGCCGCCGACGCGGCTGGAATGGATCGAGCCGGTCGAGTTGGTGGCCTGCGACCCCCAGCCGAGCGAAAAGGCGTTATTCGATCCGCTCGACGCGACCACGGTCGCGTTGCCGGAGATCCGGAGCTTGCCGGAGGGGCCGGCATGGGCGGGCATGGAATGAAGCGCCAAAACGCCACAAAGCAGGATGGTTGCGCGGGTCATCTCGGATGCTCCTGTGCTGGGGTTCCGAAAGGAGCGTGGGTACGAGGGTGCGGGCACTGTGCGCGCGTGGCGAAAATTCTGCTGCAGAGCGGCTCCACGCCGTGCCGACAAAAAAGATTTCTGCCGCCAGCGCACAGGCCGACCGAACTGCGACCCACGACCAGTTTGTCAGGAGCAGACCCCTGCTGCCGGACGGTCACAGGAGAACGCCATGTTTCAGCAGTTCACGAAGATCGCCCTCGGTATCGCCGCATTCGCGGTCGCCATGCCCGCCCTCGCCGGCCCCTCAGGACAGGTGAAGATCAAGGGCAACGTCGAGATCTACGGCGAACAGAAGGGCGCAGTGACGAACACGTCCATTGGCGCCGGAGCGAAAGCGACGAACGACAACGCAGCGATCCGCGGCAACGTGAACATCGATGGCAACGTCAAGATCACCGGCATCCAGCGCGGTGCGGTGACCAACACTGCCATTGGCGCCCTGGCCACGGCGCGGAACTCGAACGCCGTGATCACTTCGGCCGAGTGACCGGCGTGCGACAGCGCTCCCGATGCGTGGTCGAACGACCACGCCGGGAGCGTTTTTCGTCGGCAATTCGCGCGTGACGGGAAATCAGCGATCGAATTTGTCTTATTACGCCTACAACGTTGACTCCGACAGCGGATGCAGACCTAATAACGGTTCGCTGGGGGGCAATGATTCATGGCGGTTGCGCCGGATGAACAGGACTGGCTTGCAAACAAATGGCGAATACTTCGCCGGATGCTCGTCAGGATATTCGATCATTTGATCGAACCCATCAGCAACGACATTGTCCGGAATGGCAAAGTCTCTGACGGAGACTGGGATGTCCTCATGAACCAGGCATTGAAAACACTGGCAGAAAAGGCACCGACCAGCCCGATGCACGGCTTTGCGCTGAGCATGCTGGGAGATGGCCAGATACTTCGCTCGGCCATAGAGGAATCGATGCGGGGCTGCGCGACGCCGATATCGAACGGACTGCGCCGGACGATCGTGGTGCGGGGCCTGACCCGATGCCGCGATGTCCGGCTGGCAGGATCGGCCCATCGCGGCAAGACCTGGAGCCGGATCGACCGGATCAGCCGCTCGATCTGGCAAGCGAGGCTGGCCAAGGGCGCGGACCTTCCTACCGGAGGGCGCTGCTCGGATGACCACCTTGTCGAGCTGGCCCGCGAACTGCGCAAGGACCTGCCCGGTCGCACCGGCCTGCCTACCTCGCTGACGGCCTTGCGCAAGTACTTTCACGATTACTGCCCGGACTGTCAGCATGGCCAGATCGAGGACGATTCCGAGCTGGAATGGTGCGCCGACGACCATATCGCCCTCCTGCCCGATCCGAACTTGCGCGCAACCTTCCTGAAGTTGTGTCTGGAGGAGTTGCCCGAGGAGCAACTTGGTTATGCTCTGGCGTGGTCCGGCATGGACGAACGCTACGCAGGCAACGTCATGGCCTATTGCCGTGACACGGGAACCAGCCGCGACCGGTTGAACCGCGAACTCAGGAAAGTCTGGGCAAAGCTGAAGGACTGCATCGCAGCGCGCGAGGATGACGTGCTTCCGGGGCCGCGTGTCGCCTCGGCATGGCATGAAATCTCGCTGTGGCAGATCGATGGTGCCTCCAACAACAGGGACGATGAATACGCTGGAGACCGCGGGGCATGATCAAGCGCAGCCACGCGGCTCTGCTGGCGATGGTCCTGAACCAGCAGGACGACCCGGCGGATTTCGACTGCGGAGCCTTCGAGCTTGCGCTGTTCGAACGGATGAAGCAGGGCCTGCCGCCCACTGCAGACATGGCCAAGGCGATCTGGACTATTCCAGGGGCGCGCGAGGCCTATCTCAGCCTGCGCCGCGCCCGCAGCCGGGCTTTGCGCCGGGCGTGGAACGACAACGGATATTCGGCCGTGGCGCAGTACCGCGCGGCCAGTTCGCAGGCCATGCGCCATTCGGTCACGACCAGCGGCTGGTCGATCCAGATCGTGCGCAGTCCGGGTTCAGGTCAGACGCTGGTTTCGCTCGAACTCGAACCTCAGGCGATGTCGCTGCTGCCTCCCAACACCGTGGTGCGCATTGTAGACAGTGGCGGGATGGTCTGGCTCGAGGGGGAGATCGACAGTTTCGGCGGAATCGACGCGCAGTGGCCTCATGCCGGCACCGACCCCGATGAACGCTTGCGCAGTCATGCGCTGACCATTTCTTTCGATTGAGCGGAGAGACCGGCGTGAGCACCCCCCTGCAAAAGGCCTGGTTTCCGATCACCGGACCTGCCGGGGCCGAGCTTGCGAGCCTGACGGTCGAACTGCTGCCCGATGAAGGCGGCGACAGGTTCGTCAGGTCGCCCCAGCTCAGAAGCGAGACGGTTTCCAACATCCTGCTCGATGCCAGGGCCATCGACCGTTCGGGCCGGATGACCCCGATCTGGGTCGGTACGGACGCGCCCCGGTTCGACGGGGCAAGCTTCGGGCTCGCCTTGGCACTGACCGATCAGCGGGCGCGCGCCGGTGGAAGCTTTGCGCCACTGGTCGCCACGGGCGAGATCACGCCGGGTGGCCGGGGCGCCATTTCGCCCGTTCTCGACTTCGACAGCAAGTGCAGACTGATCGTCGAACGCTCGGCCAAGAGCGACGAGGCCTGGGACTTTGCTTTCGTGGCGGCGAACCACGCGCAGGCCTTGCCCGAGACGAGAGCCATGCTGGCGCGTGCGCAGGCTGCCGGCAAGCTGCGCCTGCATGGCGCCGAACACCTTTCGGAGCTCGGGGCGCTGTGGGGCAGCAGTCCGGCTGTGACGAAGCGGCGGCGCGCGTTGGTGGTGGCGGCCATCGGCGTGGTCCTGATCATTGCCGCAGCGGCGGCTTTCCAGTTCATCCGCGAGGCTCCGGCAAGAGAGTGCGAGCGGCTGGCGGGCAAGGCCGGCCCCGAGCAATCCGGCAATGTGGTGGCGCAAATGCTGTACGCCTGTGGCGCGGCCCTCGCCGCAACGCCGGAGTCCCCGCGCCTGCTGTTCCTGACCGGTCAGGCCCACGCCCTCAATGGCAGCGACGTGCTGGCCGGTGAGTCTTATCGCCGGTCGGCCGAAGGCGGAGACCTTGACGGCATGGCAGCCTACGGGCGCTGGCTGTGGGTCGGACATGGCGAGGATCCGGCACAACTCGCCAAGGCTTATGGCTGGCTGGCGAAGGCGGCGAGCAGGGGCTCGGCCTCGGCAGCGGAGGACCTCGGCAAGCTGATGCTCGAAGATCAGGGTCCGGCGGCAGCCGAGAAGTGGTTCGTCGAGGCGCGCAGATTGCGGGAAAGCGGGGGTGAGCAATGAGCCGGATGGAAATGGGGCGGATCGTGCTGCTGGCGGTGCTCGCAAGCGTGACGTCGACGACATCGGCCCTGGCAGCGACATCCCCGTGCGAGGCACGCCGTGGCATTGCCGCAAAGGTCGAGGCCAATCCGGCAGATGATCGCACGATCGGCCTGCTGGCCACCCTCGATCGCGCAAATGCGGTCTATGCGATCGGCGAAAGGCTGACACTCAGCATTACCGTGAAGCGGACGGCCTTCATCGAGGTGTGGGAGCTGGACCAGTCGGGCAAGCTGACGCGGATAGCCCCGCAGGGTTCGGCACAGTTGACGGCATCACCTGGCCGACCACTGACATTGCCCGCAGAAGGCCAGTCGTTCGTGATCGAAGGGCCACCCGGCAAGAGCGAGCTGCACATCATCGCGCGGACATCGCCGCCCCCCTCCCGGCCCGGCGGGGTCACCCGCGACGTGCGCAAGAACGGCAGCGGTCTGGCCTACGGATCGCTCAGGCAGGACATCCGCGTCTGCTACCGCATCGTGGCCGCATCGTGAGCCGGACCATGACCAATTCTCCATCGGGAAACTGCCATGTCTGACAAAGAGACCACAGACTCCGAGCTCGAGCGCCTGCAGCGCGACCTTCTGGTCTTCCTGACGCATCGCATTGCCGAGATGGGTGTCGATGGCCAGGCACCGGCGGTCGGGCTGAACAAGGCCATCGTCGAGGCGATCGTCCGGCAGAACCGGGAAGCGGCGCGCGAGGCGGCGGGCGAAGTCGAACGGCAGGCGCGCGCCGGCATGGCCGATGTGATCGCGAGGCTCGAGCGGATCGAGCAGACCCTGACGACAGCCCGGATGGAAACGCCGTCGCGACCTGCCCCGGAAGGCAAGCCGGGCGCACACCGGAGCGGCGCGAGGGCCTTTGCCGAACGCTCGGAACGGGAACAGGGCCATGCCGCTGCCCGTGACGAAACCGGCCCGCCAGACGCGCGCGGCGCGAACGAAGGCGGACGGTCGGGCGATGGCGGAGGCGATGTGCCCGAAGAGGGCGACGGCCTGCCCGAGGCCGCTTCCCGCAGGGGCTGGCAGTCGCCCCGGATGACCGGCGCGCGGCCGGTGATCCTTGCTGCTGCCATGCTGATCCCCGCTGCCGGGCTGGGCACCGCCTGGTATGCGACGTGGCAGGAAAAGGTTGCCGCCGTGGACCAGCAGAAGGCCATGGCGCAGGAGCAGCTCGGCTTCTGCGAGATGGCAAACGAAGCCATTCGCGCGCTGGGCAAGCCTGCGGATGCTCCTGAGGGGGCAACGACTGCCCCGGACCGCCAGGCGGGCGCGGCCGGAGGTGCGGCGCCTGCGCAATCGCCGGAACAGGAGAGGCTTGCCTCCGCCGCTGCCGAACTCTGCGGCAAAGCCAACTGAGCATGGACCTCCCGGCATTCGTCATCGGCCCGGAACACAGGGGGCGCGGCTATGGCCTGCTGGCGGCCTCGGGCCCGGCGCCCGCGGGATCGTGGATCGTCGACCTTCCGCTCATGCTGCTCGAATGGGGCAAGCTCAACCGGACAGACGCGTTCTCGTTCTGCTTTCCGCTGGGCGACGCGGAAGGCGCGCTGATCGGAAGGGGGGCCTATCTGCGCCAGCAATCGCTCGGGCCCGAAGCCTACATCCACCTCGTTCATTGCAGCGCGCAGCAGCTGGCGGCGATCGGGTTCCGCTCCGAACGGGTGGCGCTGTCGATTGCGCCGCCCGATGCGCAAACCCTGAATGCGCCTGCCGTGTTTGCGGAACGCTCGCTGGCGCTGGCGTCGGAGAGCCCGGCGGTGGTCCCGTTCGACTGGCGGGGCTTCGGGCTGGCCTGGGCGGACCGGCTGGTGGTGGTGGCCGATGGCCTCGACATGGATGAGGTTCTGGTCAGTGCCCTTGCCTCGATCGACCCGCCGGGCCAGCGCAGCCGCGTCTCGGGGTGGATGACCACCAGCGAGCTGCCGCAGCGCGGGAGCCTCAACCCGTGGCGACTGTGCCAGCTGGTGCTGGCGAGGCCCGGCCATGCCGCCACCAGTCCGTGGCTCGTTCCCGGCATGCTGGGGAGCGACGGCGCTTTCGTGGGCGAGGCGGTCTCGCCACCGCCGTCGTGGCAGGTCTGGCAGAGCTTCGTCGCGCTTCTGGCGGATCTGCCGGACGGGGCAGCGACGATTGCGGCGATAGACTGGCATGCCGGCCTGGCGACTTTTGCGCCCGACGCTCTGGCGCAGGACCGGGCGCGGGCGGCGTCGGGACACTTGCGGCCCCAGGCGATGGTCGTGCTGCTGGAGCGCATGATCGCCAGCAACGACAACGCCTTGCGCGAGGCGGGGTGGAAGGTACTGGACGAGTACCTCGGCGCCCTGGCGCAGCGGGGCCGGGCGACGGCGCCGGTCATGGACCTTGCCCGTGGCGGGAGGCTGGCGGGCCGGGGCTTTCGTCTGCTGCGGCATCTCGATCCCGCTGCGCTGGGCGCGCTTGGCGATGCCGATGTGCTGCTGCTCGCGCAGGTGGCGCTGCATCGACCGGGCGGGCGGATTGCGGACGAGACGCGCGATGCGGCTTACCGGATCGTCAGCGAGGTGGCGCGGCGGTGCAGGTCCGGGGCTCTGCCGGAAACCGCGCTTCGCGACCTGATCCTGGCCGACGACGAGGGAGCGCTGACGCGGGTCGCGGCGCTGAGGGGGGCCTGGCTGGTCGACCTCCTCAGGAGCGAGCCGGACGGCGTGCTGGACCGGGTCACCCGCCGCACCATCGGGAGCATTCTCGAAACCTTCGCCGCCTCCTCGCGCAGTGCGGCGGACGCGAGGGATATCGTCGGCACGACGGCTGCGGCGGTGGCGCAGAAGCTCGGGCGGCAGGCGCGGCGCAAGGCATCGGACCGTGGAAAGAAGGAAGCTGAAAATGGCTGAGAAACTGACGCAGGACTTTCCGCGATGTCCGAATTGCGGCGGGATGCTCGACGAGGACGGCGAGACTTGTGCGGCCTGTGAAGCCGAGGGCACGGCGCTGGGTGAGACGCCGGTGGCGCTGTCGCCGGCACCGGCACCGGCACCGGCACCGTCCCCAAATCAGGCACGGACCCAGCCGCCCGGCAAGGCCGCGTCAGCAAAGAATGACAACCCGCCCCCGCAAGCAGGCGGCAATGACGCGAGTGACGAGACGTTCATCCGGAAGATGAGGAGTGTGCGAGCCTCGGGCCTGCCGTCGGTCGTCTTCATCGGGTTCGCGGCGGCGGGCAAGACATGGATGGTGCATCGCTTCCTCGAAGGCGTCAGCAAGCGGACGGATTGCCCGCCCTTCACCAAGGTGAACGACCGGACCGAGCCCGACGGGCGGGATCTCGGCGCGTCGACATCGTTCACGGTCTACGACGTGCAGGACAGGAAGCGCCCCTATCACCTGATCGATACGCCGGGGGAAGAGACGCGCCTGCTGATGCGGTTGGGCGACGAGCAGACGACGGTGGCATGGAAGGAGGCGTGGAAGATCGTTGCGGCGCTGAAGCAGGCTTCGGCGGTGGTGATCGCGCTACCGGCCGACGTGATGTTCCTGGGCCCGGCGATCGGCACTCTGGTCAACGAGAGAAAGCTCAAGACCGATCCCGGCGCCCGGGCCTTCGCCAAGCAACTGCTCGGCAATCCCGCGGAAGTCACGCACGAACAGACCCAGCAGGTCAAGAAATGGGCAGAAGACCTGCTCAACAACAACGGCGACATGGAGACCTTCGTCAGCGGCATCATCAATGCGGTGGCCCTGCTGTCCTATGTGCAGGACAAGGACATCGATCCGCTTGATCAGAACGAGTTCAAGGCCAAGGTGTCGCGCGAAGCCGTTCTGCAGCATCGCCAGGAGAAGCGGGAATTCGAGGGTTGGAACGCCAAGGACGGCCTCGCCTGCCCGACGTTCTTCGCCCTGACCAAGGCCGATCTCGTCGTCTCGTCCATGCTCGGAGCCGAGGCGCTGCAGAATTCCCCCGATCTGGCCAGGCGCTGCAAGGAGATGGAGCAGCGAATTGACGTCCGCGCGATGCGCGAGCTGGCCCGCGTTGAAGGCATGCTCGACAATCGCGACCGCTTCCCGTTTGCGGTGCCTTCGGACTTCGTGCGCGCCGTGAACGAGGGGCTACACAATCGCCTGATCGAGACCTTCCAGCTGGCCCGCTTTGATTTCGTGACCGCCTTCTTCGGCCACGACGGGTCCACGCGCGTGACATCGAGCCATTACCACCGCTTTCCCGAACAGGGCGTCCGGGAAATGCGCGAATGGATCAACCAGGCGCGGCGGATGCGGAGCAAGCGCTACGCGCGCTGGCGACACCGGGTGGCGCGGGAGCTTCATCTCGCGCTTCACGGAATTGACCGCGAAGACATGAGCATCGGCGATTGAGGGGGAGCTGACGTGCGCAAGTTCATTCTAACGAACATTCCCAAAATCTCTCCGAGAACACTGGCCGGTTCTGCGCTCGCGCTGGTGATGCTGTGGTCGGGATTCCTGTATCTCGTCGGTGCCTTCTGGGTGCCGGTCAGCGACAAGCGGCATTTCGGCTGGCAAACGGTTGACGTCGCGGCACTGGATGCCGCCAATACCCGGTCGGACTACCGGGCAAGGTGGCAGGCACTGCCGCAGCGCGACTATCCCGGCATGGGCGACTACCTCGCGGACCAGCTCGACGTGCGCCGCTCGAACCCGGCCGATCTTTCGACCAGCAGTTCGCTCGAAGGGGATCTCAAGAACGAGAAGGGCGTCCTGCTGGCCGGAGGCGCGGACAATCCCATCCGCCAATGGTCCGACGAATACCTCTGCACCGTCCAGGGCTGGGGTCAGCACGCCGAACAGATCCGGGCGCTGGTAATCGCTGGCGTAGGCGAGTGCAGCCTTGGCCAGCGGCTCAAGGCAAGATCCTTCGTCCTGTCACCCGGCAACCCGCCGTGGGACGTCCTTGTCCTTGCATTCCTGTTCGTGGCGCTCGCTCTGCTGAGCTTTGTCACAGCATGGCTGGCCATCCATGTCTCGATCTACAACTGGCTCTATCGCAGCCGGGTGGTCTGATGGACGTCGCCCAGTCCCTCGCCTTCGCTGGCGCATTCCTGCTCGTGGCGCTCGGCCTGTACCAGCAAAGGCCGGTCGAGGGCCTTGCCAGCCGCTGGGCAATCGTCACTCGCAGCGTCGTTCTGGCAGCACTGCTGCTGACGCTGGCGACCTGCGCCCAGCGCAACGAGCGCGGCGAGGGGCTGCGGCTGACGATCGAGCGCCTGCAGGTGCCGATCTCGCGAATCCTGCGCGCCGGGCCGAAGAACACACCTGATGACCAGCCTGCCTCGCCCGAAAGCGCGTTCCTGATCGTCGGCGACAGGCTGAGCGGCAGCGACCTTGCCGTGACGCCCTATGGCGCCGATGCCGAACGCAATGAGGCGGTGCAGGACGATCTGTCACGTCCGCTGGTCGTGCTCCACGGTGCAAGCGGCGACGGTAATGGAAAGGGGATCCGCAAGGTCAGGGCCTGGGTCTGTCTGCACGGATACGCGGCCGACCGGAGCCTGGGGCTGCCTGGCTGGTATGTCGTGGCCGAACGCGACGGCGACGAGATCGCCAAAGTGGGTGCCGCAGAGCCC
>JBKBUD010000363.1:0-1830 GCA_046290865.1 Novosphingobium sp. | reverse complement strand
AGCGGTTTCGTCACCGGCGACATGGGCATGGGTCATGCCGTGTTCGCCACGCCCAACTTTGACGAGGCCCATGCCTTCTACAAGGCGATCGGTTTCCACGATACCGACATCCCGCGCTTCCGCTTCTCGGACGATCCCAATGATCCGGGCATGGGCTTTGCCTTCATGCATGCCGACAACGGCCGCCACCACTCGGTCGCCATTGCCGAGATGCCGGTGCCGCCTTCGGCCTGCATCCACCTGATGCTCGAAATGAAGACGCAGAGCGACGTGGGCAAGTGCTACGACCGAATGCGCCTCAACAAGGTGCCGGAGAGCGCTTCGATCGGACGCCACGTCAACGATCAGACCTTCGGCTTCTACATGCAGACGCCTTCGGGCTTCGACATCGAGATCGGGGCTGATCCGCTGGTGATCGACCCCACGAACTGGACACCGACCGCGCACCTGATTCCCAGCGAATGGGGCCATGTCTGGGCATGGCAGAAGGCGCTTGAAGAACAGGCAGGAGAACAGGCGTGAGCCTAGATAAACGGATGACTGCGGCGGAGATCGTCGCGCAGCTTTCCGATGGCATGACCATCGGCATCGGCGGCTGGGGCCCGCGGCGCAAGCCGATGGCACTGGTGCGCGAGATCATGCGCTCCGACCTCAAGGACCTGACCGTGGTCGCCTATGGCGGCGCCGATGTCGGCATGCTCTGCGCGGCGGGCAAGGTCAGGAAGCTGGTCTTCGCGTTCGTCAGCCTCGATGCCATTCCGCTCGAGCCGTGGTTCCGCAAAGCCCGTGAGAGCGGTGCGCTGCAGGTGCTGGAGCTGGACGAAGGCATGTTCCAGTGGGGCCTCAAGGCCGCGGCGTTCGGCCTGCCGTTCCTGCCGACCCGCGTTGGCCTCGGCACCGATCTGGCCGAACTGGGCGGATTGAAGACCGTGCAGTCACCCTATGAAGATGGCGAGACGCTGATCGCGATGCCCGCGCTCAAGCTCGATGCCGCGCTGATCCACGTCAACCGCAGCGACTGGCGCGGCAACGTGCAGGTGTTTGGCGCCGACGTCTATTACGACGAGTGGTTCGCCAAGGCTGCGGCAAAGACCTACGTCAGCTGCGAGGAACTGGTCGACCGCATGGAGGACCATTACCCCGAAGGCGCGCAGGACAACCTGTTCGAGCGCTGCTTCGTTTCGGGCGTGGTCGAGATGCCCTGCGGCGCGCATCCCAGCTCGATGCCCCCGCACTATGGCTGGGACATGAAGGCGTTCAAGGCCTACGCCGATGCCGCCCGCGATCCGGGCGACTGGTCGGCTGTGGCAGACCGCTTCGTCGGCGCATCGGAAGCCGAATATCTTGAATCCATTGGCGGAAAGGAGGCGGTAGCGGCTCTCTCGCTGCCGATTTTCTGATGAGCGACATCACTCTTGTAGACCTGTGCATCGTCGCCTGTTCGGAAGCGTTCCGGGGCAATGGCGAAATCGTGGCGACCGGCGTTGGCCCGGTGCCGCGCGTGGCAGCTGGCCTCGCCAAGCTGACCCATACGCCCGAACTGATGATGACCGATGGCGAGGCCTATCTCGTCGAGCAGCCGGTGCCGCTGGGCCCGCGCAAGTACGACGATCGCAAGCCGGCGGGCTACCTGCCGTTCTCGCGCTTCTTCGACAGCGCGGTGTGGTCTGGCCGTCGTCATGCGATGGTCACGCCGACGCAGCTTGACCGCTTCGGCCAGATCAACCTGTCCTACATGGGCGGGACCTACGACAAGCCCAAGACCCAGATGCTGGGCGTGCGCGGCTTTCCGGGCAACACGATCTACCACCCCAACTCGTTCTTCTTCCC
>JBKBUD010000055.1:0-13491 GCA_046290865.1 Novosphingobium sp. | reverse complement strand
TTCGCACGCTGGCCGTCCGCGTGGCAGAGGACAACAACGGGCGCGTCATCACGTTCGAGGACATCACGCGGCAATTGCTCGACCAGCGCCGCGCTGCCTGGTCAGACGTCGCCCGCCGCATCGCGCACGAAATCAAGAACCCCCTGACCCCGATCCAGCTGGCAACCGAGCGCCTGCGCCGCCGCTACGGACGCCAGATCGAGAATGATCCCGAACTGTTCGAGGAACTAACCAGCACGATCATCAGGCAGGTCGGTGATCTCCGGAAAATGGTCGACGAGTTCTCCTCGTTCGCACGTCTGCCCAAGCCAGTGTTTCGGGCCGAGGACGCCAGCGACCTTGTTCGTCAGTCCCTCTTCCTTCAGGAGGTGGCCCACACCTCGATCGACTTCAGCTTCGCTTGCGACGCCACTTCGATGCCACTCCAGTGCGATCGCCACCAGTTCGGTCAGGTCATGACCAATGTGCTGAAGAACGCGGTGGAGGCGATCGAGACTCGGTCGAAATCCGAAGACGTCGACTATCGCGGGCGGGTTGCAGTGACGCTTGCAGGCGACCACCACACCGTCACCGTCAGTGTGACTGACAATGGGATCGGGCTTCCCGCCGAACGCGAACGAATTCTCGAACCGTATATGACCACGCGCGAGAAGGGTACCGGCCTCGGCCTCGCGATCGTTCACAAGATCGTCGAGGAACACGGCGGTGAAATGGCCTTCACGCCCGAACCGGGTGGCGGCACCCGCGTAACCATGCGCTTCGCCCGCGATCCGCTTTCAACTTCAAACGCTCACGCCGAACAGGACTGACAGGACCCCTACCATGGCACTCGATATCCTCATCGTTGACGACGAACGCGACATCCGCGAACTGGTCGCAGGCGTTCTCTCCGACGAAGGCTATGGCTGTCGCCTTGCCGCCGACAGCACCTCGGCGCTGGCCGCCATCGATGAACGGCGGCCCAGCCTTGTCCTGCTCGACGTCTGGCTCCACGGCAGCCCGATGGACGGGCTCGAAGTGCTCGACGAGATCAAGAAGCGCGAGCCTGAACTGCCGGTGATCATCTTTTCGGGCCACGGCAACATCGACACGGCAGTCTCTGCGATCAGCCGCGGGGCGATGGATTTCCTCGAAAAACCGTTTGAGGCCGAACGGCTTCTGCTCCTGGTCGAACGGGCTACCGAAACGGAACGCCTGCGTCGCGAAAATGCCCAGTTACGTCAGGGCTTCGCAATGGCGGAGGAGTTCACGGGCAACAGTTCCGCGATCAACCAGGTCCGCGCAACGCTTAAGCGCGTGGCCAATACCGGCAGCCGCCTTCTCATCACGGGACCGGCGGGCTCAGGCAAGGAAGTGGCGGCCCGCCTGCTCCATTCATGGAGTCCTCGCGCGCAAAGTCCGTTCATCACGGTCAATTCGGCACGCATAACGCCCGAGCGCTTCGAGCAGGAACTGTTCGGCGAGGAAGTGGACGGAAAGCTCGTTCGCGCAGGCCTCCTGGAAATGGCCGACGGCGGGACCCTGTTTCTCGACGAGGTTTCGGACATGCCGGCCTCAAGCCAGGCCCGCATCCTGCGCGTCCTTACCGAACAGTCCTTCGCCCGCGTTGGCGGTCACCGCCAGTTGCGGGTGGATGTCCGGGTGGTATCCTCGTCGTCGCGCCCGCTCGAAAAGGAGATCTCGGAGCGCCGCTTCCGCGAGGACCTCTATTATCGGCTGAACGTCGTTCCGGTGGCGATTCCGTCGCTCACGGATCGGCGAGACGACATCCCCGCGCTGGTTGATCACTTCTTCACCCGCTACGCCAACGAACAGGGCGTTGCGCCCCCGGCGATTTCGCCCGAAGCGATGGCCGCACTGCAAAGCTACGACTGGCCGGGCAACGTCAGGCAACTCCGCAATGTCGTGGAGCGGACGGTCATCCTTGCGCCGCGTGACAGACTGGCGCGCATTGATTCGGACATGCTCCCGTCTGAAATCGTCAGTACGCCTATCGGTGGCGAGACCGGCGGGTCGGCACTGATGGGTGTGCCATTGCGGGAAGCCCGCGAGAACTTCGAACGCGAGTACCTCAAGGTCCAGATCCGCCGCTTCTCCGGCAATATTTCCAAGACAGCGAGCTTCATTGGAATGGAACGCTCGGCCCTCCATCGCAAGCTGAAGCTGCTGGGCATGGCAGAGCGGCGGGACGATGAAGACGACGAATGATTCCGGTCTACGGATTGTGAATACGCATTAATTCGGAACCCTGTGCATTTTCCCATGTTTACGGATGGGGCGCGGGGACATAAACTAGTCATCGAACCCGGCTCTTGTGTTTCTGCACAAAAGCCAGATCGCGAAGTCCCGTCATGGGGTCGAGCCAATATAAAACGGAGTCACGTGAAATGACCGGCAAGACGCTTTCCGCACGCCCTCGGCCCAAGGCCGAACCTGAACCGATTGCAGAGGTTCAGGCACCTGTAACAGGTCCTACCGGCGGAAAAGGCCAGAACCTCCAGGATCTCTTCCTCAATCACCTGCGCAAGAACAAGATTCCCGTCACGATGTTTCTCGTGAAGGGCGTGAAGTTGCAGGGCATCGTCACGTGGTTCGACAACTTCTCGATCCTGCTGCGTCGCGATGGCCAGTCACAGCTGGTCTACAAGCACGCGATCTCGACGATCATGCCAGGGCAGCAGCTGTCGGTTGCGCACTTCCAGTCGGGTGGTGAGGAAAACGGCAAGAAGGCCCGTCTTCTCCAGGAGGTTTTCCTGTCCAGCGTCCGCTCGTCCGGAGTTCAGGTGACAATGTTCCTCGTGAACGGCGTCATGCTCCAGGGCAAGGTCGCTTCCTACGATCTCTTCTGCATGCTGCTCGAGCGTGAAGGCTACGTCCAGCTCGCCTACAAGCATGCCGTTTCTACAATTCAGCCTGCCGGTCACGTTGACCTTACCGGCGACTGGGATGGCGAGGATTCCTGAGCACTTTTGAATTTGGCAACAACACCGGCGAGGTTGCCGGTGAAGTCACTCGTGGCGCACGCGCCGTCGTCGTCCTCCCCGACGTAAAGCAGAGGGGAGGGGGACTCGGCGTAGATGCCGAAGCCCGCCTCGAAGAAGGGCAGGGCCTGGCGCGCGCGATCGGCATCGAAGTCGTCGACGCTTTCATCCTGCCGATCCGGGCGGTGAAGCCTGCCACGCTGTTCGGCGAAGGCCAGGTCGAGCGTATCGCCGTGGCTTGCAACCAGTCTGACGCCGAACTGGTTATTGTCGATGGAGCGCTATCGGCGATCCAGCAGCGCAATCTCGAGGACAAGCTCAAGCGCAAGGTCATTGACCGCACCGGGCTGATTCTGGAAATCTTCGGCGAGCGGGCAGCTACGGCGGAAGGCCGCCTTCAGGTCGAGCTGGCCCACCTCGATTATCAGGCGGGCCGTCTGGTCCGGTCATGGACCCACCTTGAGCGCCAGCGCGGCGGTTTCGGCTTTCTCGGGGGGCCCGGTGAGACCCAGATCGAGGCGGACCGTCGCCTCATCCGCGGTCGCATGGCGCGGTTGCGCAAGGAACTCGAGCAGGTTCGACGCACGCGCGGGCTGCACCGCGAGCGGCGACAGCGCGCACCTTGGCCGGTGATTGCTCTCGTCGGCTATACCAACGCCGGCAAGTCCACGTTGTTCAATCGCCTGACGGGGGCCGACGTCATGGCCGAAGACCTGCTCTTCGCCACGCTCGACCCGACAATGCGCGCAATCCATCTTCCCGGCGTGGAGAAGGCAATCCTTTCCGATACCGTCGGGTTCATTTCCGACCTGCCGACGCAACTCGTGGCCGCTTTCCGCGCAACGCTGGAGGAAGTCACGGCAGCAGACGTCATCGTCCATGTTCGCGACGTCGCCAATCCGGCCACAACAGATCAAAAGGCAGAAGTAGAACAGATCCTTGCCGATCTCGGCGTGAACGGGGAAGGGGGGCCGACCATTCCGGTTGTCGAGGCCTGGAACAAGTGGGACCTGCTCTCAGATGAGGAGCAGGCGATGCGGCGGGACTTGATCGCTGCCAAAGTGTCTGACGTGCCCGTCGTTCCGCTTTCGGCCCTGACCGGCGCTGGAGTCGCAGCATTGCTCGACAAGCTGGGAGAAATTCTCACCGGCGGGGCGCAGACCCTTGAGTTCACCATTCCCCTGTCCGACGGACAGCGCTTGGCTTGGCTTCATGCGCATGGCGATATCCTCGAGGAAATGCAGGTGCACGACGATGAAGCCCCCGCCATGCGTATCAAGGTCAGGCTGACCGCGCGTGAACTGGGACGGTTTAGCGCTCTGACCGCTTGACTGCCTGCCAGAGCAATTCCTGTTCATCTAGCTGGAGTGTGGGAAAGCGTCCTTCGGCGAGTTCCTCCATTCCACGGAAACGTCGCTCGAACTTCGCATTCGCAGTGCGCAGCGCCTCTTCAGGCGCGACACCGTGCTTGCGCACGACGTTGACCGCAGCGAACAGCAGGTCACCAGCCTCGTCAATGCGCTCAACCTCCGAAACAGCCTCCGCAAGCTCTTGAATTTCTTCGACTACCTTTTCAGCAGCCTGATCCGGATCGGGCCAGTCAAAGCCTTGCCGCGCCGCGCGCTTCTGCAGCTTTTCTGCGCGCATCAGAGCCGGTAGCGCCAAGGCAACCCCGTCCATGGCGCTCTGCGCACCCTTTGACGCACGCTCGATGGCTTTTGCTGTTTCCCAACGATCCTCGCGAGATTGTCCCCGATCGCCTTCGCCGGCGAAGACGTGGGGGTGCCGGGCTTCCATCTTGCTGGAAATCGCGGCGGCGACGTCGTCAAAGCTGAAAAGGCCGAGTTCCTCCGCCATGCGGGAATGGAACACGACCTGGAGCAGTAGATCGCCAAGTTCTTCCTTGAGCGCATCCATGTCATCGCGCTTGATCGCATCGTCAACTTCGTACGCCTCTTCGATGGTGTAAGGCGCGATCGTCGCAAAGGTTTGCGCACAATCCCATTCGCATCCGTGCACCGGATCGCGCAACCGCGCCATGATCGCCAGGAGACGGGTAAGATTGGGCGACGGTTGACGGTCCATCTTCAAGGTTTCCAATCTAGATCGAAGTGGGGCACGATGGCGTGAGTAACTGATCAACTTTAAATTGGATAATAAGTATTATGTAAACCGAGCACGCATGGCAATGTGAGCGTCACCACCCCAGAACTGCAAAAACCAGCGCGACAACGGTAATCAGGAAAGCCCACAGGGCTGCCATCCGCAGTCCATCCGACAAACCGATCCGCTGTCCACGCAAGCTGACGACGGCCAGCACGAGCGCCATCAATATCCCGATGATTCTAAGGAGATCAGAGCTGCCCAACGATCGCTTCCACTAAAGCGCAATCTCGAGGCCGTCGTACGCAGGTTCGACGTGATCGGGCGTTTCACCACATAACGTGCGATAATCCATAGACTTGTCGAGATGTGTCAGCACGCCGCGGCTGGCACGCGTGGCCTCGATCAATTCGAGCGCCATGCCAAGATGCGAGTGTGTCGGATGCGGTTGACGCCGCAAGCAATCGACCACGAGCACGTCGACCTTGTAGAACAAGTCGATCATCTCGTTGGTAATCTCGCTGAAGTCAGTAGCGTAACCGATTGTCTTTCCAGACTGATCGAACCGGTAGGCAGTCGACTGCGCCGGTCCATGCGGCATCTGGCAATGCGCGATGCCGATACCGCAGATCATGCGCACCCGATCCAGATTATCCAGCTCGACAATGGTGTGATAGCCATGCTGCCCGGCAAAGACATAACCGAAGCGTTGGCGCAGGCGCCGAACGGTTTCGCTGGCTGCATACCCCGGGATCGGGCCGCCTCGACCGTAACGCAGCGGGCGCAGGTCATCGATGCCATGACAATGGTCTGCATGATCGTGCGTCCACAGCACGCCATCCACGCTATCGATGTTGCAGGTGAGGAACTGCTGCCTGAGATCGGTCGGTGTATCCACCAGCAGGCGACTGCCGTCTCGACCTTCGACAATGATCGCAACACGCGTGCGGCGGTTCCTCGGCTCGCTCGGGTCGCACTCGCCCCAGTCATTGCCGATGCGAGGCACACCGGTCGACGTGCCGGAACCGAGGATCGTGAGCTTCACAAGCTGGCCTTGCTGAACAACTTGAAGAAGTTCGCACCGGTCTGGTCAGCGAAAGCTTCCGTGGAGATGCCGCGGAGGCCCGCAACGAAGGCGCAGGTATCGGACACGAACGCCGGCTCGCAGGTCTTGCCGCGATGCGGCACCGGCGCGAGGAACGGCGCATCGGTCTCGACCAGAATGCGATCCTCAGGCAGTTGCGCTGCAATGGCTTGCAAATCCTTGGCATTCTTGAAAGTCACGATACCGGAAAGCGATATCGACAGGCCTAGTTCCAGCATCTTCGTCGCGAAGGGGGCAGACGCGGTGAAGCAGTGTATCAGCGCAGCGAAAGCGCCCTTCCCCATTTCATCCTCGATGATCCGGGTCGTGTCCTCCTCGGCGTCACGGGTATGAACGATAAGCGGCAGCCCGGTTTCCCGCGCTACTCGGATATGCACGCGGAACAGGTCCTGCTGCACCTGACGGTCGGAATGGTCGTAATAGTAGTCCAGCCCGGTCTCGCCAATGCCGATCACCCGGGGATGCGCTGCCGCTTCGAGCAAGGCTGCTTCGCCCAGATCGGCGTGGCCATCGGCCTCGTGCGGATGAATACCGATGCTGGCCCAGACGTCGCTTTCCCGCTCCGCCGTTGCAACGATATCGGCCCATTCTCTTTGCCGGGTCGAGATATTGAGAAAACCGCGCACGCCCGTTTCGCGCGCACGTGCCAAAACATCGGCCTGATCTTCAACGAGGCCCTTGTAGTTGAGATGGCAGTGGGAATCGATCAACATCATGCCGAGGCAGGCTCCTCGGGCATTTCGAGGCGTGGGAAAGCGGGGACCGGTTGCGACAACTTTTCCCCTGCTGCCACGCGCGCGACATACCAGTCGGCATCGGTCAACGCCGCAAAGCCTCGTCGATCGGCAGGAACACCCAACTGGTCCAGTACCTTGGCTGCGGCCGCGGGCACGACCGGCAAGATTGCTATGGTAAGGTTCCTGATAGCCATGAACAGGGTAAGCAGCACCGCCTTCATGCGTTCCGGATCGGTCTTGCGCAGCGCCCAGGGCGCCTGCTCATCCACATAGGCGTTGCACGCAAACACGGCGCGCATCCATGCGTCGATACCGGCCGAGAAGTTCAGTGCTTCAAACTCGCGGGGCAACTCGTCATGGCAGGCCGCGAAGACGGTCGCGAGCAGCGCATCGTCTGCCTCGTTGCTCGAGAACTTTTCCAGAGTGCCATCCATGTTCTTGAAAATCATGGATAGAGTTCGCTGGACAAGGTTACCGTAGCTGTTGGCCAATTCGGCGTTGCAGCGTGTGACAATGGCTTCCGGCGAGTACGAACCGTCCTGCCCGAAGGCGACTTCGCGCATCAGGAAATAGCGGAGCGGATCGACGCCGAAGCGCTCTGCCAGTTCAAGCGGATCTGTCACGTTTCCGAGCGACTTCGATTCCTTTTGCCCTCGATTGAGCAGAAAGCCGTGGCCGAACACCTGCCTGGGCAGCGCAATGTTCGCGCTCATCAGGAACGCCGGCCAATAGACCGTATGGAAGCGGACGATATCCTTGCCGATCAGGTGAAGGTTTGCCGGCCAATACTTTGCAAAATCACCAGTTTCATCCGGGAAGCCAAGGCCGGTGATGTAGTTGGTGAGCGCATCCACCCACACGTACATGACGTGCCCATCGCTGCCCGGCACTTTCACGCCCCAGTCAAAGCTGGTGCGTGACACCGAAAGATCACGCAGGCCGCCTTCGACGAAACGCATCACCTCGTTGCGGCGACTGTCGGGCTGGATGAACTCCGGATTCTCGTTGTAGAGCTTCAGCAGCGGTTCGGCATACTTCGAGAGGCGGAAGAACCAGCTTTCCTCGACCGTCCATTCAACGGGCGTTCCTTGAGGCGAGAGCTTTTCGCCCCCTTCCCCGGCCACCAGTTCGCTTTCGTCGTAGAACGCCTCGTCGCGGACCGAGTACCAACCCTCATAGCGATCCAGGTAAAGATCGCCGCTCGCCTCCATCCGTCGCCAGAGCTCCTGTACGGATGCATGGTGACGCTCTTCCGTGGTACGAATAAAAACGTCATACGAAACATTGAGTTCGTCACACATCTTTATGAAATATGACGACATTTCGTCAGAAAGCTCGCGCGGGGTCACACCCAGCTCGCGCGCCTTCTGTGCCATCTTCAGCCCATGTTCGTCGGTGCCGGTCTGGAAGCGTACGTCGCGACCCATGGCACGCTGGAACCGCGCGATCACATCTGCGGCAATCGCCTCATAGGCGTGACCGATGTGCGGCTTGCCGTTCGGGTAGGAAATGGCGGTGGTGAGATAGAAGGGTTCGCCCATCGGGCCGGTCGCTTTCTGAAAGGGAATCTGGTCGCTTATCGCTGCCTTTCCCTAGTCGGCGCGGCCGATGCCAGCAAGGAGCCGATTTCCATCGTCAGCATTGCCGGATCAAAGTTGTAGATAGGGGCCTCGCCAGCCAGCGTCACCAGACGCGCATGGGCTTCAACCAGTTTGACCCTGGCGTGATCGTCTGCCTGGTCGAGCGCTCCGACAACAGTCATCCGCGCAGCCTCGATGGCGGCAGCAATGTGCTCTCGGTCAGGCCTGGCGCCCAAGGCACCGGCAAGGGCACCACGCAACGACAGATCCGGATCACCCTGCTCGACGATGCGGGCAAACAGCGCCTGCGCCTTGCCGAGGTCCTGTTCGGCAAATGCCAGCGCGGCGCCGGGCGATCCTCCCGCTACGGCCAGTGCCGCGCCACGCGTCTCTGCATCGAGCCCGGGCGCGGCCGCATCGAGCGCCCGCGCCACCTCGGCAGTGGACAATGTATGGAAGCGCACGACGGTGCATCGTGACCGTACCGTTGGTAGCAGCCGCCCAAGGGCATGCACGACGAGCAGGAAGAAGGTGCCGACCGGCGGCTCTTCAAGACTCTTGAGCAGCGCGTTCACCGCGCTTTTCTCAAGCAGGTCTGCCGAATCTATGATCACGGCGCGCCGGTTCCCGAGCGTCGGACGAGTGGTCAATCGCCGCTGCAACGCGCGGATCTGATCGACCGAGATGCTGCGCTTGAGTTGATAGGGCTTGCCCTCGTCCCGCTTCTTGGCCTCGTCTTCATTCGCCGGAAGGGGAAACAGCGCGAGAATGTCGGGATGGGCGTCGACCGGAGGTTGCGGCACGCCTGATTCGGCAACCAGTTCGGCAGCGGCGGCGCGCGCAAATCCTGCTTTGCCGAGACCTTCGCGCCCGGCAAAGATCCAACCATGGTGCATGCGGTCACCGGCCATAGCAGCCCGCCAGACGCGCCAGGCCTGATCATGTCCGATCAACTGCCCCGTCATGGCAGCAATCTGGCAAGACTTGCCATGATGCGTCCATGGACTTGGTCCGGAGTGCCATCTGCCGCGACCACTGCAAACCGGTCTGGAGATTCGTCGGCAAAGCGCTTGAACGCGTCGGCAACCCGGGCGTGATACTCCGCGCCGCGCCCTTCGATGCGATCGCTCGCCCCGCCATCGCGCGCTGCAAGGCGGCGTGCAGCAACCTCGGGCGGAACAGTCAAAAGGATGGTCAGGTCCGGCAAAAGACCTTCGCTGCCAATACGGTGCAGTTCCATCACGTCGTCGTCAGACAGCCCACCACCGCCGCCCTGATAGGCCCGACTGCTATCGACGAAACGGTCACAGACGACCCACGCGCCACGCGAAACAGCAGGGCGGATCAGCTTCTCTACGTGATCCGCTCGCGCCGCCGCGAACAGGAGAGCCTCGGCCCTTGCTCCCCAGCCCTCACCCTCGGTGGTCAGCAACATGGCACGAATGGCCTCAGCCCCCGGAGTGCCACCCGGCTCGCGCGTGGTCACCACATCGAGATCCATGGCGCGCAGGGCTTCGACGAGCATCCGGCCCTGAGTCGATTTACCGACTCCTTCGCCGCCCTCCAGCGCAACGAAACGGCCCGGCCTACCTGTCACAAGCCGACCAGTCCCATGGCACCATTGCGCATCCGGGCGATGACGCCCCCCCGCGGGACATTCTCGCCAGCGGCGAGCGGCAGGACATGGACCGGCTCGCCCGGAACACGCACCAGCAGGCTGGCAACTGTCTCGCCCCTGCGGATCGGGGCCTTGAGAGGACCCTTGTAACGCACGGAAAGTGCGTATTTGCGGGCTGCGCCTTTGGGCATGGTCACCGACAGGTCATGCGGCGCTACCAGGGAAAGCTCACGCACCTCGCCGCCCTGCACGGCGGCTGTGCCAACAGCAGTGCCCCGACGAAAGATCGGCTTGGCATCCCAAGCGGCAAAGCCCCATTCGATGAAAGCGCGCGACTGGTTGGTGCGGTCGATCGGGCGATCATAGCCCCCCAGCACCATGACAAGGCGCCGACCATTCCGCTGGGCCGAGCCGACGAAACCATAACCGGCCTCGTTGGTGAAGCCTGTCTTGACGCCGTCCGCACCTTCGGTGTGGCCATAGAGCGGGTTGTGGTTTGGCTGGGTGATCCCACCCCATGTCATCTGCGAATGGCCATAGAATCGTCTGTACAGGTCAGGGAACCGCGTCATCAGCGCCCCACTCAATGTGGCCAGGTCGGCGGCGGTGACATAAGTCTGGCCCTCATCCATCCACCCGTTCGGCGTGTTGAAGTGGCTGTCGCGCATGCCAAGCTCCTGCGCCGCATCGTTCATCAAGGCCGTGAAAGCGGGGACCGAGCCGGTCGCGCCTTCAGCAAGGACGACGCAGGCATCGTTGGCCGAAACCGTCACGATGCCTTCGATCAGTTCGGCAACGGTAGGCTGCGCCTCGGCGGGCAGGAACATCGTGCTGCCGACATTGCGCCATTTCCGGAAGGTTTCGGCGCGGATCGGAATGCGCTGGTCGAGCCTCAACTTGCCTTTCGACACCAGGTCGAAAGCGACATAGCTGGTCATGATCTTGGTAATCGACGCGGGCACGAAACGCCGATGGGGATCGCGCGAGAACAGCACGCGGCCCGAGCCGACGTCGAGCATAAGAGCAATCGGCGCGTCGATTCGCGGCATGGTGGCAAGCGGATCGCCACCGCTGACCACGGGGGCAGCGGCCTTCACCGGCACGCCTGCCAGCGCGATGGTCGTTGCAATCGTCAGAACTCTCAAGCGCAAGTGTAATCCCCGGACAGCGCCGGTCGCCCCCGCGCCTGTCCGGTCAAGGCACGGTCACGACCCGTGCATCGGCATAGCCGCCCGCGCGCACCTTCGCCAGCGCTGCATCGGCTTGTCCACGATCCTTGTGCGGCCCTGCGCGCACGCGCCACAGCTTGCCCGCGGCCGAGACCGTGGCGCCGGTTGCCTTGGCAGCGGCTTCCGCACGTGCCCGCGTCAAATATGCCCCGACCTGAACATAGAAGCCCTTTGACGACGCAATGGCAGTTTCGACCTTTGCTGTTGCCGGACTGGGCGCTGACTTCGCCACCGCCGCATCACTCCTGGCCAATGTTGGCTCGGCCGGTGCGGGTTTTGCCTGTGCGGGTTTCGCCGGAGTTTTCGGCTCGACCTTCGGCGGAACCGGTTCTGCCAGAGCGGGAGCCACAACGGGACCAATACCCAACTTGCGCTTCAAGGCGGACAGCAAGCCCGGCGGTGTATCCATTCGAGCCGGAGCCTGTGCCCCGGCTCGCAGCACGGCCCGCTCAGTCTCGGGCGGATTCAGCCGCCGGACACGCACGGGCAAGCGCGCGCCGGGCGACGCGCCAAGCTGCGCCCATGCTCCGGCCGACAATGCGACGAGATCGCTCCCGGACATCGGACCGCGCTGAGTCAGGCGGACGAGGATCGTCCTGCCGGTTTCGAGCGAGGTGACTTCGACGTAGCTTGGCAGCGGCAGCGTTCGGTGCGCGCCGGAAACGCCGTCGCCACCGCCCGCTTGCGCATAGCCGACCGAATCGTAGTTCAGCGTGTCAGCAGGAGTATAGGTCACGCCATCGACCACGAACGGAGCGCCAAGCACCATCGGATAATCGCCAGCGGGGCCCGTTTTGGAGGCATTTGCCTGCCCGGAATCACGGGCGCTTGCACCAGTGCAAGCCGCGAAAAACAGCGTGACGACCAGCGCGATACGGCTAACGGGATATCTCATCTGCAAGAAGTCCTACGGACAGAGCGTAAAAGTTCGAGCAGTTGTAATCGAGGATAACCCTATAATTTCCGGTTAGCAGATAGGCTGTCCGACCGCGCCCATCGGGTTCGAGCAAACTCGCCATGACATTGTCGGCAGGCCAGCGCCCGGACTGCGGGACGATGCCGAGCGCGCGCCACTCGGCCATGGTCTTCCAACCCGTGTGCCGATCGAACACACGCGGGCAGCGCGGACTCTTGAGCGTGGTGCCAAGGCTCACGCGATCGAGGCCGTCCGGCACGGACACGGCCACGCCCCAGGGCTGACCCGTCCGCCACCCGGCATCGCGAAAATAGTTGGCGATGGAGGACAGCGTGTCCACCCTGCTGCCCCAGATGTCGGCGAAACCGTCGCCATCGCCGTCCTGCGCCACGCGTAGGTACACCGAGGGCAGGAACTGCGGGTTGCCGAAAGCCCCTGCCCAGCTGCCCACCAATCTGGAGCGCGGCACCCCCCGGTCTACCATCTTCATGGCGGCCACAAATTCGTCGGCAAAGAGCTCGCGCCGCCGCCCTTCATAGGCAAGCGTCGCCAGCGCACGCGGCAGATCGAAATTGCCGGTGTACCCACCGTAGTCGGTCTCGTGTCCCCAGATCGCCAGCATGATCGGCCCCGGCACACCGTAGCGCTGCTCGATCGCAGTGATCTGTCCGGCAACCGCGGCATACTGCCTTCGCCCCCGCGCGATGCGCGCTGCATCGACATGCTGGCGGCGGTAAGGCTCGAACGAAGGTATCGCCCCCGAGGACGACCCCGGCTGAGCCCGGTCGAGCTGGATCACGCGCTGGTTCAGAGTCAGCCCGGCAATCATTGAGGTGATTGTCGATTCGCGAACGCCTTCGGCGCGGCCGCGCGCAGCGAGGAGTTGCAGATATCCCTGGAAGCCCGCCTCTTCCTCATCGACCTGCCCGACTGCAGGTCCCGCCATCAGCAGAGCCAGAGCGGCAACTCCTACGCTTCGAAACGTCTTCACTTTATTGCGAAACATCATGAAACGGATGTCGCACGGATGCCTGCCGATGGGAATCCCCTTTGCGACCGACGCCAAACCCGCTAACGGCGAGCCGAGCCCGATCGCCTGCACAGGCGCCGCGCTCGCGCGGACAGGTGGCCGAGTGGTTTAAGGCAGCGGTCTTGAAAACCGCCGTGGGTGGAAGCTCACCGTGGGTTCGAATCCCACCCTGTCCGCCACTTAGCCGTTTTC
>JBKBUD010000362.1:0-1845 GCA_046290865.1 Novosphingobium sp. | reverse complement strand
CTCGTCACGCAAGTCATGCTCTGGGCTGGCATGATCGGCATTGCCGGTGGGGGCATCTACTGGCTCGAACACGTCGAACCCCGACAGCCATAGTCCAAACGAAAACGGCCGGGCTCAACACCCGGCCGCTTCGTACCATTCACTTGACCCTGATCAGGCCGGTAGCAGCTTGCGCTCCACTGCGATCCGCTGGATCGCCTTCTGCAGCTTCTCGAAAGCACGCACCTCGATCTGGCGGACGCGTTCGCGGCTGACGTTGTAGACCTGCGACAATTCTTCCAGCGTCTTGGGCTCGTCGATCAGGCGGCGGTCCGTCAGGATGTGGCGTTCGCGCTCGTTCAGGCTGTCCATCGCCTCGACCAGCAGCTGGTGGCGATAACTCGCCTCCTCGGCCTCGGCCACGGTCTCGTCCTGCAGCGGGCGATCATCGGTCAGCCAGTCCTGCCACGAACCTTCGCCGTCCTCGCGCATCGAGACGTTGAGCGAGGCATCGCCGCCCATCATCATGCGCCGGTTCATGTTGACCACTTCCTGCTCGGGCACGCCGAGGTCGGTCGCGATCTTCTTCACGTCATCGGGATGCAGGTCCGAATCCTCGAATGCCTCGAGGTTCTTCTTCATCCGGCGCAGGTTGAAGAACAGCTTCTTCTGCGCCGCCGTGGTGCCCATCTTCACCAGGCTCCACGAGCGCAGGATGAACTCCTGCATCGAGGCCTTGATCCACCACATCGCGTAAGTGGCGAGACGGAAGCCCCGGTCGGGCTCGAACTTCTTCACGCCCTGCATCAGGCCGATGTTGCCTTCGGAGATCAGTTCGCTGACCGGCAGGCCATAGCCGCGATAACCCATCGCGATCTTCGCCACGAGACGCAGGTGGCTGGTCACGAGCTGGGCGGCTGCTTCGGGATCCTGGTGTTCCTGGAAACGCTTGGCGAGCATGTATTCCTGCTCAGCCGTAAGCACTGGGAACTTGCGGATTTCCGAGAGATAGCGGTTGAGGCTGGCTTCCCCGCCAAGGGCAGGTACTGTCACAGCTTTTCTTTCCTCACTCACCTGAACACGTCCTTTCTTCGCGTCGGTTCCCATGTGACGGCCCCCTGATGGGCGACCGGCGGCGGGACCACTCAAACGGAGCCTCCTCGCGGACGACTCCAAAGTTCTTCACTACAACATCGCCAATACCTTTGCATCATGCCCTTCAGCGCAGAGTTCGACGATGAGTTCCCGCATGTCGACGGGCGTCGGGCTGGCGAAATGATGGGCCGCGCCGGTAACGGGGTGAATGAATCCCAGTTCCGCCGCATGCAGCGCCTGGCGTTGAAACCCGAGCCGCTGGAGCAGCGGCCGAAGCTTTGAAGGTGTGCGTCCATAGACAGGATCGCCCAATAGCGCATGGCCGATTGACGCAAGGTGAACGCGCACCTGATGGGTCCTCCCGGTCTCGAGCCGACATTCCACCAGCGCCGCCCCATCAAGCGCCGCCAGCGTGCGGAAATGCGTCACCGCATGCTTGCCGCGCCCATCCTCGACCAAGGCCATCTTCTTGCGATCATGGTTCGACCGCGCAATCGCCCCGCGCACCGTGCCGGATGGCATCGGCACGCCCGCCGTCACGCACTTGTAGGCGCGCACAATCGAATGGTCGGCAAACTGCTTCGCCAGCCCCTCATGCGCCACATCGGTCTTGGCGACGACCAGCAGCCCCGAGGTATCCTTGTCGATCCGATGCACGATCCCCGGCCGCGCCACCCCGCCAATGCCCGAAAGCTGCCCCCGGCAATGGTGCAGCAGAGCATTTACCAGCGTCCCGTCGAGATTCCCCGCCGCCGGATGCACCACCAGCCC
>JBKBUD010000361.1:0-1846 GCA_046290865.1 Novosphingobium sp. | reverse complement strand
TCGTCACGTCAGGACCTCAAATGCAGGTAGCCGCGCACGATGGCGCGGTCACGTCAGGGTCTACAGCCCCTTGCTCTTTCTCATGCTGGGCGGGTGCAAGTCCTTGATCGGGCTTGCTCCCCTTCGAATTCTTTCTTGCGCCTCAAGGCCAATCAAGTCAATTCGCGAGCCCGTCATAGACCCTCAATCGCGGTCTTTTATGACAAGCCGATCATTTGTTGCGGGCGAGCAGTTCCGTCACCAGCTTGTCCGTCACCTGGCCGGTCGGCTGTTCGCCGATCGAGGTCTGGAAAGCCTTGATCGCGGTGACGGTCTTTGCGCCCATCACGCCGTCGGGCGTGCCGGCATCGAAGCCGTTCTTGTTGAGAATGGCCTGGATGTTGCGGATCGCCTTCTTCATATCGACGCTCGCGGTCTTCAGGCCCTTGCCGGCCCATTCGTCGGGCGTATTGGCCGAATTGGCGTCCGGGTTCAGCTCCTTGGCCTTCCAGAGATCGACTTCGGCGCGGGCGCGCTCCAGCTGATCGGGCTTCAGGGCATTGGCCACTTCGTCCCGCTTCTGGGCCGCATCGGTGTCGCCACCCTTTGCGGCAATCGCAAACCACTTGTAGGAGGTCACCAGATCCTGCGTCGTGCCATTGCCACGCGCGCTGAGGATTGCGAGGTTGAACTGGCTATCGGAAACGCCGTAGTCGGAGGCCTTGCCGAACCATTCGACAGCCTTCGCATAATCCTGCGCCCCGTCCTTGCCGGAGGCGTAGATGACGGCGAGGTTGTGCATGGCGCTCGCATTGCCGGCATTCGCCGCCATTTCGTAGTAGCGCTTGGCTTCAGCAATGTTCGGCGCGACGCCGGTGCCCTTTTCGAGGAAATTGGCGAGGCGATATTGGGCAAGCGCGAAGCCCTTGTCGGCAGCCAGTCGATACCACTTGGCGGCTTCTGCGAAATCGTTCGCGACGCCGCGACCTTCCGTATAGCGCGCGCCGATTTCGAAGAGCGCCAGCGGATCGCCGTTCTTTGCGGCGATGGAGAGCGACGGCGGGGTGATTTCGGCCGGAACGACGATCTCTGCTGCGGGAGTAGAGGCAGGCTGGATCTCTTCGGCGACCACCACCTTTGCCGGCTCGGCCGGTTCTGCGGGCGCTGCTGCAAGCGTGTCGGCCGCAGGAGCCGAGGCCGGTGCTTCCAGTGTCTGGCCCGGCGCAGTCTGTGCTGGCGCCATCATGGCACTGACCGGTGCCGCATTGCCGACCTGAACAGGAGCGGCAGCAACTTCGGGCTCGGGCGTCACCGCGACTTGCTCGTCCGTTTCCGCAGGCGGTTCGCTTGTGGTCAATTCGGCGGCGGGTACCGCTGCGCTCTCGATCGGCGCGGATGCGTCAACGCTGTTGACGGCTTCGTCGGTCGGCAAAGCATCCGTTGGGGCGATCTCGCTCGTCTGGTCCGGAGCGGCTTCCTCGAGCACGACAGGTGCTTCGCTGCGGGTCAGGGTGTTGACCAACGGCATGGCCATGGCTGCGAGCAGAATGGCGCCGACGGCCATCAGGATCGGGCGACGATAACGGGCAAAGAGCGAGGCCTCTCCAGCCTTCGACTTGGCCTTCACGTCGGCCATCATCTTGTTGCCGGTCGGTGCACCCTTCTGGGCGCGGTCCATTTCCATGGCGGCCGCCTGGGCGGCACGCCGTGCGGCGGCGATGTAGTCGGTGCGATCATTGCTTTCGTTGGCGGACGGGCCAGACTTGGCGGCCTGCTGGCTGGCGCGCACGCGCTCCAGGATCTTGCGCACATCAGGCGCACCCGAACCCGGCTCCAGCAGTTCATTGGCATCGTCAGGCGGCAGCAC
>JBKBUD010000360.1:0-1854 GCA_046290865.1 Novosphingobium sp. | reverse complement strand
TGGTCAAGGCGCTGGGCGAGCTGGTCGGCGACGATGGCGGCGTGCTCTCGCGCAGCCCGCTCTGCCAGATCGAGGCGATCGAGCTGCTGATCGAACTGCGCGCCTGCTACGAGGCGGTACGGTCGGAACCTCTGCCACAGATCCAGACGATGCTGACGCTGCTGGTGCCGCCACTGCTGGCGCTGCTCCACGGCGATGGTGCGCTGGGCAACTGGCAAGGTGCGGGCGCGGTTTCGGCCGAGCGGATCGAGCAGGTCGTGCGTGCCAGCGGCGTGCGTACGCGGCCTTTGCGCGATGCGCGGCAGTGGGGCTATCAACGTGCCACGGCGGGCAAGACCGTGCTGCAGTTCGATGCCGGGCCGCCGCCGGTGGCGCGGCATACCCGCGATGGCTGTGCCTCGACGCTGGCCTTCGAGCTGAGCCATGGGGCTGAACGCCTGATCGTCAACTGCGGTGGCGCGGCCTTTGCCGGAGGGCTGATCCCGCTGCGGCTCGAACAGGGCCTGCGCGCTACGGCCGCACACTCGACGCTGACGATCGACGATTTCAATTCGACGGCGGTGCTGATCAACGGGCGACTGGGATCGGGCGTTTCGGAAGTCGAGGTCGACCGGCGGACGCTCTCGGCCGAGGGAACCGGACCCGGGGCGACGCGGATCGAGGCGAGCCACAACGGCTATGTCGGGCGCTATGGCCTGACTCACCGCCGCATCCTGATCCTGCGTGACGATGGCACCGAACTTCGCGGCGAGGACCTGCTCGTGCCCTCGGGTCGCAAGGGCAAGCGCGGGATGATCGGCGTTGCCTTGCGCTTCCATCTCGGCCCGCATATCGAGCTGGCCGCCAGTGCCGATGGCAAGGGCGTGACGCTCAGCTTGCCCGATGGCAGCCTGTGGCAGTTCCGCTCTGGCCGCGATCCGGTCACGGTGGAGGAAAGCCTCTGGGCAGATGGGCTCGGAAGGCCTATCGGCACCCGGCAATTGGTCGTGACGGCCAAGGTTCCCCGCAGCGGAGAAAGCTTCTCCTGGCTGCTGAAGAAGATGCGATAGATAGGAATTCCCACGTGAGCGAGGTTACGATCAAGCGGGCGCTGCTTTCGGTGTCCGACAAGTCCGGTCTTGTGGATCTTGGCAAGGCGCTGGCGGCGCGCGGCGTCGAACTGCTGTCGACCGGTGGCACCGCCAAGGCCCTGCGCGATGCCGGGCTGAGCGTCAAGGACGTGTCGGAGCACACCGGCTTCCCCGAAATGATGGACGGCCGCGTCAAGACGCTGCACCCGACGATCCACGGCGGGTTGCTGGCCGTGCGCGACAACCCTGAACATGCTGCGGCGATGGCCGAGCACCAGATCGGCGCGATCGATCTCGTCGTGGTGAACCTCTATCCGTTCGAGGCGACCGTGGCCAAGGGTGCCGAACGCGACGAGGTGATCGAGAACATCGACATCGGCGGGCCTTCGATGGTGCGCTCTGCCGCCAAGAACCACGATTACGTGACGATCCTCACCGATGCTGCAGACTACGCCACATTCCTCGGCGAACTGGAGCAGACCGGCGGCGCGACGACGCTGGCCTTCCGCCGCAAGATGGCGGCCAAGGCCTATGCGGCAACGGCGGCTTATGACTCGGCGATCTCGCAGTGGTTCGCGACCGTGGATCAGGGCGAGCACTTCCCGCCCGTCCTCGCCGCCGCGCACACGCGCGTAACGACGCTTCGCTATGGCGAGAACCCGCACCAGGACGCAGCGCTCTACGTGCCGCGCAATCCTGCCGTGACCGGGCTGCCGCAGGCGACCCAGGTGCAGGGCAAGGAACTGTCCTACAACAACTACAATGACGCCAACGCGGCGCTGGA
>JBKBUD010000359.1:0-1856 GCA_046290865.1 Novosphingobium sp. | reverse complement strand
AAACGCGAAGGCAGCGCCCATCCCTACGCCGACGTGCAGAAGTGGCTGGCCGGTCTCATCGCCGACGACCTCGTCTCCTTCGGCGACAAGCCACCGCAGGACTTCGTCTGCAACATCGCCTTCTCTGCCGCTGGCTTGCGCCTGCTCGGGCTGGACAAGGAACTCGCGCTCGAAGGTCCCGGCACCGAGCAGGGCTTCCCGCCGGCCTTCTCGCTCGGCATGGCCCACGCCAGTCGCAAGCGCGCATTGGGCGATCCGGACCAGCTGGAGTGGTGCGATCACGAAACGCACGTCGTCCTGTTGCTCTACGCGTCGGACGAGGATTCTGCGGAGAAGTTCGCCCAGATAGTCGCCGATGCCGCCGCCATAGGCATCACGCAGGTGGCCTCGATCCGCACCGGCCTCAAGAGCTTCGACCTGAAACGCTTCGAACTGGCTTGGGAGAACAGCGACGATTCCGTTTCCGCTCCCGCCGATGCACCCGGCTTCGTTCACGCCAAGCCAAGCAACGACGACCTTTCCGAAGAGCCGTTCGGCTTCGTCGACGGGGTCTCGCAACCGCTCGTGCGGGGCTTCCCCGGCCGCCACGGCGCCCCCGACCCGGTCCACGGCGTCGAACCCGGCGAGTTCATCCTCGGCTACACCGACAATCGCGGCTACTACCCGCCCTCGCCGCTGGTCGAGCGCCCGATGCGGGACCTCGGCATGCTGCCCGAAGTTCTGTTGCCCTCGCCCCCGCCGGACCAGCCGACGCAATACCCCGACTTCGCCGATCAGGGCGCCCGCTCGCGCGATTTCGGCCGCAACGGCAGCTATCTGGTGATCCGCCAGCTGGCGCAGGACGTCGACGGCTTCCGCAAGCAGCTCGATGAAAAGGCACACGAGATCTGCAAGCAGCCCGACGTCATCAACCCGCACAACGGCAACATCCATCGCACCCGTGAATGGATCGCTGCCAAGATGCTCGGGCGCTGGCGCGATGGCTCGGCGCTGATCGACAATCCGTTCCACCCGGCGATGAAGAGCGGCGTGAATGCGATGCGGAAGAACGACTTCCTCTACAAGGACGCCGATCCGCAAGGGTTGCGCTGCCCCTTCGGCAGCCATGTCCGCCGCACCTTCCCGCGCGACAGCCTCGCGCCGACCGAGCCGGTGGAACTCTCGGTCAGCAACCGCCACCGCCTGCTGCGCCGGGGCCGCCCCTACCTCGACAATGATGGCGATACCGCGCGCGGCACGCTGTTCATGGCCTTCAACGCCGATCTCGAACGCCAGTTCGAATTCGTCCAGCAGACCTGGCTCGCCTCGCCCACCTTCCACGGACTTGAAAGCGAACCCGATCCCTTCGCCATGCACAAGGGCCCGACCGAGAGCGCCACACAACGCTTCACCATCCTCGGCCGCAACGCGCCACTGGAGCTATGCCCCGTCCAGCGCTACGTCACCTTGAAGGGCGGCGGCTACTTCTTCCTCCCCGGCCGCCACGCCCTGTGGTTCCTGGCGGGGGCGGCGCTGGATACAGACCGGCTGCACATGTCGTGAAGAGCGAGGGCGGAATGAACAAGATTGCAGACGAAACCCCCGCCCAGGCGCGCCGCCGCGTCTTCCTGGCCATGCTCCCGATGATCATTCCCGCGGTTTCCAGTGATGGCTGGAGCAACATCCAACTGGCTATCGCGTTTGTCGCGACCGCGCTGGTCAGCGCTGCAGGCTACTGGATTGCCACAAACGTGCGCAGACCGATGCAGTCATGGCTCTGGCTTCTGCTTGCCGCTGTCGTTCTCGGCGTTCTGCTGATCCTCCTGCCCGCGCTCAAACATGCAGCTGCCTTGACCCTCGTCACGCAAGTCATGCTC
>JBKBUD010000358.1:0-1857 GCA_046290865.1 Novosphingobium sp. | reverse complement strand
ATCACGGATGGCGGCACCTCTGCCTTTTCCAGCGAGCCCGTCGGGGCCCCCGCCCGAATTGGGGCGGTCGGTGACGCCTTGACGCCAAGGTCCGCTGCCGCGAACTGCTGCGAACGCTTGGCCTGCGCCTTCTGCTCGAGTTCCGATGCCAGCGAAACGCCCAGCTGACGCTGATCGAGCGGAATGATCCCGTCCATCGTGGCAAGGCTGCGCGTCGCCTGCTCAAGCCCGCTGGCTGCCGCCCGGGTCATCAGCGCATAGGCGCGGACCCAGTCCTTGCCCACGGTGTCGCCGTTGAAGTGGGCCACGCCGAGAATGTACATAGCGCGTGGTTCTCCCCGTTCGGCCGAAGCCTGCAGGAAGGGCATCGCATCGGCCTTGCGATTTTCCTGGAACAGCATCAGGCCGACCATGTCGGCTGCCTTGATGTGGCCCTGCTCCGCGGCCTTGCGGTACCAGGCTTCGGCACGCTTGAAGTCCTGCGGCACGCCCTTGCCCAGTTTGTAGGCCTGACCCATGTTGAACTGCGCATCGGCATCGCCCTTCGCGGCAGGCCCGAGCCATTCCTTGACCGCAGCCTCGTGATCGCCGCGTGACCAGGCATCGACACCGGCCTTGGTGTCGGCCCATGCGGTAACGGAAAGCATCGTCGCCACCAGAGCGGCAGCCAGTGCAGTCGTGCGCGTGAAGTCCCTCATGTTCGACCTTGCCCGTCTTCGCTGGAGCCCGGGGAGGCCCGCGCTTTGGCGTCGCGTCCCTCGGCATCATTTCGCGGCGCTTATAGTCAACGAGGCGTTAGCGAAGTCTTAGCGGGGATTACCGGCGCCAAAGTCCGCGCCGCTGCGCCTTCCCGCGACAGGCTGTTCCCACCCTGATCGGCAAATTGAAGCCCGCGTTAACCGAAATTTCAGCCCGATCTGCGAATCCGGACGGCGAGAGTTTGTGCATTTCGGGGGAATTGGGCTTTGCGCGTACTGGCATTGGCATCGCAGAAAGGCGGATCGGGCAAGACCACGTTGTCCGGTCACCTCGCCGTCCAGGCCCAGCGCGCCGGCGCCGGACCCGTCGTGCTGATCGACATCGACCCGCAAGGTTCGCTGTCCGACTGGTGGAACGAGCGCGAGGCCGAGTTCCCCGCTTTCGCCCAGACAACCGTCGCCCGCCTCGCCTCGGACCTCGCCATCCTGCGCCAGCAAGGCTTCAAGCTGGCCGTGATCGATACGCCGCCGGCCATCACCATGGCGATCCAGTCGGTGATCTCGGTCGCCGAACTGATTGTCGTGCCAACCCGCCCGAGCCCGCACGATCTGCGTGCAGTCGGTGCCACGGTCGACTTGTGCGACCGCGCCGGCAAGCCGCTGATCTTCGTCGTGAACGCCGCCACCCCCAAGGCGCGCATCACGTCCGAAGCCGCCGTGGCCCTCTCGCAGCACGGCACGGTCGCGCCGGTAACGCTGCACCACCGCACCGATTTCGCTGCCTCGATGATCGATGGCCGCACCGTCATGGAATGCGATCCGGGTGGCAAGTCGGCCGCCGAGGTCTCGGCACTGTGGACCTACATCTCCGAGCGTCTCGAAAAGAACTTCCGCCGCACCGTGTTCGCCGTGCCGCAGCAGGCCGCTGCCGTGCCGATGGCCGGAGCGCCGCGCCCGATGGGTGGCTTCGGCCGCCGCGTGGTCGGTTCCTGAGGAGGCGCTGCCGATGAGCGCGTCCAAGCCTCTCGCCTCGCTCTCGCCGAGCCTGCTCGCCCGCAAGGGTGCCGCCCGTCCGGCGATGCGCCCGCAACTGGCGATCAGCTACGAAGAGCAGAACCGCTTCCTCACCCAGGACGATCTCGGCTGGAACGACCTTGGC
>JBKBUD010000357.1:0-1859 GCA_046290865.1 Novosphingobium sp. | reverse complement strand
TGCGGGCGCAGGCGATCGCGGGCGAGATCGACCGGCCCGGCGAAGGGCACCTTGCCCCCGGCGATAATCGCCACCTGATCGCACAGGCGTTCGGCATGGGCGATGACGTGGGTCGAGAAGATCACTGTCGTTCCACCCGCCGCCAGCGCGCGAATCATGCGTTCGAGCTTGCCCTGGTTGAGCGCGTCGAGGCCGGAGAACGGTTCGTCGAACACGACGAGGTCCGGCTTATGGACCAGCGTGCCGAGCAGCTGGACGGTCTGCGCCATGCCCTTCGACATCTGGCGGATCTGGCGGTCAGCCGCGTAGCCAAGCCCATGTTCTTCCAGCAATTCCCGTCCGCGACGGCGCCCCTCCTTGAGCGGCACGCCGCGCAGGGCGGCGAGGAAGCCGATCGCTTCGTAGGCTTTCATCGCAGGGTAGAGGCCGCGCTCCTCGGGCAGGTAGCCGATGCGGCGGGCGACGTCGGTCGGGCGTTCGGCACCCAGCACGCGGCGGTAGCCGGAGTCGGGATCGATGATGCCGAGCAGCATGCGCAGCGTGGTGGTCTTGCCAGCGCCATTAGGGCCGAGAATGCCGTAAATCGCGCCCTTGGGCACGGATATGTCGACGCCATCGACGGCGGTGAAACCGTCGAACCGCTTGACGAGGCCCCGCGCCTCGATGGCGAGTTCCACCCCGGTGCTGTCAACCGCGTTGCCAGCCACCGGCCATTCCCCTAGCTCGATCTTCATGGGTCATTGCCCTAGCGATAGGCGATGAACGAGCAGGGCAGCAAGTGTGGTTAACGCAAGTCCAACTCTTCGAGGCAGAGAGGCAACTCTCGAGGGCAGAGGGGCAACTCCTGGCAGCGAAGGCCTGACTCTCGAAAGCAGAGTGCAGGCAGAAGCGATGCGCCTCGGCTTCGCCGCCTGCGGCATCGCACCGGCCCATGACGACCCCCTCCGGGCGACCCGACTCGAGCAGTGGCTTGCCGATGGTTGCCACGGATCGATGGAGTGGATGGAAACCCGCCTCCATCACCGCCGCGGCCCGCAGTCGCTCTGGCCCGAGGCGAGGAGCGTGATCGCGCTGGGCATGAGCTACGCCCCGGCAGCGGACCCTCGCGGGCTGGAAGCGCACCCAGAGCGCGGGCGCATCTCGGTCTATGCGCAGGGCGGCGACTATCACGACGTGGTGAAGCGCAATCTCAAGGCGCTGGCGCGGTGGCTGGTGGCCGAGGTGCCGGGGGCGGAGGTCAAGGTCTTCGTCGATACCGCGCCGGTCATGGAAAAGCCGCTGGGCCAGGCGGCAGGGATCGGGTGGCAGGGGAAGCATACCAATCTGGTCAGCCGGACCCACGGATCGTGGCTGTTCCTCGGCGCGATCTATACGACGCTGGAACTGACGCCTGCCGCGCCGCACGCCGACCGCTGCGGGTCGTGCACCGCTTGCCAGACGGCGTGCCCTACAAATGCCTTTCCCAAGCCTTATCAACTCGATGCGCGGCGGTGCATTTCCTACCTGACGATCGAGCACAAGGGGCCGGTGGCGCAGGAGTTCCGCGAGGCGCTGGGCAACCGGATCTATGGCTGCGACGATTGCCTTGCCGCCTGTCCGTGGAACAGCTTTGCGCAAGCGGCGCAGGCGAATCGCGCGTTCCTCCCGCGCGCCGAGCTGACCGCGCCGAAGCTGGCGGAGCTGCTGGCGCTGGACGATGCGACGTTCCGCAAGGTGTTCAGCGGCAGTCCGATCAAGCGGATCGGGCGGGACCGGATGGTGCGCAATTGCCTTTACGCCGCCGGCAACAGCGGCGACCGGGCGCTGCTGCCAACGGTTGAGGCCTTGCGCAGCGATCCCGATCCGGCAGTGGCCGACGC
>JBKBUD010000356.1:0-1864 GCA_046290865.1 Novosphingobium sp. | reverse complement strand
ACCAGATCCAGCGCAACCTGATCGCCGAGCGCGGGCTGGGCCTGCCACGGGAGCCGCGCGGGTAAGGGCACCCTTGCCCCGCTGCGTAGCGCGCTCTAGGCTTGTCTTGCGCAAACGGGGGTACGCACTTGGCCGAGGACAAGCCGACGACACGCCGCGGACGAGGGCTCGGCACCAAGGGGGTCGCGCTCGACGATATCGACTTGCGCATCATCGAGGTGTTGCAACGCGACGGGCGCGCGCAATCGACGGTGATCGGCGAGGAACTGGGGCTGACCGGCAATCTCGTAGCCAACCGCATCCGCGCGATGGATGCAGGCGGCTTGATGCGGGTGGTGGCGCTGTCGGACTTCCGCGTTCACGGCTATCGCCTGCTTGCGCGTATCCGCCTGCAGGTGAGCGGGCGCGCTCCGCTCGACGTGGCGCGCGAACTGGCGGAGCGCGAGCACGTGCTGTCGGTGCACATCACTTCTGGTCGCTATCCGGTGAGTTGCCTCTATGCGTTTCACGCAGCACGCGAGATGATCGAGGCGGCGCGCGACGTTTCGGCGGGGATTGCCGGGGTCGAGGACGTCGACGTCGAACTGCTCAACACGGTCTATCGCTATAACACCGCCGTCGGGCCGCTGGCGGCATGATCGAACAGTTTCCGCAGACCGACGACCTTGACCGCCAGATCGCCGAGGCGCTGGCCGAAGATGCGCGCCTTTCTTTCCGCAAGATTGCAGCTGACTTGGGCGTGACTGAGGGCACCGTGCGCGGGCGGGTCAAGCGGTTGCAGAATGCCGGGCTCTTGAAGCTGGTGCCGATCATCGACATCGCGCGCGGGCTGGATGCGACCAATGCCGGACAGCTCATGATGTTCGTGACGGTCAAGTGCGCGAGCGGCAAGCTCGATCAGGTGCGCGACGGACTGCTCGCCCTGCCGCAAGTCCGTGCGCTCTACGACGCCAATGCCGCGTTGCGGCTTATCGCGGTCTGCGTGCTGCCGAGCCTCGACGAGGCAGCGGCAGTGACCAACCAGGTGCTGGCATTGGACGGCATCCGCGAGGCGGAGTCCGAACTCGTGTTGCAGACGGTGAAGTACAACGCCACCATCGGCCCGATCGCGACGGTCGAGGACCTGCGCGGGCTGGATGGCACCGACGAGAATGAGGCCAAGTCCCCTGACCCCAGCGCAGACCGGGGCCTGTAACCTGTAACCTGTAACCTGTAACCTCCGCGCTAGGTTGGCAGCGCGGGCTGCGTTCCCAGGGCGTAATGGAGACGTTCAGTGATGCGTCACTGTCATGGGCCCCGGCCTGCGCGGGGGTGAGGGGTTTGTGGTGACGGTTTGGGGAGAGGGTGGACACCCCACTGTCGCCATCCCGGCGCAGGCCGGGATTCATGTGCTGTCGTCTGTCGGATAGCTAGATCTTTGCCCGCCGTCCTGCCCACGGCGCGGCCTGTTCGACCTGTCCGGCGAGGCGGAAGAGGAGGCTTTCCTCGCCGAAGCGGCCAGTGACCATGATGCCGATGGGCAAGCCGTCCTTCGACATGGCGAGCGGGAGTGACATGCTGGGCTGGCCGGTGCCGTTGTAGATGCCGGTGAAGGCGGTGTAAGCACCCACCTCGCGGCCCCAGTCCATCATCGAGCGCCCGGTATCGAGCCCGATATGCCCCAGCGGCAGCGGCGGCGCCGAGAGGGTGGGCGAGAGGATCACGTCATAGCGTTGCATGAACTGCGCAATGGTGATGGCAGCGCTCTGGTAGGCGTTGTTGCCGCGCGCAAAGTCCATGCCGGTGTAGCTCTTGCCCATGGCGATCATGTCGAGCGTGGTGCGTTCGACCACGTCGGGGCCGAGTTCGATGCCGAGCGCCTTGG
>JBKBUD010000355.1:0-1867 GCA_046290865.1 Novosphingobium sp. | reverse complement strand
CGGGGCGTTGAAATCCCCATTTGTGCTGCTATCCAGCGCTGTACCGGGGCGAAGCAACCTCCCGGTCAGGTGGCGGTACTGCCGGTGCCCAAGCGTTGCCTGTCGCGCCCGCTTCTGCGGGCAACAGGTCATGGGTCGATTGCATGCACGATGCCGCCAGTATTCCGGTCTCCGCTCCTCCAGCAACGCCGTCTTTCGACGAACTCGTCCGCGTTTCCGCGCGCATAGGCTGCCTCAGCTTCGGCGGTCCTGCCGGACAGATCGCGCTCATGCACCGCGAGATTGTCGAAGAGCGGGGCTGGGTCAGCGAGGAGCAGTTCCTGCAGGCGCTGAATTTCTGCCACTTCCTTCCCGGCCCCGAGGCTCAGCAACTGGCCACCTGGATCGGCTGGAAGCTGCACGGCATGCGCGGCGGCTTTGCCATGGGGCTGCTGTTCGTCGTACCCGGCGCGCTGGTGATTCTAACGCTGTCGATGCTCTATGCATTGGCGGCTGACCTGCACTGGTTTGCTGCGCTGTTCACCGGGATCAAGGCGGCAGTGCTGGCCATCGTGGTGCAGGCGCTGATCCGCATAGCCGGGCGCGCGCTCAAGACACCGCTGCAGAAGTCGCTGGCAGTTGGTGCGTTTGTCGCGCTTGCGGGGCTGTCGCTGCCCTTCCCGCTGGTCGTGCTGGGCGCAGGCGTGATCGGATTTGCAACCGCTGCCGCGCGCCCCGAACTGCTTGGCCTCAATAGCGTCGACGCCCCGCCGCTCACCACGCAGCGGCCATGGGCGATGACGCTGCGCACGATCGCCACCGGCGCAGTGCTGTGGGCCGCGCCGATGTTCGCGGTGCTGGCCCTGCTCGGGCCGGACCACGTACTGTGGAAGGTCGGCCTGTTCTTCTCGAAGCTCGCCGTCGTGACCTTCGGCGGTGCCTATGCCGTCCTGTCCTACATGGCGCAGCAGGCGGTCGACACTTACGGCTGGCTGCGTGCTGGCGAGATGGCCGATGGCCTCGGCCTTGCCGAGACGACACCGGGGCCGCTGATCATGGTAACCCAGTTCGTCGGCTATCTCGCCGGTTTCCGCGCACCCGAACCGTTCTCGCCATTGGTCGGCGGACTGCTGGCGGCGGCGCTGACGACGTGGGTGACGTTCGTCCCCTGCTTCATCTGGATCTTCGCCTTTGCGCCGTGGATCGAAAGGTTGGGCAACGCTCGCAAGCTGAAGGGCGGGCTGGCCGCCATCACCGCTGCGGTCGTCGGCGTGATCGCCAACCTTACCTTATGGTTTGCCGTTCACGTGCTGTTTCGGGAGACGCGCGACGTGGCGTTCGGCGCGGCATCGCTGTCGTTGCCGGTCCCGGCAAGTTTCGATTGGCGTGTGGCGGCCATCGCAACGCTGGCCGCCATCCTCATCTTCCCGCTGCGCAAGGGCATCTTGCCGGTCCTCGCCATCTGTGCGGCGGCAGGACTTGCCGCCGCACAGATATGATCGCCATTAGAAGCGGTTGACGAGGTTCTCGCACCATTCCTGCCGCCCCGAGCGCGGCTGCGGGCCATGGTTGGCCCCGGCCGCCCGGTCGGCAATCTGCGCCAGGGTCGTGCCCTCGGCGTGGATCAGCTGACCAAGCTCGCCCTGCCACCCGGCATAGCGCTCCGCCCGGAAGCGCTCGAGCGCGCCGTCCTCGATGATCGCAGCCGCGCGCAGCAGACCGCGAGCAATCGTGTCGATCCCGCCGACATGACCGTGGAACAGGTCCGCCGCGTCGATCGACTGGCGGCGCACCTTGGCGTCGAAGTTCCAACCGCCATTGCCGAGCCCGCCTGCACGAAGCACCTCGAGCTGGGCGAGCGTGATCTCCTCGACCGAGTTGGGAAACT
>JBKBUD010000054.1:0-13665 GCA_046290865.1 Novosphingobium sp. | reverse complement strand
GATCGCCAAGTTCCGGCGAGGCCAGCAACTGGTAGAGCGCCGTTGGCGGCAGGTACATGTGGGTGACCTTGTACTCCGCAATGGTGCTCAGCACGCGCTCGGCATCGAAACCGGGCAGGATCACCTGGGTTGCGCCGAGGCTGAGCGTCGAGAGCGCGATCGGGCCAGCGGCGTGGGTGATCGGCGCAGAAACCAGCGCCACCGGGGAATCGGTGCGCCCGCCCATGCCGTCGGCCGCGGTCTCGATCATCGTGCCCCAACCGAGGTTGGTGACGTTGGCGCCCTTCGAGGGGCCGGTGGTGCCGCCGGTCGGGAAGATGCCGACCATGTCCATCAGGTTGCCGAATGCGTCGATCTCGGGCTCGACGAAGTCTGCCTCGGACACCCCGGCCATGAACTCATCGAGGCTCGGATCGTCGCCCATGCGCTTGTCGAGGCACACGAAGTGCTGGAGAGTAGGGCAAAGGTCCTTGAGCTGCTGCACCTCGTCGGCCTTGGACGAGTGATAGACCAGCCACTTCAGGCGGACGTAGTTGATGTAGGCGGCGTTGGCGTCGATCGCGTTGCGGGTGTTGACCGGGATCCACTTGCCGTTGGCGCGCCACATCGCGAGCAGAACGACCAGCAGCATGCCGTCGTTCGGGCCATAGAGGCCGAGGCAGTCCTGGTTCTCGAAACCACCCTTCTGGAGGGCTGCCGCGATGCGTTCGGACAGGGCCTTCGTCTCGGCAAAAGTCAGCTTCAGGCCGGTCTCGGTGTCGATGATCGCAAGACGCTGCGGATCGCGATCGTGGCCGCGGTCAAAGTAGTCGATGGCGCGCATTGGTTATCCCCAACGGTTGATTTCAGGCCCCGGCGCCCAGGCGCGGAGCGGTTCGGAAACGGTCGATCTGGCAAGCGCCGCCTTCACGCAGGGCTGTGCCAGCGTGCGGGCGAGCCACGCGGTGGTCAGCCGCGCATGGGCGAAGGCACCGGGGCGCAGAAGCTGCATCCCGGCAAGCCACGAACAGGTGACGAGGTCGGCAATCGAGAACATGCCCATCAGCCATTCACGGCCATCGGCAAGCTGCTTCTCGCAGCGCTCGACGGCGGCGGCGACCTTGGTCTCGCTGTCGGCCACCTGTGCGGCATCTACGACATCGTCGTTCAGCGCCTGCCAGCGCTGGCGCAGGTCATCGGAGACGATGCGCGCCGTGAGGCTGGTAAACTCATCGGCAGGAACAGCGGCAATCGCTTGCTGCAAGTTGGCCAGGTTACCAAGCAACGCCGCAGCCGGCGACAGGCGCTCGGTGATCTGGCGGCACCACATCATCATTTCCCAGCGCGCATAGGCGTCGGTCGGCTGTAGCCCTGCCCCGCCAGCCGCTTCGTCGAAATACTGCGCGATGAACACGGACTCGGTCATTGCCTCGCCATCGATCACCAGCACCGGGCCTTCGCCCTCGATGCACAGGTCCAGCGCAACGGGATCGGCAATGTCGGGAAGCGCATGGCGTTCGCCGGCCAGCAGGTCGATGCGGCGGCATTCGATGTCGAGGCCGGACTGCGCGAGGGCGGCAAGAACGGTCAGCGAAGCGCCGTTGGGCTCGCCGTGGTAGAGGATCGCGCTCATCCTTCGATCTCCGCCATGATCAGGCCGTAGCGATGGGCGAGATCGGTCTTACCCATGGCCCAGGTCTTCCTGACGGCTTCGCGGGTATAGACCCGCTTGAGCCAGCGCATGATGTTCGGCGTCTTGTCCTTGCCGGCAAGATCGGGCTGCGACAGCGGCAGCGAGTAGGTGCTGTTGAAGATGTTGATGTCGGCCAGGCTGTACTGGCTGGAACCCACATAGGGTCGCTTGCCCAGCTCTTCTTCGAGCTTTGCGATGCCGAGCCCGACGCGGCGGCGGCTTTCAGTCATCTCGCTTTCGGAAAAATCGCCATTGATCGCCTTGCGCCATGCAACGCGGCGTTCGGGCAGCGGGATGCGGTCGATCGCCGCTTCAAGTTCCGCGCGGTCGCGCTGGCGCACCATGGGACCCACGAACACGCTCCATCCGATCATCGAAAAGCTTGGCCCGAGCCACTGGTCCATGAACTTCATCCACCAGCGCACGCGCCAGCGGTCCTGCGCGTCGGCGGGCATAAGGTCGGGGCCGTCGAACCGGTCGTTGACGTACTCCATGATCGCGGTGCTTTCGGTGAGCACGAGACCATTGTGGGTCATCGCCGGAATCGTGCCCTGCGGGTTGATCGCAAGATATTCCGGCTTGTGCTGGTCGAACTGGAGCATGTCGATGTAATGGCTGGCAAAAGGCACGCCCTTTTCCATCAGCGCAAGCATCGGCTTGCCCGAATTGGCATTCGGTTCCCAGTGATAGAGGGTTACCTCGTCCATCCGCTGCCTGCCTCTCTCCCGATTTCGGTCAGCAACCGGAGTCGCGCCGAAATTTGTTAGCAACACATACAAATTAGCGGGAGCGCGGGTCAACCCCGCAGACCTTCTAAAATCACAGATGGGCTAACCGGGAGCGTAACGGTTACGCAGGGGGCGATTTCCGCTGTTTCACAGAATGAAAACTAGGCGGGCGTAAAAAGGGGCACGTCCGCGGTGGAACGTGCCCCTTTTCAAGACACGGGCGAAGCGCCGGGACTGATTAGCGCGCAACCATTGTCCAGCGGAAGAGATGAGCGCGCCCGGAGAGGGGGGCGGTCGCTCTCGTCTCTTCGTGGAGGCGCAAGCCTTGCGACTCCATGATCCCTCGTAGCGCGGTCCAGTCGCTCCAGCGTGTGACCCCCGTCACGGCAGACGGGGATTTGATCGCACGCGCTCCTTCAGCAGTGCCGTGGGCGAGATCGATCATCCGGACCGCCCCCTGCCCTGCGGCAAAGGCGGCTGACTCCGGAATGCGGCTGTCGAACACCACCAACGGCGCGGGCTTGGCCATGGCAGCCATTGCTGGTGTTGCTGCGACGGCCCCAGCCAGCGCGCTGCCCTTGAGCATCGAACGACGGGAAACCCGCATCAGCCTGCCTTTCCGAGATACTTTGCCACGGCATCAAGCTCGGCATTGGTCAGATCGACCTTGGTCTGCTGCGGCATCGCGCCCTTGCCCATGCGGACCACGGTCTTGACGTAATCGGCAGTCAGGTCGGTACGATTGGCGAGCAGGCCCTTGTCCGGCGTGTTGCCCGCCATGACCTGCTGCTTGGTGAGCAGGTTGGTGCCCATGCCCCCGGTCAGGTGGCAATAGCCGCAATGAACCTCGAACAGCACCTTGCCATCGCCACCGGGCTTGAGCCGGTCGCCCGCAGGCGCAACAGGGCGCATCTGATACGGCGGGGGCGGGCCGGGCGGCGGCCCCGGAGGCGCCGCGAAGACGGCTGTCGCGGCAAGGCCGAGCACGGCGACGAGAACAAGTGAAGCCCGGCTCATACCTTGTTGCTCCTTCCACGTGCTTCGGCATAGGCGGCGGGCCAGATGCCCTGCTTGCCCGGCGCGATGATGCCGTTGGGATCGAGCGCGTTCTTTACCTTCTCGCCAAAGCGGCGCAGGGCGTGGTTGTTGAAATCAAAGGTTTCCATGACCGGGTCCATCCAGCCGAGGTGCGTGCGGTATTCGGCGTAACCGGCCTTGGCCGTCTCGGTGATCAGCGCATCGAACAGCTTGCGCATCTTGACCACTTCGGCCGCATTGTCGCGGTCGTACATCAGCATGTTGACGTTGTTGGCAAAGCGCCCGCCAATGGTGAAGCTGGCGTAGAAATCGACATCGAAATCGGCGATGATCTTGCGGCTGCGCGCCATCTGGTCGAGCACATGGCTGCCCGTGGCGGGGACCACGGGCGAGAAGCCCATGTGTGCGCCGCGCCCACCGATCCAGTCGGACATCTGCAGCGGCACGGCCGAGGGAATGCCCATTGTTGTATCGACACCGTGGATGTAGTCGCCGGGGTGCCACCAATGCTCGGCAGGTTCGGCGGCAAGATTGCGCTTCATCGCCGCCTTGACCACTTCGGCCTTGGCCTTGACCACGCTCTCCTCACCATAGAGCCGCAGTGCGACCTGCCAGTAGCCGAGCTTGTGCTCCTTCAGCAGTTCCTCGACGCGCCATTCGGGGATGGCCGAGGGCTTGTCCCAGAAGTCCTGCCGCTGGCCTTTGAGCACCATCTTGCCCAGCCACGACGGGATGAACACGTTCTGGTCGATCAGGCCGGAAATCTTGAGCGGGGCGATGGTGTCGACCACCCAGCCGATGTCCTCGACCTTCGGGATGTCCCACACGATCTCCAGCGAGCTTTCCGGCGCGGGCTGGAGCCACACGCCCGCCTTGGTCACCACGCCGAGGTTCGACTGCGAGAACGCCAGGTCGAAAGTCGGGCCATAGCTCATCGGGAAGAGGTGCCAGGCCGGGTTGTTGCTCATCGCGCCCATGCCGGTGCGGACAAGGTCGCCGTCGGGCAGCACCGCCTCGATCCCGCAAAGGTTGCGGGCGTGCAGGCCATAGGGCGTGTAGCCGATGCCGTGTTCCAGCGCATTGCCAAGCACCGACCCCCAGGCATTGCCCGGCACCGACATCCACAGCGGTGCCTTCTCGCGCTGGATGTGCTCGTAAAGGTCGAAGAAGCCGACGCCCGGCTCGACCACGCAATAGGCCAGCTTGGTATCAAGCTCGAGGATCTTGTTCATCCGGCCAAGGTCAAGCACGACCGTGCCCGGCAGGCGCGGCGCCGCCGTGCCATACCCCAGGTTCTTGCCGCGTGCGACCGGCCAGAGCGGCGTCTTGTGCTCGTTGGCAAGCCGCACGATCGCGCGCACTTCCTCGACCGAGGCCGGAGCTACTGCGGCGGACGCGGGCCACTCCTCGGTGCTGCCGGGAGCGTAGGTATCCGAATAGGCGTCGCGGTCGGCGTCGGAGTCCATCACCCAGTCCTTGCCGACAACGCCGGCAAAGGCGGTCATTGCCGCCTGGAACTGCTTGGGACTGACGCGCGGAGGCAGGTGCAGCTTCAAGGCGTGGACTCTCCCGTCACTTCTTTTCTAACAATTGTTATCGTTATGCGCGTGTGTCGCCTAGGCGTCAAGCCTCACGTCAGCGCGTAGTACTTGACGTAGTTGCCGTCCGGCTTGCGCTCGCCAACGCCGATGAAGACGTGGCGGGTCAGCCAGTCGTGCTTGCCCTTGCTGGTCTCGAACGTGGGCTGGGCGCGCAGGTAATACTCGGCATGCGGCACCGGCTCTCCCCCGGCAAAGGCCCAGGCACGCAGCCGGTCCATCGTCCCCGGCTCGCGTCCCCACAGGAAACCCTTGTTCTGCATGTAGATCAGCGTGCCGTCATCGACCTCAAGGACATAGCGCGCATCGAACACGGCGGTGTCGTCGGGCCGGAAGAAGGCATAGTCGCCGCCGGAATTGGGCACAGCCCTGCCCTTCAGGCGCGGCCCTTCAAACTCGCCGTCGTCTACATAGACGGCGCTGCGCATCCCGCCCGACGGCAGGTCCGGCACCATCTGCACGCGGGTGAAGCGCAAGCGGCAGGCAAACGCGAATTCGAGGCGAGGGTTGTCGAGCGTGGAGAAGTCCATGGGGTGCCTCAGTAGTTCGAGAGGATCGTCAGGCTCGGCCCGTCGAGTGGCTTGCCGGCTTTCTGCTTGGCGAGTTCGTCGGCGCGGGTCTTGCCCTGCAGGTCGATCAGATAGGCGTGGATCGCATCGGCATCGCCGGGTGACAGGATGTCGTCCCAGCGCGGCATACCGTTTGGCGTCAGCAATCCTTCCAGCACGATCTGGCGGAACGCCTCGTGCGTGCCGGACTGCATCCGGCGCAGGTCCGGCGTGATCGAGCGCGGCTGGTTGGCATGGCAGATGGCGCAATTGCCGAAGAACAGCCCCTGCCCCTTGGCGATCATCGCCGCCGTCACGCCAGGAGCCTGAGCCGGAGCTTCCGGCGCAACCTCCAGTGGCGGCAGCAGCTCGGGCATCGGCACCTTGCCGCCACCCAGCCTGAACACCAGCAAACGGTTCATGTTGCCGCGCGTGTAGGCAGCCGAGTAACGCGGCACGAACGGGTATCCTCCCCCGCCCCAACCGGCCATGACGGCGATGTACTGCACGCCGCCGACCTCGTAAGTCATCGGGGCGGCCATGATCGGGGTGCCGGTGTCGATCTCCTTGAGCAGCTTGCCGGTCTTCGTCTCGCGCACGAAGAGCTTGCCGGTCACGCCGCCATAGATCGTCAGGCCCGATGCGGTCGTCAGGACGCCGCCACGATCCTGCCAGCCAGCGGTGTCGGCCGACCAGACCGTCTTGCCGGTGAGCGGATCGATCGCGCGGACTTGCGCTGTGGCAGGTTGCCTCAGCGCTTCCTGATAGGCAGGCAGCTTACGCACGGCGTCGCCGAACTCGGGCGGGAAGGCAGCCAGCGCTTCCTTTACGTCGGGCGTGAAGATCAGCGCGGCGTCATTGTTCAGCCCGCGCGCCTTCAGTGGCTTGGGCCCCGGCGTCATGAAGATCAGGTTGCCCATGTCGAGCACCGCGCCGATGTACAGCCCTGTCGCCGGGTCGTAGCTGGCCGGATGCCAGTTGCGTGCGCCGGTGGTAGCGGGGAACACGATCTTAGGGCCGGTGGTGTAATCCGCCGCTTCCGGGTCGAGCACCGGGCGCCCGGTCTTGGGATCGATCCCCTTGGCCCAGTTTGTGCGCACGATCGGATTGGCGCGCAGCAGCTTTCCGTCGCGCCGGTCAAGGATATAGAGGTAGCCGTTCTTTGGCGCATGGAGCACGACCGGGCGGTTCTCGCCATCGATTTCCATACGCGTGAAGATCATCGGCTGGGTGGCGGTGAAGTCCCAGTTGTCGCCCGGCGTTTCCTGATAGTGCCACTTCATGCGGCCCGTCTTGGGATCGAGCGCCACAAGGCTGGCGAGGTAGAGGTTGTCGCCGCCCGAAGGGGAGCGCTTCGACGTGGCGTAAGGCCCGCCGTTGCCGGTGCCGACAAGGACCAGCCCGGTTTCGGGATCGTAGTTGATCGCGTCCCACGGGCTACCACCGCCGCCGATATCCCAGCGGCTGTTCGGGTCCCAGGTCTTGAGCGCGGCTTCAAGTTCAGGCGTCTCCTGCGGCCCGAGCTTCGGATCGCGCGGGATCACATGCCAGCGCCAGCGCAACTTGCCGGTATCGAGATCGAGCGCGGTGACATAGCCGCGCACATCGTACTCGGCCCCGCCCATGCCGATGACCACGACATCGCCCGCCACTTCCGGGGCGCCAGTGGAATTGTCGCCCTTGGCACGGTTCTCGATGAAGTCGCTCTTCCACACGACCGCGCCGGTCCGCGCATCGAGCGCATACATCCAGCCATCGAGCGACGCGACATAGACCTTGCCCCGCGCCACGGCCACGCCACGATTGACCATGTCGCAGCAGACGGTGCGGTTGACCTGCATGTCGACTTCGGGCTCGAACCGCCAGAGTTCCTTGCCGGTCGCCGCATCGAAGGCATAGGCGCGGCCTGCGGTGCCGGACGTATAGAGCACGCCATCGACGACGACCGGGGTCGCTTCCTGACCGCGGAAGGTGTCGAGGTCAGCCGCCCAGGCGAGGCCCAGCTGGCTGACGTTCTCTGCGTTGATCGCCATCAGCCGCGAATGGTGCGTCTTGCCGGAATCGCCGCCGGGGCTGGCCCACTCCCGCCCTGCACCCTCGGTCAGCGCTGTGGCCCCGCCAAGCGAGCAGGCGGCAAGACCAAGAAAAAGCGTGGCAAGCAGATGGCGCATCACAGCGCATCCCACGGGCTGGGCATGCGGTAGGGCACGGTGATGAAGTTCGCCTCGATCTGCTCGATCATGCCGTGGTCGATCTTGAACAGTTCCGAAATGTAGAAGCTGTGCGGACGCAGCACCGGGCTCTTAACAGTGCGCCCATCGGTCAATTGAAACTCGCGCAAACGGCCCGAATGATCGATGAAGCCGAACGCCAGCACCAGCCCGCGCTCCTCGTCCACCAACGGGAAGCGGCGCGCGCGCAGATCGTCGTCATAGCGGTAGTTGCCCATGCGGAACTGCTCTTCGCAGCCGAGTGCCGAGACAGGGACGATCTTGGCGAAATCGGGATTGCGCGTGGTCTGGACGCCGTTCTCGACGCGGTTGCAATCCGGGTGGAACTTCGTGTGGATCGTCCCGTCGTTGCGCTGGAGCGTATCGAAGTAGCCGTTCGACAGGCGCACCATCTCCTCGCGCGAGACAGGTGCTTCCGGTTCGCGGTGCAGGATCGGCTTGTCCCAGTAGCGGCAGTTCTCGAACTTGATGCCGCTGTCGGACTGGCGGACGATCAGCATCTCGCACTCGGCGATCTGGCCCGCGTCATTGACGGCAAGGCGCAGGGTGAAAGCCGATTCCTCGATGGGTTCGATCACCGTGCCGAAGTAGCCCACTTGCCCGCTCCTCACGTCGGCAAAGCGCAACTGGTAGTCGCCCAGCCGGTCGATCGTTCCCCAGACGCCATCGCCGATCTCCAGCATGACATTGTTCTCGCTGTGATGCGCGCCCGGCGCCCAGTCGAGCGCCTGCGGATCGCGCGCGTTCAGCGCGGCGAGGAACCGGTCAAGGACGGCATAGAGCTCGGCGCGGGTCATCGATTCTCCCAAGGCAAATTGAGGCTTTGACGGCCTTCTCGTCGCAAGGCATACTCTACCAATTGTTATAAATAAAGGGGAGAGGCGCATGGCGCGGACAGCGGCCGAACAGGCCAACCACGACCTCGTGCTGGAGATGTACCACAAGGTCCTGATCGCGATGGATAGCAGCGCAGTGGACCGCTACATCGCCCCGCAATACGTCCAGCATTCCTCGCTGGCCGAACCGACGGTGGAGGCTCTCAAGGGCTTTCTTGATCGTGTGCACACGGAATCGCCAGATGCCACCCAGACCATCCACCGCAGCTTCGTCGACGGCGATCATGTCATCACGCACACCCATGTCGTGCGCTGGCCGGGCGATCCGGGGCTTGCCGTGGTCGATATCTTCCGCGTGGAAGGCGGCCTGATCGTCGAGCACTGGGACGTGATCCAGGATGTGCCGGCCCAGCCGGTCAACCCCAACAGCATGTTTTGAAGGGAGAGACACGATGCGCCTCGTAACCGCAGCAATTGCCCTTGCCCTCACCACCACCGCCACACAGGCCGAAGAGTGCAAGCTGACGCCAAAGCAAGTCGTCAGCAATTTCATGGACGAGTTCTACATCCAGAAGAAGGTCCGCTCCTCGTTCGAACGCTGGGTTGATCCCGGTTATATCCAGCACAACCCCTATGCCGCCACGGGTCGGGAAGCGGCTATCGGCTTCCTCGAGAAGTTCGTGGCCGACAATCCCGGACAGCGCACGACGATCCACCGCATCATCGCCGACGGCAACCTCGTCGCGGTCCACAGCCACGGCTGGATGGAGAACGGCGACGCAGCGGCCAAGCGCGGCTTTGCCGTGGTCGACATCTTCCGCGTTGAAGGCTGCCGGGTGATGGAACATTGGGACGTGCTCTCGCCGGTGCCGGAGACTGCCGCCAACGCCAACACGATGTTCTGAGCGGGCCCTCCCCTTGCTTCGTCACCCCGGGCTTGACCCGGGGTCCCGCTTGTGACCGGCAGCAATGTGCTTTCCGAGCGGGTCCCCGGGTCAAGCCCGGGGTGACGGTGGATTATGAGATGTTGCAGGGAGAACGACCAATGCGCTTCGACAACAAGTGCGTGGCTATCTTGGGCGGCAACGCGGGGATCGGCCTTGCCGCCGCGCGGATGTTTGCAGCCGAGGGTGCCAAGCTCGCCATCACCGGGCGCAATACCGAAACCTTGCGGGAGGTCGCCGGGGAACTCGATGCCCTGTGCATCCGCTCCGACATCGGCGACCTTGGCCAGACCGAAGCGGCACTGGGCGAGATCGAGGAAGCTCTGGGCGGAATCGATGTGCTGTTCGTCAACGCGGGCGTAGGCGGCTTCGCCATGGTGCCGGACGTCACGCCCGAGTTTTGGGACCAGATCCACACTGTCAACCTGCGCGGCGCGTTCTTCGCGATCCAGAAGGCGCTGCCGCTGATGCGCGACGGCGGGTCGATAGTCATCACCGGCTCGATCGGATCGACCGCCGCGGTGCCCGGCAACGTCGCCTATGCTGCGGCGAAGGCGGGCCTGCGCGCTATGGCCCGTATCATCGGCAAGGAGCTGCTGCCGCGCCGCATTCGCGTGAACATGGTCAGCCCCGGCCCGACCGACACCGAAATCTTCAAGCGCGACGCCACGCCCGAGGAGATCCAGGGCATGCGCGACATGCTCTCCTCGGTAGTGCCGATTGGCCGCATGGGCACTGCAGAGGAAGTCGCGCGCGCGGTGCTCTTCCTCGCCAGCGCGGAAGCCAGCTTCATCAACGGCGTGGATCTCAGCGTCGATGGCGGCTGCATCGAGCTTGGCTGAATCATGGGCTGATTACTGCGTCGGCCCCGCGTCCGCCGCCGCCTTCAACGTGGTGCCAGTGCGATCGGGCAAGGTCCAGATGATCAGGTTCACCACCATGATCCCGGCGAGCGTCAGCATCAGGACCGGCCGCTTGCGCTCGCCCCGGCGGAGCAGGAACACCGCACCGCCCACCAAGGCGATGGCAGCAAGCATCATCAGTGAAAGCGCAGCATCAAGCATGCGCGCCCGTTAGCGGCTGAACAGGCCCTTGGCCATACCGGCGAGGTCATCGAGCGGATTGCCATCGCCGTCCTTGTCGAGGAAGGCGGATACCTTGCTCAACGCATCCGGGTTCTGGCCGAGCGCCGAGGCGAAGCTGGCAAGCGTGCCTTCGCCACCGATGTGGCCGACGATTTCCTGCAGCTTCGCGGCATCAAGCCCGGAGTTTGCGGCAGCAGTCTCAATCGTGTCACCCTTCGACTGATGCCCTGCAGCCAGCGCCGCAATCGCGTTCTCAGCCATATCGGGATCGATGCCGACTTTCGCCGCGAGGTTCTTCACATCGACATTGCCAGCCACCTGGCCAAGGATCGAATCGAACAGGCTCATTGGAAATCCCCTTCTCTGCCATGCGCAGGGTAACAGTTGCAGGTCAGACTTCCAGAGCGTGAATCTCCGCCCGCCGCCTGTCGCCATCGCGCCGGACGAGAAGAGCGGAATACTCCGGCACCTCGATCCATGTGGCGAAATCGCGGGTCAGCGGCTCGGAGGCGACAATCACGCTGTCGGCATCGATCGCGCCGCCGGTCAGCTTCCATTCGCCCTCGTGCAGGCCATAGTCCCGTCCGCAGGTGTACCACATCGAGAGATATTCCGAGCTGCCCTGCAGCGCTCCTGCATCGAAGTGCCCGAAGTCGAAGGTGAAGCGGACGGCGGCAAGGTTGGTGCCATCGCAGAACATCAGGTTGGTCGAACTCGACCGCGTGATGCCATGCCGAGCCCGCGCCTCGCGCAGCACGCTCAAGGCATGGCGGATCGCGGCGAGGATGGCGTCCGGCTCGTTGATCCCCGCAGGGTCAGGCAGTGCCGAGACGACCAATGCGTAAATCCATTCGCTGTCGGTCGATCCCTGGATTTGCTTGGCGAACTCCGGCCGGATATGCGGCGCGAGATCGAAGCGCATGTCGCGGAATCCGGCCAGATCGCCGTTGTGCGCCATCGACAGCGGCACGCCATCGAAGCGGAAGGGGTGGCAGTTCTGTTCGTTGATCTGAACGGTAGAGTTGTAGGGCACCCCGCGAATGTGCGCGAGCAGCGCTGAGGAACGCAGCTTTCCGGCAAGCGCCTTGAGATTGCGGTCGAACAGCGCGACCTGCGTGGTGCGGTAGCGGAACGGGACGTTGGGCGCATGGCTCGCCTCGTCCCACGCCGCCATGCCGAACCCGGCCAGGTTCAGCATCTGCAGCATCTGCGCGCCGATGGTCTGGTTGAGCAGCGAGGAATCGGGCGCATAGAGCAGATCGTCGAGCAGGACCGGCGTACCGAGGTAGCTGAGGATCCGGCACATCAGCCAAGCTCCCCTGCATGGTTGAACCGTGCCAGCGACAGCGAGCGGCCGAGGTGCCGGTTGGCCTTGCGCTGGTCCTGCACCAGTTGCCGCCCGAACGCCGCATGGAGCGCAGGCAGCCATGCCGGCGCATCAGTTTCCAGCGCGGCAAGCGCAGCGGCGGGAAGGTGCACCAGCTGCGCCTGCTCCGCCGCCGTGACCAGCAAAGGCTGCGGCCCGCCGTCGCTGTGGCCGGTGAGACCGACGAAGCAGCCGGGACCGAACACGAAAACCTGCTCGGCCATGGCGCCACGCGGCACCGCCGCCCGCACAGCGCCGCGCAGGACGAGATGCAGACCGTCCTGACTGTCACCGGGCGTTGCAATCGTCGCGCCGCGCGGTGCTTCGAACGCCTGCCCGGTCACCACCAGGTCCTCTACTCCTCTCAGGCGGGCGAGATCCCGCGCGAGCGCGCGCGGATCGGACAGCGACCGCACCGGAGGCGGTCCGGCATGAAGTTGCCGCAGGGCGTGGGGATCGAAATGCCCTTCAGCCACAATCCGCTCCAGCGTGGTCCGCGTTCGCGAGGCGACGAGGCGGCGCAGGGCATGACCGAGTAGCACGGCCCATTGCGACCCATCGGCCAGCAGCGCGCGGAATCGACGGCCGGATATGACCAATCCGCGCGTGTCTTCCACCGCCCGCACGCGTGCCGAACGTGGACCATCGTCAAGCAGGGCGAACTCCCCGACCACTTCGCCCGGACGGATCGCCGAGATCACTGCGTTGTCATCGCCCGGAATGCGCGCGGCGATTTCCAGCAGGCCTGCCTCGACAAGGTAAAGCGCATCGGCATGATCGCCCTGCCGGAACAGGACTTCCCCGGCTACTGCCGAGAATGGCGCGGCATTGCCGAGCAGGGCCTGCCACTCCTCACGATCGAAGCCGGCCAACTGCGCCGGTGCCTGCGCCATTTCTCCCATGTGGCGAGATTGCGCCTGCCCCGACCTTCCGTCAATCAGCCTCGGCGAGCGCCTGCAACTGATCTGCGCATGCATTCCACCCTGCTGCGAAGCCCATCTCCGCGTGTTGCCGCATCGCCTCTTCGGTCCAGTGTCGCGCGCTGGCCGTATAGCGTGTGCCGCCGCCTTCGGGCACCACTTCCCAGATGCCGATCATGAAGGGACCGGAAGGCTGGAAATCATGCGTCATGGCATCAGTCGTGATGAACCGCCGGCCTTCTTCCCACGCCAGGAAGATGCCTTCCTGCGGCATCTCCTCGCCATCAGGGCCATGCATGACCATTGCCGCGCGCCCACCGGGCCGCCGCTCCTGCGCGACCATGGTGACGTACCATGGTTTCGGGCACCACCATTCCTCCTGCCGGTTGGCAAGCACGTCCCAGACCTTGTCGGGACTCGCCGCGATGAACCGACTGATCGAAAGCTCGTACATGGTCTCTTTCCTTGTCGGTCAATCTCGGTCGGGCGCACCCAGTGGGAAGTAGTGCCGGAATCGCCGGGCATCCTCCACGCACCGTGCGACCGGCGGCAAAGCCAGAAGGTGCGCCCGCCATGCGCGAAGCCGGGCGCAGTCTTCAGGTATGCGGACCACCCAGTCGGCGTAGAACAACGACGGGGCTGCGGCGCATTCGATCAGGCTGACCGATTTCGGCATCTGATACCCGGCCAGCCAGTGAT
>JBKBUD010000354.1:0-1872 GCA_046290865.1 Novosphingobium sp. | reverse complement strand
TGCAGGCCGAGGACGGCAGCGAAGTCTATTCGCGCCGCGGCGATCTGGCGGTGAGCGCGGGCGGCGTGCTGGAAAACGGCGATGGCCGTCCGGTCATCGGCGAGAACGGCCCGATCACGGTGCCGCTCGGCTCGAAGGTGACAATCTCCCCGGATGGCGGCGTTTCCGTGGCCAATCCCGAAGCGCCCGACCAGCCTCCCCAGCTGGTCGGCCGTATCAAGATCGCCTCGACCACTGGCAGCAGGATCGAGAAAGGCCTCGACGGCCTGTTCCGCGTACCCGGCCAGAACGGCCAGCCCGGCGTGCTCCCGCAGGACGAGGAGGCCCGGCTGATGGTCGGCAGCCTCGAACAATCCAACGTCGATCCCACCCGCGTCCTTGTCGAGATGGTCGAAGCCCAGCGCCTGTTCGACATGCGCACCAAGGTCGTCTCCCAGGCCAAGGAAGTCGATGAATCCAGCGCTTCCCTGATGCGCATTTCCTGATCGCAAAGGTAACCCACGATGCCCAGCTCAGCCCTACACGTCGCCCGCACCGGCCTCGAAGCGCAGGACACGCGGATGCGCGTGATCGCCAACAACCTCGCCAACGTCGGCACCACCGGCTTCAAGCGCGACCGCGCCAACTTTGCCACGCTCGCCTATCAGGATGCACGCGTGGCCGGGCAGCAGTCGTCGAACGAAACCGCCTATGCCACCGGCCTCAACCTCGGCACCGGCGTTGCCGTGCAGGCGACCACCCGCATCGACAGCCAGGGCACGCTGCAGAGCACCAGCAATGCGCTGGACCTTGCGCTCGATGGCGATGGCTACTTCCAGGTGACGATGCCAGGCGGCCAGCTCGCCTACACGCGCGCCGGCAACTTCTCGCGCTCGGCCGAGGGCGTATTGGTGACGGCGCAGGGCTATCCACTCAACCCGGCGATCACCATCCCCGAAGGTGCCAGCGCGATCACCATCGCCAACGATGGCACCGTCTCGGCAACCATCGCCGGACAGAACGAGCCTGCGCAGCTTGGCCAGATCACCGTCGCCAGCTTCGCCAATCCCGGCGGCCTCAGGTCGATGGGCGACAACTTCCTGCAGGAAACCGCTGCCTCTGGTGCGGCGCAGGTCGGCGTTCCGGGAGAACTGGGACGCGGCAAGATCCAGCAAGGTTACCTCGAAGGCTCCAACGTCAACGTCGTCGAGGAGCTGGTCGACATGATCGAGTGCCAGCGCGCCTACGAGATCAATTCCAAGATGGTCTCGGCAGTCGACGAGATGCTCAAGAACGCAAACCAGACGCTGTGATCCCCATGGAAACGCCTTTCGATCGCCATTTCGCCCCAGACGCCGCAGCCAGCCCGCGCCGTCGCAAGACCGCGCTGCGCGCGCTGCTGGTCGGCTCGCTCGTCGCCGCCGCTGTCATTTTCGGCACAGACCCCGCCTCTGCCGCCAAGCCCAAGAAGGGCTTCGAGCCGGTGGTTGCGCCCGCCGTGCCGGTTCAGACCACTCCGCCGACCGCAGGCTCGATCTTCAACGTCAGCACTGGCTACACTGGCTTCGTCGAGGGCCGCCGCGCCCATGCGGTGGGCGATCTCGTCACGGTCACGCTGGTCGAGAACATGACCAGCGCCAAGACCGCTGGGTCGAAAACGCAGAAGTCCGGCCAGTTCTCGGTCACCCCGCCGACCACCGGGCCGCTGTCGTTCATCAAGCCCAGCTCCCTTAATGCTTCGGGCGGATCGTCGTTCAATGGTCAGGGCAATGCCTCGCAGACGAGCACGCTCGCCGGCGAGGTTGCGGTGACGATCGCGGAAGTCAGGTCCAACGGCACGGCACTGGTGCGCGGCGAAAAGCGCATGATGCTGAGCCAGGGACAGGAATGGGT
>JBKBUD010000353.1:0-1874 GCA_046290865.1 Novosphingobium sp. | reverse complement strand
ACCGGAGCTTCGCGGCGCATCTCGGCGAAGATCGGCTGCCAGCGATCCTCGACATAGATGTCGGAGCGGCTGACGTCCCACTTGTGGGTATGGGGCGGGAAGGCCTGCGGGTTTTCCTTGAGCCAGGCGGTGAACGCCTCGATCGCGGTGGGGGAACTGCGGTAGGTGAACTGCGGGGCTTCGGGTGCAAGCTGCGTGGCCATGGCTATCCTCCGGAAAGGCCGCGCGTTGGCCGCGCGATCCTCGTCACGGTGACAGATTGCCACAACCTACACTGGTGTCAATAAGCTTTGCGCCGGAACAGGCCGCGTTTGGCCTTGCCGCGCGCCGGGCCGGACTTCATCACCGTCCGGCGGAACAGCTGCGCCCCTGCCCGCACGATCACCACCACCCAGAACGCCTGCCACAGCAGCGCAACGACATGTGGCCAGACGGCAGGCTGCTGTGCGGCCCGCGCCAGCATCGCGTAAGGTGAGCTGACCGGGAAGATCACCGAGAGCCACTCGACCCAGGTGCCCGGCACCGTCAGCGCATAGCTGGAGAAGAAGAACACCATGAGCTGGAACATCGAGACCGGCATCGACAGCGTCTGCACCTCGCGCACCGTCGCCGCCATGCCGCCGATCGACAGGAACAGCGATCCCATCAGCAGGTAGGCCATCGCGAAGTAGAGGAAGCCGAGGATCAGGAACAAGGGCCAGCCGACAGCGGGCGTCGACAGCGCGGGCATGCTCTTCGCGCCCATCAGCACGACGGTGCCGATGGCCGTGCCCCACACCGCGATGCCGACAAGGCTGACCGCGAGCATCGCAAACAGCTTGCCCATGAACATCGCGTCCATCGGGATGGCAGCGGCAAGCACCTCGATGATCTTGTTGCTCTTTTCCTCGACGAGGTTGGACAGGACCATGCCCGCCAGCAGCATCGTCAGCAGGAACAGCAGCACTTGTGCGCCTTGCGCGGTATAGACCTGCCCGGTGCGGACCTTGGCGACCGAAGTGTTGGTCACGGTCACCGCCACCTCGGGATAGTCCGTGGCGATTTTTGCCGAGGCGCGGCCCGAGAGATTCGAGACGAGCCCCTGCCAGCGGCCCACCGACTCCTTCGGACCGATCAGGCGCGGCTTTCCGAGCGTCCCGGTCAGAACTGCAGACACCGGACGGTCGGCGCTGGCAAGAGCGCCGATTGCGTCAAAGCTCTCACCCGGCGCCATGTCCGCCAGTACGGTCATGTCAGGCAGGAATCCCCCGGTTCGCCCGTCCAGTTCCTCACGTGCGGCAATCAGGCGACGGTTGTCGTCAGCACTCATGGCAAGGCCGATAGTCGGCGTCTCGACGTTCTGCTGGACTTTCGCGCCGATGTTGCCGGCAATCCCGCCGACGACCAGCGGGAAGGCCGGGCCGATCAGGAAGAAGATGAAAGTCTTGGAGAAAACCACCGCGACGAAATCGCGCCGGGCAATGACCAGCGCGGCGCGCAGCTTTTCAGCAAATCCGGTCACCGCTCTTCTCCTTCGCCTTCCTCGAGGGCCTTGGCCGCCGCTTCGCCGGCAATGGCGACGAAGGCGTCGTGCAGCCCTGCCCGCTCGATCGAGAGGCTGAGGATACCGGCATCGCCTTCGATCAGCGCGCGCAACAGCGGTTCGACGCCGGTTTCGGGCAGGGTGAAGTGCCAGAACGCGCCTTCGTGGCGGACATCAGCGGGAAGCGCGGCGCGCCACGGTCCGTCCTGTGCCCGGGTTTCGAGGCGGACTTGCGGGCGCAGGCGATCGCGGGCGAGATCGACCGGCCCGGCGAAGGGCACCTTGCCCCCGGCGATAATCGCCACCTGATCGCACAGGCGTTCGGCATGGGCGATGACGTGGGTCGAGAAGA
>JBKBUD010000053.1:10014-13811 GCA_046290865.1 Novosphingobium sp. | reverse complement strand
TCTGGTCCCGGACCTGCTTGCGAAGGGAAAGGTTGTCGATGGCGCGGCTCCTCCCCCGCTGCGGCAACCGGCGCCACCCGGAGGACCGAATGCGCCGACTGGTAGAGCCGGGGCAGCGACGCCTGGGGGCGATGGTGGGGGAGGAAATCCCGCTATCGCCACAGCCAATGACGTCGACCACGCCCCCGAGCAATCCGGCGAGGATGGCTGTGTCTGCGACCACGATCTGGCCGAAGACGAAGTGACTGACGATGCCTTCCTGCCGGCAGCGTCCGGCGGCGTTGAGGCAGCAGGCGGGGAGGCACGCTGATGACCTATTCGCTGACATGGCTTCCGGAAGTGCTGGAAGCAGCAGGCCTCAAGGTCGCCGAGACGCCGAACTGGCGTACACGGGGCAGAGCCGAGATGGGCACCGTCAAGGGCGTGATGTGCCATCACACGGCAACCGCGCGCGGCGGCAACATGCCGACGCTCGACATGCTGATCAAAGGTCGCTCCGATCTGCCGGGCCCCCTGTGCCACCTCGGCCTGGGCCGGGATGGAACGTTCTATGTCGTCGCAGCAGGCCGCGCCAACCATGCCGGGTTCGGCAAGTGGGAAGGCGTCGAAAAGGACAAGGGCAACAGCCACTTCATCGGCATCGAGGCCGAGAACAGTGGCCTGCCCGGAGATCCATGGCCGGAAGTGCAGATGGATGCCTATCGTCGAGGCGTTGCAGCAATCCTCAAGCACATCGGGGCGGGTGCCAACATGTGCTGTGGGCACAAGGAGTATGCGCCGGGCCGCAAGCCCGATCCCAGCTTCGACATGCCGACCTTCCGCACCGGTGTCAGCGAGTATCTCGTCGGCAAGACGCCACCGCCACCGATCGCGGCGGTAGACGACAAGCAGCGGCCGACCGTCCGGCGCGGCATGCGCGGGGATGCAGTCAAAACGCTTCAGGCGCTGCTCGGTCTTGAGGCGGATGGGATCTTTGGTGCCAACACCGAAGCCAAGGTCCGCGCATGGCAGCGCGCGCACGACCTCGTCGCCGACGGCATAATCGGCCCGCGCAGTTGGGAAATGCTAGATCAGGAGGCTCCGGCCAAGGCGCGGACGCCGACCAGCCTTCCGGCAGCGGTTGCGCCACCGGCGGCAGGGTCTGCCGCGCTCCAGATCGACGTTGACTTGCTGGATCTGGTCTTCCCCGAGAATACCCGGGCGGGACTGGCGGGGTGGGTCGAGCCACTGAAGAGCGCCTGCGCGCGCTTCGGCATCGACAAGCCGCGCGCTGTGTGCAGCTTTCTGGCCAACATCGGTGTCGAAAGCGCGGGCCTGACCCGGATGACCGAGAGCCTGAACTACAGCGTGGACGGCTTGCTGAAGACCTTCGGTCGGCATCGCATCAGCGAAGCGGACGCCCGCAGGCTTGGCCGCAAGCCGGGGGAAGCAGGACTGTCGCTGGAACGGCAGCAGGAGATTGCCAACATCATCTACGGCGGTGCCTGGGGGGAAGAGCACCTCGGCAACAGTGAGCCGGGTGATGGCTGGAGGTTCAAGGGCTATGGACCAAAGCAGATCACCGGCCGGGCCAACTGCGCCAAGCTGGCGGAGGCGGTCGGCATGTCCGTGGAAGACATCCCCGCCTATTTGCGGACGCCCGAGGGGGGATGTGTCGGAGCGGGCTGGTTCTGGGCGACAAACGCATTGAACGCGCTGGCCTTGACGCCGAGCCTTGAGGATGACCGCAGGCGCATCAATGGCGGCATTAATGGTCTTGCCGATGTCGAGGAGCGGTTTGCCAGGCTCGAGAAGGAATTCCGCAAGCGCGGGGCGTGGCCTTGAGGTGCTGCTAACGCGAAAGTCTGGCCAGCACCTCGTCGAGCGCTGACAGGAAGCGCGAGCGGTCGGTCTTCGAGAACGGGGCTGGCCCGCCGATGACGTCACCCCCGGCACGCAAGTCGGCCATGATCGCGCGCGTCGCGATCTGGCTGCCGATGGAGCTTGTGGTGAAAGGCTTGCCTGCGGGGGACAGCACGCTTGCCCCCGCTTTCAGGCAGCGGTCGGCGAGCAGGATGTCGGCCGTGACCACGACGGATTTCGGTCCCGCAGCCTCGGCAATCCAGTCGTCCGCGGCATCGAATCCGTCGCTGACCACCACACGCTTGACGAGCGGGTGGACCGGCACCCGGAAGGGGGAATTGCTCACGACCGTGACCGCGACATTGCGGCGGAAGGCGACCTTGTAGATCTCTTCCTTCACCGGGCAGGCATCGCCATCGACCAGGATATGCGGGCTTTCGTGGGACTTTTCGCTCATGCCGGGGCCATAGCTGCGTGCAGGTTCGAGCGCCATCATCCGATTACGTTCGCCAATCTGTTGCCGGGATGCTACAAGAGTGTCGCTGACGTCGAATTTTGCGACGGACTTCGGTATTGACTACCACGCTCGCGCTCTGGCCCGGGCGAGGCCTTCGACGACGATTTCCTTTCAATTGACGAACCACGCACGGCCCGGCGGCACCTTCGCTTCCGGGCAACCCTCGTTCTTGAAAGGACATCCCATGCCAGTAGGCACCGTAAAGTTTTTCAACACCGAAAAGGGCTATGGCTTCATCCAGCCTGACAACGGCGGCGCTGACAGCTTCGTCCACATCTCGGCCGTCCAGGCTGCCGGAATGGCGACGCTCGATAAGGATCAGCGTCTGAGCTACGAAGTCGAGACTGGCCGCAATGGCAAGGCCTCGGCTGTCAATCTCGCTTCGGCCTGATCGACCCTGACGGCCTGATCGACTTTGACGGCCTGATCGACTTTGACGGATTGTCCGGCACAAGCAGGCTGAACGGTTTTCAAATCGCGTGGCTTCTGCCATCGCGTGAAAATGTCGACAGTCGCTGACGCCGAACTTCAGGTCCGCCTCCGCCGCGCCGCGTTCAACCGCGCGCTGGCAGAGGCGGACCTACCCGCCATCGGGCAGATCCTCAGCCCCGATGCGATATTGGTGACCGGCTCCGACAGTGCCGTCATCGCCGGGCGCAAGGCCCAGCTTCAGGCGTGGAAGCGCGAATTCGGCGCTCGCCCCCGAACCCTTTACACCCGCACCGCCGATACGGTCACCGCCTCCGGCGTCGAACCCATTGCCATGGAGCATGGGCACTGGCGCGGCATTACCGAAGGCACGCAGGTCGAACTGGCATCTGGCACCTACGCGGCCAAATGGCGGCTCTCCGGCACACTGTGGATGCTCGTCGCCGAGATCTTCGTTACGCTGGCCTGAGCAGGGGCCCCGGCGTTCTGCGTAGCGGGCAGTTGACCCGATACCAACCATGCCGGGGCATTCTCGGGCCATGCTCATCCGTCCCGCCACGTCGAACACGCTAACGCAGTGCTGGTACACGCGCATGCACCAGCCAACTGCGCAAAAGTCGCGGGACGAGGATGGAACGCTGCATTCGATCTGCCGCCATTGCCTGCGTCCGATCCGCTCGCTCGGCGGCAAGTCCTGGCGTCTCGCCGACGGTGTCGACCTGGACGAACTCGCTGCCCGCTCGACCATCCGCTACATCTGCGTGACCAGCATTGCCGACGGCATGGTCATCGCGCGCTATCCGGTCGATGGACAGGCCGACGACGGAGCCATTGCAGCGCAACTCGAGAATGTGATCGCAACACACGATGCACGTGCGGCCGGATGCGGCCTCGAGGTGCGGATCATGGGTGGTCCGCGAGGGTGATCGAAATCTCGACCGGAAGGTCGACCAGTTCGTGCTCTCCGGGCGGTTCGGCTTCCTCGCCAGACGACCCGTAGTCCAGCCCC
>JBKBUD010000053.1:0-9914 GCA_046290865.1 Novosphingobium sp. | reverse complement strand
CCATCGCGAGGTCTCCGACGTTCCCCCGTCCAGAAGGGGAAAGCCGGAGCCCCGGGATCAGTTCCCGGTAGCTTTTGCCACTTGGCTCGCCGAGTTGTCCCAGCTGTCGGCCGTGGTTTCCACCGTTCCACGGACCTTGGCGACCGTACCGGTGCCATCGGCCTTTTCGGCGTAGTCTGCTGCGCTATCGACCGCCTTTGAAAGCATCGAGTCCTCGGGCTTGGCATCGGCCTCGGCTACGACCGGAGCTGCGCGCCATGGGTCGGCAGGCTTCTCCTCGGGCTTCTGCCCGTATGCCAGAAATCCGATAGCCCCGATGACGCACAGGGCAGGCAGCGGTCGGCGCGCAATGGCGCGTGCAATGGCAAACATCCAGTCCCTCCTCGAATTCCCCGGGAAGGTCTAAGGCAGAATCCTTATCGCCACGTTAGCGCCACGAAAAAGGGCGCTTCCCTGCGGGAAACGCCCTTTTCGGGACTACCGGTTCAGCGCGTAGCTGATGCGGTCCACGGGTGCCGTCTTGTTGGCGATGCGGCGGCCTTGCGCCACATTGCTCGGCAGTCCCGTGTTGCGGGGCAGTCAATCGTTGGCGGCAGCCTTGCTCGTGATCTTCTTGACGTCCTTGACGTCGAAGGCGACCGGGCGACCGTTGAAGCGGCCGGTGACCGAGCGCTTGGTGACCTTCAGTTCAAAAGGAACCTTGCCGGCGTAGGCAGCACCCTTGAGAACCTTCACGTCGCCCTGCTGTTCGGCGGTGTAGTCGTACTTTACGCCCTGGTAGGTGAACGAGCCGGTTTCGGGTTCGGCAGCGAACACCGGGGTGGCGATGAGGACGGCAGCGGCAGCAGCGAGGACAGTCTTGATCATGGCAATATCTCCTGGAAGATAAGGAAAAATTGCCTTCAGCACCCTTATCTTGTTGCGTTGCAGCATACTAATCGTGTGCAGTGCGGCAATTGTATTTGCCGTGCTGTCAGTTGCAGGATTTGCAACCAGAAGACTTTCCGTTTTTTAACAGCACCTTGTGAAGGGAGGGGGCTTAACTGACCTGCCCGTTCATACGTAATCATGCATAACATTTTATAAGTCTGAAGCTCGACTCGACCGGGTGGAGCGGCAGTTCGTCTCCATCAGGGAACCGCCCCACAGCCCTTGGCTTCCCGCTGTCCCGATGGCAGCCGTACCGCGCGCTGCCATGTCGTGACCCGGAGTATCCCATGGCTGTTCGTGCCCCCCTGATCCTGCTGCCCATCTTGCTTTTGGGCGCCTGCAGCAATCGTGATGAAGATGCCTCGGCACCGTCGACAACGGCGGCTGACGACAACGCAGCTGCCACGGCCAGCATGGCGCCGCCCGATGCGTCGGGCGCGGTAGCGGGCACCGAACTGCCGCTCACCGGGCAGGCCTTTGCCACTGCGATGGCTGCAAGCGACCGGTTCGAACTGGAAAGCGCGAAGACCGTCCAGTCAGCCGGCGCAACCGGTGCGGTGCGTGACTTTGCGCAGATGATGATCAAGGACCACCAGGCGTCCTCGAACGATCTGCGCAAGGCGATCGGTCAGGTCGAAAAGGTGAAACTGGACGACACGCCCGACATGACGGCGGAACAGCGGTCGATGCTGGACGAACTCAAGTCAGCGCCGAAGGACCGGGTCGCAGCAATCTATGCCCGCCAGCAGGTGGCGGCCCACGAGAAGGCGCTGGCCATGCTACAGACCTATGCGCAGAGCGGCGACACCAAGCCGCTGATGGATTTTGCGGGCAAGACGGCGCAAGTCGTGAGCCAGCATCTGGAACACGCGCGCCGCCTGCCGTGAAGGCTCAACGCTTGCGCACGAATTCCGCGCGCAGGACGAGGCCCTTGATGCCGGGATACTTGCAGTCGATTTCCTGCGCGTCCCCGGTCAGGCGGATCGACTTGATCAAGGTACCCTGCTTGAGCGTCTGTCCGGCGCCCTTGACCTCGAGGTCCTTGATCAGCGTCACCTGATCTCCATCGGCAAGGATGTTGCCCACGGCATCGCGCACTTCGACGGTATTGGCAGCGGCCTGCTTCGCAGCAAGTTCGGACGCCGGCATCCATTCACCGCTGTCCTCGTCGTACACGTAATCATCGTCGCTCATTTACGTTGTCCCGTCACGTTCCCTTGTCGGGCCCCCGTGGCAGGTTGCGCGGATTAAAGCGAGTCGATCATGAGCTTGCCGCCCAGCATGACCATGAGCAGGTAGATGATGGTATAGAAACGCTCCGGTCGCAGCACGCGAACCACGCGGACCGAGATCAGCGTGGTGACGATGGCGAGAGGAACGAGAAGCGCTGCCGCCACCACCACCTCGCGGGTGAACGCGCCGAGCATCACGTAGCTCGGCACCTTGAGCCAGTTGATCGCTGCGAAGAGAATGCTGTTTGTGCCGGCATAGGTCAGATGCGGCAGCTTGCGCGGGGTGACCCACATCTGGAAGGGCGGGCCTCCGGCATGGGCGACCTGGCTGGTGAACCCGGTGACGATGCCGAACAGCGCGCCGACCCAGCCCGGAGAAGTGGACGCGGCGACCACGCGATTGCCGCGCTCGACCCACAGGCGGTAGAGTCCGAACAGCAGGGTGATGCCGCCGAGCACGCCCATCAGCGCCTTCTCGTCGACGCTCGCCGCAATTGCCCAGCCGATGCCGATGCCGACGACTGCGCCCGGCAGCATCCAGCCGACGATCCACTTGTCCCACGCGTGACGGAAGGACCACACGCTGACCGCGTCCTGCACGATCAGGATGGGCAGGAGGATAGCAGCGGCAATCGATGGCGGCAGGACCAGAGCGGCAACGGGTGTGCCGAGCGCGCCAAGGCCGGAAAAGCCGCCCTTGGCCATGCCGACGAGAATGACGGCCACCGCACAGGCGGCCAAAGTTGCGGGATCGGAAAGGAGCATGGGGCTATCGGGTCCGGCGCTTCCACGGCCATTCGGTAGCCCCGCCGGTCCATAGCGCGAGCCAGACGAGCAGCGACTGCGCGAACATGCGCGGGACATGGTAGGCCAATCCTGCACCATGGCCGGGCCTGGCCATGTCGAGCGCGAAGTGGTTGATGTTCGCGGGGAAGACGCAGACGGCGTAGAGCGCGAGGCCGATCGCTGCGGCACGGCGCAGCGGTAGGGAAACGCCTTGGGCAAGGCCTACGGCGCCGAGCAGTTCGGCGATGCCGGTCCACAACACGACGGCTTGCGGGGCGGGAACCCACGACGGCATGATCGTCAGGAACGGCGCCGGTGCCGCGATGTGGATCACGCCAGCGGCAAAGTAGAACAGCGCCAGTGCCCAGCGCAGGGCCTGCCGGATCATGCACCCGGCTCCCAGTCCGGCGGCGCCAGCGTGAACCCGCTGAAATCGAACCCGGGCGCGACAATGCACGAAACCAGCGTGTAACCATGCTCGCCCGCGAGCGGTTCGGCGGCCTGCCATTGGCCTGCTGGGACGACGCCCTGAAAGCTGTGCGAGCCTGGATCGCCGCCGAGCAAATGCGTCGTCGGCATGGTTGCAGCGTCAGGTGCGATATGGAGCGCGAGCGGGTCGCCCGATTGCCAGATCCAGATCTCGTCGGCATCGACACTGTGCCAGTGCGAGCGCTCGCCCGCTGGCAGCAGGAACAGGATCGCAGTGCTGGCCGCGCGTTCACCCTCGGCTGCAGGAGCGCGCCAGGTTTCGCGGAACCAGCCGCCTTCGGGGTGCGCCGACAGGTTCAGTGTGGCGATCATGTCGTGCGCGGTTGGCATCGTCGGACGGTTGCGCGGCAGAGGTCTTGTGTCAATCACCAGTGCGCAGGCGTGAGAACGACGGAGATCGCAGGAACGCTGGTCCAACCGGCCGCGGCGATCACGTCGTTGCTCTCTTTGGCTGCCCGACCTTCGGCAAGGGACCACGTGATATGCCACGTGCCGCCGTCAGGCCGGTGCGTATCTCCATCGATTGCCACGACAAAGGCTTCGACGCCGGTGCCATCGTCGACATGACCGATGATTGCTGCGGTCGATACCGGATCGGGGAGATCGGTGCCCGAGACCGAGAGCGTGACGTGGTCTGCCACCGCGCGTTCGTAGCGTGGGGGAAGGGCGGCAAGCAGGGCATCGCGCTGGTCCCTGTCCAGCTTCCAGCCCGCCGTCATGCCGCCCCCTTCTTTGAATTACTGTGGCGTGGTGAGCGCCCCCGTCACCCAGATGATTGTCAGCGCCCCGATCGCCAGGAACAGGCCTATGGCCAGGACCCAGCGAGCGATGTTGTAGGTATCACCACCGCGTGCTTCATTGGTGGTGACGTGGGTTTCTTCGCCTTGGCGTTCCATGGCGCTTCTCCTTCGGTAGAACCGTGCTTGGCGACTCTACGCGTGGGGAAGCGGCCTGTTCCGGTCTTGCCCTCAGGGACAGGACCGGAACGGAGGTTGATCCATTTGAATCAGTCGCGCAGAAGTTCGTTGATACCGGTCTTGCTGCGGGTCTGTGCGTCGACCGTCTTGACGATGACGGCGCAGTAGAGCGACGGGCCGGGCGTACCGTCGGGCAGCGGCTTGCCGGGCATCGCGCCGGGAACGACGACGGCATAGGGGGGCACGCGGCCGATATGGACTTCGCCCGTGGCGCGGTCGACGATCTTGGTCGATGCGCCGAGGTAGACGCCCATCGACAGCACCGCGCCTTCGCCGACGATGACGCCTTCGGCCACTTCCGAACGCGCGCCGATGAACGCGCCGTCCTCGATGATCACCGGGCCGGCCTGCAGCGGTTCAAGCACGCCGCCGATGCCGGCGCCGCCCGAGATGTGCACGTTCTTGCCGATCTGCGCGCAGGAGCCGACCGTCGCCCAGGTGTCGACCATCGTGCCTTCATCGACGAAGGCGCCGATGTTGACGAAGCTCGGCATCAGCACCACACCCTTGGCGATGTGTGCGCCCTTGCGCGCGACGGCGCCGGGGACGACGCGGAAGCCCGCATCACGGAAGCGGTTCTCGCCCCAGCCGGCAAACTTCGAGGGCACCTTGTCGAAGGCAGGTGCTCCGCCCGAACCGGCTTCGATCACCGCGTTGTCGTTGAGGCGGAACGACAGCAGCACGGCCTTCTTGAGCCACTGGTTCACGCGCCATTCGCCATCGACCTTCTCGGCGGCGCGGGCCTTGCCGCTGTCGAGCAGTTCGAGCGCGGCCTCGACCACCTCGCGCACGGCATCGCTGGCCGGGGTGACATTGGCGCGGTCTTCCCAGGCGGCTTCGATGGCAGCCTGCAGCTGTGTGGTCATGGGGTTTCTCCGTGCGGGATCGGTATGGAACAAAATTGCGTGGCGACTAGCCCAGCGATGCCGGATCGGCAAGCGCCGCAATCGTATGATCGAGCCAGGCGACGACGTCGTCGGTGACCACGTCGATCGCGGCATCGTCCTTGGCGCGATCGCCCCAGTCGGTGGCAAGATCCAGCCAGACGGTCTGCATGCCGAGCGCCTTGGCCGGGGCGAGGTTGCGCGCCATGTCCTCGACGAACACCGAGGTTTCCGGCGTTATGCCGAGGGCCTCGATCATGCCGGTATAGGCGGACGGTTCGGGCTTGGGCTTGTAGGCCATGGCGTGGATGTCCCACATTGCCTCGAAGCTGTCGGAAAGATCGAGCCCGGCCAGCACCTTGGCGGCATAGGCATCATCGCCGTTGGTGAACAGGATCTTGCGGCCCGGCAGCGCGGCGAGCCTGTCCGCCAGACGCGGCGCGGCGGCCAGCGGACTCATGTCGATATCGTGGACGAAGCCGAGGAAATCGTGCGGGTCGGTGGCGTGGTAGTGCATCAGGCCCGACAGCGTGGTGCCGTGATCGTGGAAGTAGAGCTTCTGCACCCGCCGCGCTTCCATCGCGTCACAGCCGAGCAACTGCTGGATGAATAGCCCCATGCGCTCGTCGATCTGGTCGAAAAGCCGCGTGGAGGGCGGATAGAGCGTGTTGTCGAGATCGAAGATCCAGCAGTCGACGATAGAAGGATCGAAGGCCATTTGCGTATTCCAGTCGGGATCTGTGTCATTCGCCATTTACGGCTGCGGGGTTATCAGCAAGACATTCGCAAAGCTACCGGAGCCGGGGTACGGTGATGTCGAGAATGCGCTGGATTGGTCATGCCGCGATCGTGGCGCTGGCGGTAAGCTTGAGCGGATGTGGCGGTGGTGGCGGCGTCTCGAGCACGCCTGCGCCCGCACCAGCCCCGACACCCACGCCGACGCCCGTTCCAACGCCCACGTCCACGCCAACGCCGACCGCGACGAACTTCGATACCGCTGAATATCGCCGGTCCGACGGGCCTTCGCTCCATAACGCCGTCACCGCATGGCAGGCGGGCGCAAACGGGGCCGGGACGACCATCGCGATTGTCGATTCCGGTATCGATACCGCCAACACCGAGTTCGCCGGCCGCATTTCATCAGCCTCCCGCGACGTGGCGGGCACGCGCCAACTGACCAACGCCGATGACGCACACGGCACCCAGGTTGCCCTCACTGCCGCTGCGGCGCGCAACAATTCGGGCGTCATGGGCATCGCCTGGAATGCCACGGTGCAGATGCTGCGCGCCGATACGCCGGGATCATGCACCGGAGCCGACGGCTGCAGCTTCTCTGACGAGAACATCGCCGCCGGCATCGATGCGGCGGTGACGGCGGGAGCGCGGGTGATCAACCTTTCGCTCGGCGGAGATCCGGGCAACGCAACCTTGCGGGCCGCCGTGGGCAGGGCGGCAACAGCCGGCGTCGTGGTCATCGTCTCGGCCGGCAACGAAGGTCAGAGCACCGATCCCGCCATCGATCCTGCCAATCCAGATCCCTTCGCGGTCTCCGTGCTGCAGGCGGGCAGCGGCAACGTGATCATCGTCGGCTCGGTGAACTCGAGCGGGCTTGCCTCCGGTTTCAGCAACAAGGCCGGGACCTCGGCCGCATCGGTACTGATGGCGCAGGGGGAGGAGGTTTGCTGCGTCTATGAGGGCAGCACGATCAAGACGACGACCAACGCCCAGGGGACATTCGTCACGCTGGTCAACGGCACCAGCTTCGCCGCGCCGCAGGTTTCGGGCGCGGTTGCGCTGCTGGCACAGGCGTTCCCCAACCTGACGGGCACCCAGATCGTCGACCTCCTGCTGCGCACCGCGCGCGACGCCGGAACCGCCGGGACCGACGCGGTCTATGGCCGTGGCATTCTCGACATCGCGCGCGCCTTTGCGCCGCAGGGGTCGACGGGCCTTGCGGGCACGCAGGTTGCCGTGTCGCTCGATGCGCTTACCGCGACGACCAGCGGGGCGATGGGGGATGCCCTGCAGGGAGCTTCGCTTGTAGCGGTCATGCTGGATGGCTACGAGCGGGCCTACAGCCTCGATCTTGCTGCCGGCTTCCGTGTATCACGCCAGCGCCTGCCGCTTTACGAGGGCCTTTCCGGTGGACAGCGCCCCGTCTCGATCGGGGCGCCGGGGATGTCGCTGGCGTTTTCGGTGGATCGTCGTTTCGGCGTCGTCCCGTTGCGATTGGCTCCCGGCGAGGTTGAACGGGCGCGGGTCCTGACGTCCTCGGTCTTCGCGCGGCTGGGGCGGTCTGCGACAGTTGCCGCCGGATGGAGGGTTGCGGCTGACGATCTGGTCGCCCAGTTGCAAGGGTGGGAGGATATGCCCTTCGTCGTTGCGGGCAGGAACGACGGCGTGCTGGCAAGGCCGGAAACCGCACTGGCGACGCGCTATCGTCTGGACAGCTTCGGCCTCGGCAATCTCGCACTGACGTTTTCGGGCGAGCGTGGGATGCTGTTGCGTAACGATCCCCGGCAGGAGTTCAGGGCAGACTGGATGCGCCGGGTGGGCATAATGCTCGACGGCGGGGCACAGCGGGGGCTTGGCTGGCGGGTCGGCGTGGACCTCATGCGCGAAGATCACACGGTGCTCGGCGCGCGCTTTGCCGATGCCCTGGGGGGAGGCGGTGCGACGACGACAACTCTCTCCACCGCCCTGGATTGGAAGCCCGCCCGCAACTTCAGGATCGCAGCCTCCGGCAATCTCGGCCTGACCAGCCTCGACAAGGGCGCCGTCGTCATGGCGGGCTCGCGCCTGACGTCCTCGTCATGGACTATCGACATCTCGCGCCGGAACCTCGTCACCGTGGGCGACCGGCTGGCCTTCCGCATCGCGCAGCCGATGCGCATCGAGAGCGGCGGACTGCAGCTCAACCTGCCGCTGGTGTGGGACTACGAGACCCGGATAGCTACCTTCACGCGCGTGCCGCTGTCGCTGGCACCGAAGGGGCGCGAGCTTGACGCCGAACTGGCATGGGCCACGGCGCTGTGGGGCGGCGATGCCTCTGCCAGCGTTTTCTTCCGCAGGGAGCCGGGGCATTTTGCAAACGCGCCGGATGATGGTGGCGTTGCGGTGAGGTGGTCGCGGGGGTTTTGAGGCTTCGATGAGACTGCTACTCACCTTTGCGGCTATTCCCCTCGCTTGTGTTCCCTTTGCACCAAACGAGAGCAGCGCGGTGAAACGAGAAATCCGGTCGAACCTCGAAGTCGTCGCAGCACCCGAGTGCCTAGGGAAGTTGGTAGCCATCTTGCCAACTGCGGTTTTGCCAGAGCCTCAAGGACACATCAGCAAAATGGAGTTTGGGCCGTTAGACGAGTCCGAGCGCTTTGCGGCGATCCTACAAATCAAAAATGCTGGTTGCGTATTGTCCTTTAAGTCTCGGCCATGCCGTACTCCGGGCGCAGATCTGAATTTCTGCGATGCGCCGGTCGAATCGAACGATGTGAATTAGAAGTTGAGCCGCACTTACCCTTTCGGCACCACATGCCGCAACTTCGCTCCCTCGCCATCTTGCAGCACATAGAGCGTCCCATCCGGGGCCTGCTCGATTTCGCGGATGCGGTTGCCGAGGTCTATGCGTTGGAGTTCCGTCGCCTTCTCGCCCTCGATCTTCACGCGCACGATGCCGCTTGCGCCAAGGGCGGCGATCAGGGCCTGGCCTTGCCATTGAGGGAAGGCCTTGCCCGTGTAGAAGATCATGTCGCCCGGCGCGATGACCGGGTTCCAGCTGATCGCTGGCTGGGCGAGGTCGGGGCGGGTCTTGTTGCGGGGGATCGGCTTGCCGTCGTAGTGGTCGCCGTCTGACACCAAGGGCCACCCGTAGTTCTTGCCTGGCTCGACGTGGTTGATCTCGTCACCGCCGGCGGGGCCGTGTTCGAGGTCCCACAGGCGCCCATCGGGCGAGAAGGCGAGGCCGAGCAGGTTGCGGTGGCCGTAGGACCAGATCTGCGCCGTAACGCCGCCCTTGTCCGCATAGGGATTGCCAGGGGCAGGGGAGCCATCGGGCAGGAGGCGGATGACCTTGCCAAGGTTGACCGAGAGGTCCTGCGCGGGGGTGAACTTCTGCCGCTCGCCCGAGGAGATGAACAGGTACTGCCCGTCCGGTGAGAAGGCGATGCGGTGCGAGAAGTGGCCGCGCCCGGTGACCTTGGGGAGCTGCCGCCAGATCACGCTCAAGCCTTCGAGGCGGGGCGCGTCGCCCATCACCAGTTTGGCCCGCGCCACAACCGCGCCGCGAGTGTCGTTCTGACCGGCTTCCACCCAACTGAGGTAGACCATCCCGCTCTGCGCAAAATCGGGCGCGGCGACGACATCGCCGAACCCACCCTGTCCGCCATAGTCGACCGTCGGCGCGCCGGAGACCTCGACCGTCTTGTCGCTGCCCTCGGTCCAGAGCTTGAGCTTGCCCTTCTTCTCGGTGATCAGCGCCATATTGGTGCCGGGCAGGAAAGTCATCGCCCAAGGCTCGTCAAAGGTGGCGACATCGGTGATCGCGATGCCCGCTTCCGCAGGATCGGCCCCTTTGGCCGAAATCGTTGAGCCACAGCTTGCGAGGAGCAGGGCGAGCGGCG
>JBKBUD010000352.1:0-1888 GCA_046290865.1 Novosphingobium sp. | reverse complement strand
GGCGTCACCTGTCGTTCGGCTATGGCGTGCACCGCTGCGTCGGGGCGCGGCTTGCCGAACTGCAGCTGCGCATCCTGCTCGAGGAAATGCACGAGCGGCGGATGCAGGTGCGCGTAGCCGGCGAGGTGGAGCGTGTCCGTGCCAACTTCGTCCACGGCTTCCGCAAGCTCGAGGTCGTGCTCGAAAAGCGGTAATCGCGGATACAGGTCGTCGTGCTATGACATCCGTCACGATGGTGCAGGCAGGACCGGGCTAGAAAGTCCCAAGTCCTGCCGGTGGGCTTTCCGCCCCCCGAGGTAGCACCCTCTCACCCATCGGCAGGACACCTGAGGTTGACCATGATTGCCACTCGCCGCCGTTTCGTCTCCTTCCTTGCCGCCAGTTCGGTCTTGCCCTTCGCCAGTGCCTGCAGCGCCAAGCCTGCGGCCAAGGGCACCTTTCCGATCATGAAGAGCGAGGCCGAATGGCGTCGCGTGCTGACACCGGAGCAATTCTATATCCTGCGCGAGGAGGGCACCGAGCGGCCGTTCACCTCGCCGCTTCTCAAGGAACATCGCAAGGGCACCTTCGTCTGCGCAGCGGACGGCAACGCGCTGTTCTCTTCCACCACCAAGTTCGACAGCGGCACCGGCTGGCCCAGCTTCTGGAAGCCGCTGCCCAAGGGCGTGGCGACGAGCACCGACCGCAGTCTCGGCATGTCGCGTACCGAAGTGCACTGCACGCAGTGCGGTGGTCATCTCGGCCATGTTTTCGACGATGGTCCGGCGCCCACCGGCCTGCGCTATTGCATCAATGGCGATGCGATGAAGTTCCGGCCTGCCTGACATCATCTGGCCTGACCCTTTGTTGTTGCCGGTTGCGGTTGAAGGTTGACCGCAGGCCAGGATGTGCCAACGCGCCTGCGTGCGCAAAGTGCTGGCCTTCCTTCTCCTGCTGCTTCCGCTGCTCTGGCTGAGCTGGACGGGGCCGAGGCCCAATCCCAATCTCGGTACGGGACGCGTGCTGGTCGAGGACATCCTGGCCGAGGTCCCCGCAGCCGAACGCGCCGGTCTGGCACCGTTCACGCTTGAGGGGGTGTGGCGAATCACCGGCACTGACCGCTTCTTCGGTGGCTATTCTGCACTCGTGCAATCGCGCTCAGGCGGGTTCCTTGCCATCAGCGATCGCAACCGCGTTCTTTCGCTTCCCTTGCCGCCGCGTGCGGGGTGGAGCTTGCCCAAGGTCCAGCGGGCCGTCTCGTTGCGCTTGCCGGACGGTCGTTACTTCGGCTTCGATGTCGAATCCGCCGTTCACGATCCCGACGGTGCCTTGTGGCTTGGGCTTGAGGACAATCGGAACGTGGTGCGGATCGACACGCGTCTCGGCAAGGCGAAGCTCATCAAGGTCCCCGAGATCGCGGACTGGCCGCGCAACGGCGGCACGGAAGCCATGGCGCGGTTGCCCGATGGCCGTTGGGTGATGTTGTGCGAAGCCTGCGGGACCGGGCGCGGCGGACTGCACCTGGGCCTGATCTTTCCGGGCCATCCCGGTGAGGCCAGAGGCGAGCCCTTCGGCCTGATCGTTCCGCCCGGCTTCGATCCGGTCGATGCCGCGACGCTGCCCGATGGCCGGCTGTTGCTGCTCGTGCGCCGCTTCGCTTTCCTGCCGCCACACTTCGAGGCGCGCCTTGTCCTTGCCGATCTGCGTCGGCTTGATCCCAAGCGCCCCTTGCAGACGCAGCCGATAGCCGCGCTAGACGGGCCCTACTTGCGCGAGAACTGGGAAGGGATGGCGCTGGTGCCCGAGGGCAAGCGGCTCGCGCTCTGGCTGATCACCGATGCCAACGATTCGGCATTCCAGGAAACGCGGCTGATGAAGCTGCGCGTTCCGGACAGCTTCTGACAGACGC